>MKSH01000029.1:5648-19523 GCA_001898095.1 Solirubrobacterales bacterium 70-9 | reverse complement strand
GGTGATCGTGCCACCCTCGATGCCGAGGTAAGCGTGTTCGACGCTGCCTTTGGTTTCCAGTTCGTGGATCACGGCTTTGGCGGTGTTGATCGGGATCGCGAAGCCGATGCCGACGTTCCCGT
Source organism: Solirubrobacterales bacterium 70-9 (assembly GCA_001898095.1). Classification (GTDB taxonomy): domain Bacteria; phylum Actinomycetota; class Thermoleophilia; order Solirubrobacterales; family 70-9; genus VAYN01. The sequence goes on along the minus strand of MKSH01000029.1, from coordinate 19,401 downwards.
CGGCGCCGTTGCCGCCGGTCTCGATCTGCGAGTTGATGCCGATCACTTCGCCCTGCGAGTTGATCAGCGGGCCGCCCGAGTTACCGGGGTTGATCGCCGCGTCGGTCTGGATCACGTTGTCGATCGAGAAGCCGTTGGGCGCCTGAATCTGGCGCTGGAGCGCCGAGACGATGCCGCTGGTGACGGTCCGATCGAGCCCGAAGGGGTTGCCGATCGCGACCACCGGGTCGCCGACTTCCATCTTGCTGGAGTCGCCCAGGGTCAGCGGGGTGAGTTCGCTGGTCGGTGCTTCGACCTGGATCAGGGCGAGATCGGAGGCGGGGTCGGTGCCGACCACTTCGGCGGTGTACTCCTTGTCGGATTCGCCGAGTTTCACCTGGATCTTCGAGGCGCCTTCGATCACGTGGTTGTTGGTGAGGATGTGCCCCTTGTCGTCGAGGACGATGCCGGAGCCGGTCGCGGTGCCGCCGCTCTGCGATTCCGGTTCGACGAAGGGGTTGAAGCTTTCGGTTTCTTCCGGTTCCAGTTCCGATTCGATGAAGGCGACGCCGTTGCCGTCGGCCTTGTAGATCTGGTCGACGGTGTTGCCGCTTTCGCCTTCGGTCTTGGAGACGATCGGCGCGGCGCTCGACTGCTGGATCGTGGTCGTGCCGCCGCCGCTGGACTTCACCGCACCGGTCAGCAGCAGGATCGCGCCGACCACGGCGACGACCGCGCCGCCGAGCAGCGCCGAGCCGAACGACGAACGGAAGAAGCCTTGCTTCTTCTCCGCCTTGCCCGGGGTGTCCGCGCCGCCTTGCATGCCGATCTGGTTGTCCGGTTTCTCGTCCATGGCGGGCAGGATTGCGTAGACCTGTGACGCGCCCTTAAAGCAAGTCCTAAAGTTTTCTAAAGAGGTGAAGGCGCGCCGCAAGGTGGACGGTAAGGCGAAACGTCGGCAGGTTCCTGAGAGACAACTGGGAGGGGGACGCAGGGGCCGGCGAAGGACGAGGTAAGGGACCCGGCCCTCTCGCAGGCGGTCCGGGCAGGCTGTGACCGCCTACGAGAGGGCCGTCCCACGGGCTTAAGGAGGTCCGATCGCGCCGTCGACTTTCACCCTGCCCTGGCATGGTCAAAGTCGACGGCGAGTGAGTTGACCTTGCCCTGTGAACCGACCCGCGCACTTCCCGCCGAAAGCCTCGCGTCGAGCCCCCGCCGCAGGGGCCTGAGCCCTCGCCCCCCGTGGAATCGACCCGCTAGTAGCGGTGTTCGCGCGTCTCGTCGGCGCCGGTCAGCTCGCGCGTCTTCAGCTCCGGGTCGGCGGCCGTCATCAGGGCGCCGCCGATCAGGACCGCGTCGACGCCGACCCGGTCGAGCTCCATCAGCTCCTCGCGTCCCGAGATCCCGCTCTCGGCGACGACGGTCTTCCCGGCCGGCACGTCGGGCATCAGCTCGAAGGTGGTCTGGATGTCGACCCGCTGCTCGTCGAGATCGCGGTTGTTGATCCCGATCACCTCGGCGTCGACCTCGAGCGCCCGCTCGAGCTCGTCGGCGTCGTGCACCTCGACCAGGCAGTCGAGGTCGAGCGCCCGCGCCTCCTCGTAGAGCGCCCGCAGTTCGCGATCGGAGAGCGCCCGGACGATCAGCAGCACCGCGTCGGCGCCGTAGACCGCCGCCTCGTAGAGCTGGTAGGGGTCGACGATGAAGTCCTTACGGATGATCGGCAGGGTCGCCGCGCCGCGCGCCGCGCGCAGGTCCTCGAGCGAGCCGCCGAAGTGGGGCGCGTCGGTCAACACCGAGAGCGCCGCCGCGCCGCCGCGCTCGTAGGCGGCGACGTGGGCACCGACGTCGGCGCCGGGGGCGATGTCGCCGGCGCTCGGCGAGCGCCGCTTGAACTCGGCGATCACCGAGAGGCCCGGACGGACCAGGGCCTCCTGGAACGGGCGGTCTTCGCCCCGTCCGGAGAGTTGCGCCTCGAGCTCTGCCACGGGCAGATCACGCTTGCGCGCTTCCACCCCGTCTCGGGCGCCGTCGATCAGCTCGTCGATGATTCCCACTTGAACGAAGACAGACTAGCCGGCGCTTCGGCCCGTTGCAGCGATGAGCTTGTCCAACAGGCCGGCAGCCGCGCCGGAATCGACCGCTGCCGCGGCTTTCCCGACCCCGTCCTCGAGATCGGCGGCGAGCCCGCCGACGTAGATCGCGGCGGCGGCGTTCAGCAGGACGATGTCGCGGTGAGGGCCGGGATGGCCCGCCAGCACGGCGCAGGTGGCGTCGGCGTTCTCCGCCGGCGTGCCGCCCTTGATTTCCTCCAGCTCCAGCGGCGCCAGCCCGAACTGGCCGGGCTCGACGAACCACTCGGCCGTGCGGCCGTCGAAGACCTCGATCACCCGGGTCGGGGCCGACAGGGAGAGCTCGTCCACGCCGTCCTCGGCGCTGACCACCAGCGCGCGCACGGTGCCGAGGCCGATCAGCGCCTCGGCGATCGTCTCCTGGTAGAAGCGATCGGCGACCCCGACCAGCTGCCGGGTGGCCCCCGCCGGGTTGGTCAGCGGGCCGAGGAAGTTGAAGACGGTGCGCACGCCGAGGCCGGCGCGGGCCGGGCCGACGTGGGCCATCGCCGAATGGTGGCGCTGGGCGAACATGAAGCCGAAGCCGACCTCGTCGATACAGCGGCCGACCTCCTCCGGATCGAGGTCGACGTTCACCCCGAGCGCCTCGAGCACGTCGGCGGAGCCCGATTTCGAGGTCGCCGAGCGGTTGCCGTGCTTGGCGACCGGGCAGCCCGCGGCGGCGGCGACCAGCGCCGCGGTGGTCGAGATGTTGAAGGTGGTCGGGCCGCCGCCGGTGCCGGCGGTGTCGACCAGGTCAGGGCGGTCGGTGTGGACCGGAGTGGCGAGCGAGCGCATCGTCCGCGCCAGCCCGACCAGCTCGGAGACCGTCTCCCCCTTCGCCCGCAGGGCGATCAGGAAGGCGCCGGTCTGGATCGGCTCGGCCCGCCCCTCCATGATCTCCGAGAGCACGGTCGAGGCGTGGTCGGCGGTCAGGTTCTCCCCGGCGCAGATCTGGTCGATCGCACGGCTGACGACATCGTTAGGCATCTAGCGATCCTCCCCGAGGAAGTTGGCCAGTAGGTGCTTCCCGTGCGGCGTCAGCACCGACTCGGGATGGAACTGGACGCCCTCGGCGGGCAGCTCCTTATGACGGGCGCCCATCACCACGTCGCCGAGGTGGGCGGTCAGCTCGAGCTCGTCCGGGAGGTCCGGGTCGGCGATCAGCGAGTGATAACGGCCGGCGACCATCGGCGAGGGCAGGCCGGAGTAGATCGTGCGCCCGTCGTGGACGATCTCGGCGTCCTTGCCGTGGACCGGTTCGCCCTGGACGACCTTGCCGCCGAAGACCTCGACCATCGCCTGGTGGCCGAGGCAGACCCCGAGCACCGGCGTGCCGGCCTCGGCGAAGGCGCGGATCGCCTCGCCGGAGATCCCGGCCTCGGCAGGCGTGCAGGGGCCGGGTGAGACGAGCAGGCGGTCGGCGCCTCGCTCGAGCAGCTCGCCGACCTCGGCCTTGTCGTTGCGGACCACCTCCAGCTCGGCGCCGAGCTCACCCAGGTACTGGACCAGGTTGTAGGTGAAGGAGTCGTAGTTGTCGATCACGAGGACGCGCATGGTGTGTGGCTCCGGCGGCTCAGGCCCAGTCCGGCTGGGCGCAGGCGATCTCGACCGCGCGGACCACGGCGCGCGCCTTGTTCACCGACTCGTTCTACTCGTAATTCGGCTTCGCGTCGGCGACCGTGCCGCCGCCCGCCTGCACGTGGAGGCGGCCGTCCTTCGCCACCACGGTGCGGATGTGGATCGCCGTGTCGAGGTCGCCGTCCCAGCTCAGGTAGCCGATCGCGCCGCCGTAGGAGCAGCGCTTCACCTTCTCCAGCTCGTCGATGATCTGCATCGCCCGTACCTTGGGCGCGCCGGAGAGCGTCCCGGCGGGGAGCGTCGAGCGCAGCACGTCCATCGCCGTCACCCCCTCGCGCAGCTTTCCTGACACCTTGGACACGATGTGGAGGACGTGCGAGTAGGTCTCGATCTGCATCAGCTCGTCGACGGTGACCGAGCCGTACTCGCAGACCCGGCCGAGGTCGTTGCGGCCGAGGTCGACCAGCATCACGTGCTCGGCCCGCTCCTTCGGGTCGTTGATCAGGCGCTCGGCGAGCCGGCGGTCCTCCTCGGCGGACTTGCCGCGCGGCGAGGTGCCGGCGATCGGCCGCGTCTCGACGATCCCGTCGTGCACCTTCACCAGCGGCTCGGGCGAGGCGCCGGCGATCTGGAAGTCGCCGAAATCGATGTAGTACATGTAGGGCGAGGGATTGACCGTGCGCAGGCCGCGGTAGACCGAGAAGGCCTCGACCGGCGCGTCGGCGCTGAAGCGCTGCGAGGGAACGACCTGGAAGGCGTCGCCGGCGTGCACGTACTCGACGATCCGCGCGACCGCGGCTTCGAACTCCTCGCGCTCGAAGTTGGAGGTGAACTCGGGCGGCTTGACCACGCTCGTCGCGGCGGGCTGCGGGACGGCGCCGCGGAGGCGCTCGCGCATCTCGACGATCGTCGCCGCGGCGCGGGCGTAAGCGGCGTCGAAGTCCTCCTCGTCGTCGGCGATCACGCAGGCGAGGATCGTCAGCTCGTGGCGCAGGTGGTCGAAGACCAGCATCGCGTCGGTGACCATCAGGGCCATGTCGGGGAGGCCCAGCTCGTCGGGATTCGGCTCGCCGAGCGGCTCGACCGTGCGCACCAGGTCGTAGCCGAAGAAGCCGACGGCGCCGCCTGTGAAGGGCGGCAGGTCCTCTACCGGGGCGGGTTTGTAGGCGGCGAAGCGGGCGGCGACGGCGCCGTAGGGATCGTCCTCGGGCTCGACCTTGGTCGGCGCGCCGCCGGTCAGTGCCAACTGGGCGCCGGCCCATTCGGAGAGCTCGCCTTCGGCCCAGCGGAGCACCGCGCGGGGGCGGAGGCCGACGAAGGAGTAGCGGCCGACCTGGCCCTGCTCGGCCGACTCCAGCAGGAAGCATGGAGCCCCCTCCGGCTCGCCGGCGCGGAGCTTCAGGAAGGCGGAGACGGGGGTCTCGGTGTCCTCGACAAAGCGGGCGCGGATCGGGACCACGTTGCCCTCGCGAGCCAGCTCGCGGGCGCGCTCCAGGGTCGGCTCGAGGCGTAGCTCGGGCTCGGCGGCCACCTCAGCCGGCACGGTCGTTCAGCTCCTCGAACACCGCCGACTGCGGCACGCCGCGGGCGGCCAGCAGCACGGCGAGGTGGTAGAGCACGTCGGCGGCCTCTTCGGCGACCCGCTCGTCGGTCTCTTCGCGGGCGGCGCGGACCACCTCCTCGGCCTCCTCCTCGACCTTTTCGCCGATCAGCGTCGGGTCATCCAGCAGCTGCACGGTATAGCTGCCCTCGGGGCGCTCGGCGGCACGGCTCTTCAGCGTGCGCTCCAGTGCCGGGAGCGCCTCGTGGACGACGCGGCGCGGCTCACCGGGGGCGGCCGGAGCGTCCTTGTCGGGGGCGGCGGCACCGCCGACCTCGCGGTAGAAGCAGCTGCGCTCCCCCGTGTGGCAGGCGTTGGCGGTCGGCGCGACGATCGCCAACACGGCGTCGCCGTCGCAGTCGTAGCGGAGCCGGCGCACCGCCATCGTCGCCCCCGAGGTTTCGCCTTTGCGCCAGATCTCGTCACGAGAGCGGCTGTAGAAGTGCATCTCCCCCGTGTCGACCGTCATCTGCAGGGCTTTCTCGTTCAGGTAGGCGAGCATCAGCACCTCGCCGGTGGACTCGTCCTGCACCACGCACGGCACCAGGCCACGCTCGTCAAAGGAAATTTCGGAAAACACGGGAAAGGGATCGTAGAGGGCCGCCGGCTACTCGATGCCGAGCCGGTCGAGCATGTCCTCGTCGCGGCGCCAGTTGCGCCGCACCCGCACGTTCAGGTCGAGGTGGACCTGGGCGCCCAGCTCGCGCTCCAGCGAGCGCCGCGCCGCGGTGCCGATCTCACCGATCTTGGCGCCGCCGCGGCCGATCAGGATCCCCTTCTGGGACTCCGTCTCCGCCCAGATCTCGGCGACGACGGTGACCAGGCCGTCCGCGCGCGGCTCGATGCTCTGCACTTTCACCTCGACCGAGTGCGGGATCTCCTGCCGCGTCCGGTTCAGCACCTGCTCGCGGATCAGCTCGGCGAGGAGCAGCTCCGAGGACTGGTCGGAGGAGTCCTCCGGCGGGTACATGTACGGCCCCTCGGGGACCAGCTCGCCGAGCCGGTGGAGCAGCTCGTCGAGGCCGCTGCCGTCGCGCGCGCTGATCGGGAAGACCTCGTCGACGCCGGGCAGGTCGGCCGCGGCGCTGAGCGCCTCGACGGTGCCGCCGCGGGCGAGCTTGTCGCACTTGTTGACCGCGCAGATGACCGGGATTTCGTCGCGGGCGGCTTTCAGCAGGCCGGCGATGAAGCGGTCCCCGGGGCCGACGCCCTCCTCGCCGTTGATCACCAGGAGCGCCACGTCGGAGTCGGCCAGCTCGCGCTCGACCCGCGCCTGCATCCGTTTGGTCAGCGCGTCGCGGGGGCGCTGTACGCCGGGCAGGTCGACGAGGACCAGCTGCCGTTCGGCGGCGACATCGGTGGCGACGCCGCGGATCGCTCGCCGGGTCGTCTGCGGGCGCATCGAGACGATCGCGACGTGGCGGCCGACGAGGGCGTTGACCAGAGTCGACTTGCCGACGTTCGGCCGGCCCGCGAGTCCGATGAAGCCGGAACGCGTGCTCACCCGGCCGCCCGATCCTGGCCCAGCGACTCCAGAATCTCGGTCTGCAGCGCGAGCATCTCGCCGCCGTCGGTCTCGTGGTCGTGGCCGCAGAGGTGGAGGACGCCGTGGACGACGGTCTCGGCGAGTGTCATGTCGACGCAGAGCTCGGGGCAGATGGCGACGTCGCCGAGCTCTCGCGGCCCGGGCGCGGGACCGAGTCCGTCGATCGGGAAGGAGAGCACGTCGGTCGGTTCTTCCTTGCCCCGGTGCTCGCGGTTCAGCTCCCGGATCCGCTCGGCGTCGACGATCTCGACCGCGAGGTGGCCCTCGTCGACGCCGACCGCGGCCAGCGCCGCCGCGACCGGCTCGCGCAGGTCTTCGGGCACGTCAGACAGGTCGACCGGCACTGTGACGGTCGTAGGCGGCGACGATCCGTTGGACCAGCTTATGGCGGACGACGTCCTCGCCGCCGAACTCGATGAAGGAGATTTCTTTCACCTCGTCGAGGATGTCGCGGACCGCCATCAGGCCCGACCGCTGGTCGGTGGGCAGGTCGATCTGGGTGACGTCGCCGGTGACCACCATGCGCGAGCCGAAGCCGAGCCGGGTGAGGAACATCTTCATCTGCTCGGGCGTCGTGTTCTGCGCCTCGTCGAGGATCACGAAGGAGTCGTTCAGGGTGCGGCCGCGCATGAAGGCGAGCGGCGCCACCTCGATCACGTTGCGCTCGAAGTAGCCGTTCACGCGGTCGGGGTCGAGCATGTCGTAGAGCGCGTCGAAGAGCGGGCGCAGGTAGGGATCGACCTTGGCCTGGATGTCACCGGGGAGGAAGCCGAGCCGCTCGCCGGCCTCGACCGCAGGCCGGGTGAGGATGATCCGCTGCACCTTGCGTTCGGTCAGGGCGGCGGCCGCCATCGCGACCGCGAGGAAGGTCTTGCCGGTGCCGGCCGGGCCGATCCCGAAGGTGATCGTGTTGCGGCGGATCGAGTCGACGTAGCGTTTCTGGTTCAGCGTTTTCGGCGCGACTTTGGTGTTGCGGTGGCGCCAGACGACATCGTCGAGGATCGCCGCCGGGCTCTCTTCCGCGTCGAGCGCCCCGGCCACCGCTTCCACGGTCCCGGGGACCACGTCGTGGCCCTGCTCGATCAACTCGACCATCTCGTCGACCACCGTCGCCGCCTCCTGCAGGTCGGTGTCGTCGCCGTCCAACGTGAGCACGTTGCCGCGCAGGTGGATTTCGACGGGCAGGCGGTCGCGCAGCCCGCGCAGGACCGAGTCCTCGGAGCCCGCAAGCTCGGCGGCGACGTCGTTGTCGAGGGTCAGCTGGCGGCGGGGCACCTAGGCACCCAGCTCCTTCCGCACCGCGGCGCTGACCCGCTTGCCGTCGGCGCGCCCGGCGATCTTCGGCATCAACGCCGACATCACCTGGCCCATTTGCTTCTGCTCGGTGGCGCCGGTCTCGGCCACCGCCTCGGCGACCAGGCCGTCGAGCTCCTCGTCGGAGAGCTGGGCGGGCAGGTAGCCCTGGATCAGCTCCGCCTCGAAGCGCTCGGCGGCGGCCTGCTCAGCCCGCCCGGCACCCTCGAAGGCCTCGGCCGCCTCGACCCGTTTCTTCCGTTCGCGCTGCAGCACCGCGACCTCGTCGCCTTTGCCCAGCTTGGCATCCTGCTGGAGCGCGTCGACGACCAGCCGCAGCGCCGCGGCCTTATCCCGTTCGCGAGCTTTCATCGCCACCCGCACGTCGTCTTGCACCTGCTCCAGAACGCTCATGCGATGAAGGTTAGACGGCCGCGTCGGGCGTGATCGCGAGACCTTTGGAGACGAGGTCCTTGATGTCGAGGCTGACCAGGGTCCAGCCTTCGCGGCGGGCCGCCGCCACGTAGGAGGCGTCGTAGGCGGTGAGGCCGTGCTCGGCCGCGATCGAAAGCGCCGAATGCATCAGCATCGGGTCCGGAGCGACGATCGCGCTGCCGCAGCGCTCACCTATCAGCCGACAGATGTCAACGGCCTCCGCAGCTCGTCCGTCGCGGGCACCGAGCGTGTTGGCGATCTCGTAGAGCGCCAGGGTCGAAGTGCCAACGGCTTGATCCGTATCGAGCACCAAGGATCGACAGGCCTCGACCCAAGCCGATTCCGAATCCTTGCTCTCGTGCCAGATCCCGGCGTCGAGCAGTAACCGCTCAGTGCCAGGGCTTGCCGGTTTCATGGCCTTCCTTGATCTTCTGCACGGCGTTTCCCCCGAGAGGGATGGGGGGCCCGAGCAGCTCTTCGAACTCCTTCTTCCGCCGCGCGTTGTCCGCAGCGATCTCCTGCTCGGCAAGCCGCTGCAGAAAGCCGCTGCGGGTCTCCGCGGAGCGCTTCGCGTATTCGTCGATCCGGCCGAGCAGATCGTCAGGAAGTGAGATGAGGACCTTGGCCACCTCGAAAGTATATCCGGTATTTCCGACGGCAACTGGGGGCATGGGGGAACCGTCTCAGGGAAATGCGCGCGCGTGGTGCGCGGAATGCAAATTCTGTGTGCCAGTTCTACGCCGGGACCCTGAACTCGACCCGGCGGACGTCGCCGAGCGGCATCTGCAGGAAGCGGGTGGCGACGTCGCCGAACGAGGACACCGGGCCGGTGCAGAAGAACTCGTAGGCCCCCTCCTCGTCGCCCTCGCGGGCGAGGCCGGAGCGCTCCAGGGTGCGCTGGACCGCGGCGGCGACGGCGTGGCCGCCGCTGACCAGCCGCACGTTGCGGCCGAGGATCCGCTGCAGCATCGGCGCCACCAGCGGGTAGTGGGTGCAGCCCAGGATCAAGGTGTCGATGCCCGCCTCGCGCAGCGGCGCGCAGTACCCGCGCGCCATCTCCATCGTCTCCTCGTCGAACAGTGAGCCGTCCTGGATGAAGGGGGCGAGGCGTGGCGCCGCCACCTCGATCACGTCGAGCGCCCGCCCCTGCGCCTCGAGCGCCCGACGGTAGGCGCCGCTCTCGACCGTGTTCTTCGTCGCCAGCACGCCGACGCGGCCGTTGTCGGTGATCGCGGCGGCGATCTCGGCCTGCGGGGCGACCACCGGGACCACCTCGACCCCGTGCTCGGCGGCGACCGCGCGGACCACGTCCTCGCCGATTGCCGTCGCCGTATTGCAGGCGATGACGACCAGCTTCACACCCCGCCGCAGCAGCGACTCGGTGATCGCCGCGATCCGTTCCCGCAGCCGCGCCGGGTCGCGACCGCCGTAGGGGAACATCGCCGTGTCGCCGAGGTAGACGTAGTCCTCCTGCGGCAGCGCCACCAGGCACTCGTGGAGGACGGTGAGCCCGCCGACGCCGGAGTCGAACATGGCGACCGGCAGCGCCGCGTCGATCAAAGGAATGGCTTGTAGGCCATGATGAAAATCGTTACCACGACGAGGAGGCCGGTGGCCGCTCCCACCTGAGCGATTTTCTGACTGATCGCGTCGAACTCGGGGCTGACCGCGTCGCCGGCGGCGGCGTCGCGATCGGCGATCTCCTGCAGTTTCGCCATCTGCGGGGCGAAGAAGCCGTGCTGGAGGCCGAACAGGGCGATGATCGCGAGGAAGCCCCAGACGACGAAGAACTGGCTGCCCTTCCAGACGCTGCCGCTGGTGGCGAGGACGACGATCCCGGCGACCAGGATCAGGATCATCGCGGGATTGACCAGCACGCGGTCGACCTTGCGCATCCCGGCGATCAGTGCAGGTGCCGAGCGCGGGTATTTCGGCAGGACGGAGAAGAGGATCCCGTAGCCGAAGGTGGCGCCGAGCAGGACCACACCCATGATGTGGAGGAACAGGAAGATCTTGTAACCGGCGTCGCCGATCATCGCGAGGGCCATGGGGGCACCTTATAGCGGGCGTCGGAGCAAAAGGGCCGCCCAATCGCCCATCTGACGCCGATCGTGCTCGGCGAATCCGGCGGGGGCGAAGGCGGCGGCTACCTCATCCAGCTCGGGGGGCAGGATTCCGGAGAGGACGAGGGTTCGGGCCGCAGTAGCGGGGACCTGGGGGTGACCCTCTCTCACAACAGCGGGGAGGTTCGTTCGGGTCACCCCCGGGTCCCCGCTGAGGTGGCCGGCAATTGCTCGGAGGATCGGGGACGTCATGTTCGCCACCACGGTCGGGGAGAGCTGCGGGAGGCTTTCCCGCAGGTTCATGCGGTGGAAGCTGACGGGCGCTCCGTTCACCTCGGCATTCGCGGTCGCGGCCTCGATCGCGGCGGGCTCGTGGTCGTAGCCGGCGACCGGGGACCAGCCGAGTTTGGCGGCGGCGATCGCGAGGACGCCGGAGCCGGAGCCCAGGTCGGTCAGGGCGCCGTCGTTCTCGCCCCCGTCGGCGAGCTCGAGGAGGTACTCGAGACAGAGGCGGGTGGTCGGGTGGGCACCGGTGCCGAAGGCCTGGCCGGGATCGACGATCAGGTCGATCGCCCCCTCCCGCTCCGGCTCCCACGAGGGCCGCAGCCAAAGGCGTTCGCCGACCAGCAGCGGTTTGTGAAAGTCCCGCCAGCGGTCGGCCCAGTCGTCGGGGATCTCGGCCGAGCTCACCTCGATCGGCCGCCCGGCGACCACGGCCTCGATCGATCCCAACTCCGGCAGCTCCCCCTCGCCGCCGTAGATCGCGTACTCGACGTAGCCGGGGCCGCGCTCCTCCTCGACCCCGTTCGGCGCCAGCACGGTCAGCTCGGCGAGCACCAGGTCGGCCTGGTCGGGACTGCACCGCACGGCGAGGCGGATCACGAGGTTCCGAGCCGGCTAGCGGAAGACGTTGCGCATGCGGCCGAAGAAGCCGTCGCCGTGCTGGGGCTCGAGGTTGTCGGGCCCGAGCGTGCCGTCGAGCCGCTCGGCGATCTCCCGCTGCTCCTCGGAGAGGTTGGTCGGCACGACGACCTCGACCACGACCCGCTGGTCGCCGCGCTTGCGCCCGCCGAGCCGCGGCAGGCCGGCGCCGCGCAACGTCTCCTCGTGGCCGGGCTGCACTCCCGCCTCGAGCTCGATCTCCCGCTCGCCCTCGAGCGTCGACACGGTCACCGTGGTCCCCAGCATCGCCTCGGTCGCCGCGATCCGCACCGAGCTCACCAGGTCGGTGCCCTGGCGCTGGAAGCGGCCGTCGGCGGCGACGGCAACCTCGATGTAGAGGTCGCCCGCCGGGGCGCCCGGCTCACCCGCGTGGCCGGCCCCGCTGACCCGCAGGCGCTGGCCGTCCTCGATCCCGGCCGGGACGTCGATCGTCTTCGTCACCTGGCCCTGGGTGCGGCCGACGCCGTCGCAGACCTCGCAGGGGGTGTCGGGGACTTTGCCGGAGCCGTGGCAGACGTCGCAGGGTACGGCGCGGACCATCTGGCCGAACGGCGTCCGGGTCACCTGGCGCAGCTGGCCGGCGCCGCCGCAGCGGTCGCAGGTCTCGATCGGCGTCCCCGGCTCGGCGCCGTTGCCGTGACAGTGGGAGCAGACGACCACCGCCTGGAAGGAGACCTCACGCTCGACCCCGGTCGACACCTCGTCGAGGGTCAGTTCGGTCTGCACCAGGAGGTCGCCGCCGGGCGCCGGCCCGCCGCCGCCGAACCCGCCGCCGAAGGCCTGACCGAAGAGCGAGGAGAAGATGTCGTCGAAGGAGCCGAATCCCGCGCCCGGGTCGAAGCCGCCGGAGCGCAGGCCCTCGGCACCGTACTGATCGTAGGTGCTGCGACGGTCGGCGTCGGAGAGCACCTCGTAGGCCTCGGCCGCCTCCTTGAAGCGGGCTTCGGCCTCGGGGTCGTGCCCGGTCACGTCGGGATGAAGTTCGCGGGCGAGGCCGCGAAAGGCTTTCTTGATTTCCGCATCCGAGGCGTCACGGGAGACGCCCAGAACGTCGTAGTAGTCACGTGCCATAAGTTGGTCTTGCGGGTGTGAGGGGCTGCTGGCTAGTCGTCGTAGACGGTCTCGAAGTAACGGGAAAGCTCACGGGCGGCCACCCGGACGGAGGCGATCGCGGTCGCGTAGTCCATCCGCCGCGGGCCGACCACGCCGACCGCGCCGAGGTTGCGATGGCCGAGACCGTAGTTGGCGCCGACGACGCTTGCCGAGCGCAGGGTCGGCTGCGGGTTCTCGTCGCCGATCCAGAGGAAGACGGAGCGCTCGGCGAGCGAGGAGCGCAGCATCTGCAGGACGTCGGCGCGGCGCTCCAGCGCCTGCATCAGTTCGTCGGCGCGCGGCAGGTCGTCGATGTGGGCTTCGCCGAGGAGCCGGGCGGCGCCGTCGACGTAGAGGTCGCCGCCGTCCTCGGGTTCGAGTCCGGTGAAGGCGGGCGCCAGGCGGGAGACGAAGCGCGCCTCGAGCGGGCCGAGCTCCGGGTCGGCCAGCCGCGTGGCGATCATCCGGGCACCGATCCCGAGCCCCGTGAGCCGCTCGTTGAGGTAGCTGGAAGCCCACTCGACCAGGCCGGTGTCGACGGTGGTCTCGAAGTCGAAGACGCGGCGGGCGACGTCGCCGGTCGAGGCGATCACGATCACGACGACGCGGTTCGACTGCAGGCGCAGGACCTCGACCCGGTGGATCGTCGTCGCCGCACCGAGATGCGGCGCCGTGGCCATCGCGACGAGGTCCGTGACCCGGGCGAGCGCCGCGGTCGTCTCGCGCATCGCCTCGTCGACCTCGCGGCGCAGGCGCGACAGCTCCAGCTCGACCCGCGTGTCCCCGGGCCCCTGCCCCGATTCCAGCAGCAGGTCTACATAACGTCGATAGCCGGAGTCGGTGGGGACCCGGCCGGCCGACGTATGCGGATGGGTCAGATACCCCTCCGCCTCGAGCAGCGCCAACTCAGCCCGGACCGTCGAGGGCCCCCAATCGACCCCCGGCATCTCCGCCACCTCTTTCGACGGCACCGGCCGCGCCGACGCGAGATAAGCGTCGACCACCAGCCGCAAGATCAGTTCTTGGCGCTCGGTCAGCACCCCTAAAGCTTAGGAGGCGCCGCCCCCGAGCCCCCGCAGCCCGCGAAGCGAGCCTCCAGCACGCGCCCACA
>MKSH01000029.1:2333-5609 GCA_001898095.1 Solirubrobacterales bacterium 70-9 | reverse complement strand
GCCCTGAGCCGCCTCCAGATCGACCACGACCCGATCACCGTCGACCTCCTTGACGGTCCCGGTGACCACAACCTCCTGCTCGGGCATTCCCATGCCGCGGAACTGGACGGTCAGCTTTTTCAGCGCCCGCGGATCGCCGTGGGCGAGGCCCTGGGCCGCCGCTTTCGCGACCAGGCCCATCGAGTAGAGACCGTGGAGGATGTTGCTCGGAAGCCCTACGGATTTCGCGAAATCCGCATCGATGTGGATTGGATTCCAGTCGCCCGATGCACCGGCGTATCTATTCGTGAGGTACTTGTCCGGGGTCACCTTCAGCTCGGGGACCGCGTCGCCCGCTTTCAAGTCGGTCATCTCAACCTCCCCTGACGATGTTGGTCCAGGTGCCGCGCACGACCTCGGCGCCGGCCCCGTTCACGGAGGTGGTCTCGAAGACGTAGAACCCGTTGTCGAGTTTCTCCGTCGCCGAGACCAGCGTCGCCGTGGTGGTGATCTCGTCGCCCGAGCAGGCCGGCTCGTCCCACTCGAAGGTCTGGCCGCCGTGCACGAGACGGGCGAAGTTGATCCCCACCTCGGGATCGAACATCGCCGGGCCCAGCGAGGGCATCGCGTAGACGACCGCGAACATCGGCGGGGCGACGACGTCGCGGAAGCCGGCCTCGCGGGCGGCGCCGACGTCGTAGTGGACCGGGTTCTCGATCCCGAGCACCGTCGCGTACTCCTTGATCTTCTCGCGGCTCACCTGGTAGGTCGTCGACGGCCACGACTTACCGACCGCATCGGTCTTGATCGCCATGGCGCGGAACCTATCGGGTCAGGCGGAAACTGGCCAGCCGGCCAGCCGGTGCGTTCGCACTTTCCCGTCCTCTGTACGGGAAAGTGCGAACGCGGGGCGGGTCAGTCGATCTCGAGCACGGCGAGGAAGGCCTCTTGTGGGACTTCCACGCGTCCCACCGCCTTCATCCGTTTCTTGCCCGCTTTCTGCTTCTTCAGCAGCTTGTTCTTGCGGGTGACGTCACCGCCGTAGAGCTTTGCCGTGACGTCCTTGCGCAGGGCCTTGACGGTCTCGCGCGCGAGGATGTTCGATCCGATCGCCGCCTGCACGGGGACGTCGAAGAGCTGGCGGGGGATCGTCTTGCGCAGCCGCGCGACGAGGCGCTTGCCCTGGTCGTAGGCGAATTCGCGGTGGACGATGATCGAGAGCGCGTCGACCTTGTCGCCGGCGAGCAGGATGTCCACCTTGACCAGGTCGGAGGCCTCGTTGCCGATCGGTTCGTAGTCGAGCGAGGCGTATCCGCGGGTGCTGCTCTTCAGCAGGTCGAAGAAGTCGAGGACGATCTCGCCGAGCGGCATGTCGTAGCGGATCTGCACCCGCTCCGGGCTGAGGAAGTTCATGTCGACGTGGGCGCCGCGGCGGCCCTGACAGAGCTCCATCACCGGGCCCACCTGCTCTTTCGGGCAGATGATCGTGGCGCGGATGTAGGGCTCTTCGATCCTCTCAATGCGGCCCGGGTCGGGGAGGTCGGTGGGGCTGTGGACCTCGCGTTCGGTGCCGTCGGTGAGGTGGACGACGTAGCGCACGTTCGGCGTCGTCGCCAGCAGGTCGAGGCCGTACTCGCGCTCGAGGCGCTCGCGCACGATCTCCATGTGGAGGAGGCCGAGGAAGCCGACCCGGAAGCCGAAGCCGAGCGCCTCCGAAGTCTCCGGCTCCCAGGAGAGCGCGGCGTCGTTCAGGGAGAGCTTCTCCAGCGCGTCGCGGAGGTCTTCGAAGCGGTCGGTGTCGATCGGGAAGAGCCCGCAGAACACCATCGGGCGGACCTCGCGGTAGCCCTCCAGCGCCTCGGTGGCGGGATTCGCGTCGCCGGTCAGGGTGTCGCCGACGCGCAGCATCGTGACGTCCTTGATCCCGGTGATCAGGTAGCCGACGTCCCCCGCCCCGACGTCGGTCACCGCGGTCATCGCCGGGCGGAAGAAGCCGAGGTCGTCGATGTCGGCACGGGTCTGGTTCTGCATCGCGAGGATCCGCT
Organism: Solirubrobacterales bacterium 70-9; assembly: GCA_001898095.1. Lineage (GTDB taxonomy): Bacteria > Actinomycetota > Thermoleophilia > Solirubrobacterales > 70-9 > VAYN01. The sequence continues at coordinate 3,585 of MKSH01000029.1, read as the reverse complement.
CGTTCTTGCGGAAGCGGCCGTCGAACATCCGCACGTAGGCGATCACGCCGCGGTACTGGTCAAACTCGGAGTCGAAGATCAGCGCCCGGGCGGGGGCGTCGACATTGCCCTCGGGCGGTGGGATGCGGGCGACGATCGCCTCCAGCACCGCGGGCACGCCTTTGCCGGTCTTGGCCGAGATCCAGAGCGCATCCTCGGGATCGGTCCCGAGCAGGTCGGCGATCTCCTGGGCGACCCGCTCCGGCTCGGCGCCGGGGAGGTCGACCTTGTTGATCACCGGGATCAGCTCGAGCCCGTTCTCGATCGCCAGGTAGGTGTTGGCGACGGTCTGCGCCTCGACGCCCTGGGCGGCATCAACGACCAGCAGCGCGCCCTCGCACGCCGCCAGGCTCCGTGAGACCTCGTAGGAGAAGTCGACGTGACCGGGCGTGTCGATCAGGTGCAGGTGGTAGGTCTCGCCGTCCTCGGCCTTGTACTCCACGCGCACGGCCTGGGCCTTGATCGTGATCCCGCGCTCGCGCTCGAGGTCCATCGAGTCGAGCAGCTGCGCCTGCATTTTTTTCGGATCGACGGCGCCGGTGAGCTCGAGGATCCGGTCGGCGAGCGTCGACTTGCCGTGGTCGATGTGGGCGATGATCGAGAAGTTGCGAATCTTGTCCATGCGCGAGCCCCCGAGTATGAACAGCGCCGCCCCCGGGCGCCCGGAGGGGATCAGGGACAGGCGTTCGGGTCGAGCCGCCCGGTGATCCGGAAGACGACCGTCGGCTCCTTGCGCAGCACCACTTCGGCCTGCGGGCCTTCGAGCCACTTCGCCTGCGGTGGAAACGGCGGCTTGCCGGCTTCGATCCGGTCGCGGGTGGCGACGACGTAGTCGTATTCGCCTTCGTTCACCAGGCGGCGGAAGACACGGCAGTTCGGCGCCTCCTCGAAGCCACCGTGGGGCCGGTCGACCCCGAGGTAGGCGACCCGGTTGGAGAGGTCGGTGCCGAACAGCGGGTACTGCCGCGTGCTCGTCGTGCCGATCCGGGCGCCGTCGATGTCCCTGGCCCAGGCGAAGGCGGCATCGAGCCCCGGCGTGGTGAAGCTCGGGTCGCGGTACCGATCGTGCAGGTAGTGGCGCTGGACCGGATATCCGACCGCGGCGACGAGGAGCACGGCCCCGACCACGATCCCAGCCACCCAACCGCGCGGAAGTCGATCTTCCCAGTCCCCGTGTCCGCGTTCACCCCCGTCAGGCAGCGCTAGATGCGGA
>MKSH01000029.1:0-2188 GCA_001898095.1 Solirubrobacterales bacterium 70-9 | reverse complement strand
CGCCGCGAGCCCCACCGCCCCCACGACCCAAAGCGCTCCCGCCACCCCCGTTGACGGGCCGGAAAGCGCTGATATAGAGCGCTTTTCGGCCCACCAACCTCGGACCTGGGCGAGGGCGAGGAGGAGGCCGGCGAGGGCGAGGGCGCAAAGGAGTGGCCAGAGGATCCAGAGGCCGCCGTGGAGGCCGGGGAGGAACCAGTCGGACCAGACCGAGCCGTCGGTCAGGTAGGAGATGACGCTGTGGGCTTCGCGGCCGCCGAGTGCCTGTTCCGGCGCGGGCAGGTCGATCGGGCCCAGGTGATGGATCCAGGGCAGCGGGTTGCCGCTCTGGATCAAGTTCCGCAGGTACCAGTAGCCGCCGCCCGCCAGAGCCATCCCCCCGGCGCAGAGCAACGTGAACCACCGTCTCCCCCGCGGCGCCGGCACGACCAGGCCGACCACGAGCACGGCCGCCGGCAGGAGGAAGTTCAGCTTCGTCCCGGCCGCCAGCCCGGCCGTCAGTCCGGCGCAGAGCAGCGCGCCCGTCGACAGACCCCTGCCGCGCCCCTCATCTTTGGTGGACGTCGCCGCATTCAGTGCAAGCGCCACCGCGCTCAACAGGAAGAAGATCCCGACGATGTCGTTCCGCGCCTCCCCGGCCTGGTCGGCCAGCGCCGGGACGCTGAGCGCGATCGCCCCCAGCGCCAGCGACCACGGCGCGACCCCGAACGGGCGACCGATGCACCAGCTGGCGAGCAGGCAGCCGACCAGCCAGCCGAGGTTCAGCAGCGGCGACATCAGGTCCCGGGAGAAGGCGAGCATCCCGATCGCGTGGACGACTTCGCTGTTCGCCGGATAGAACCAGGCGAGGAACTGAGGGGCGATGAAATGGAGGTCGATCGTGTTGCCGGACTGGAAGAAGCCGGCGGCGAAGGGACCGTGGTACCAGGTCGAGTCGAAGCCGGTCATGCCGGTGCCGAGCCGCAGCTTCACGCCGCTGACGAAGTGGCCGATGGCGATGCCGGCGATCAGCAGCGAGATGACGGTGGCGAGCAACGACGGACGGCGAAGTCGAGGCGACGACTCCGCCTCCGACTCGGGTCCCTCCCCGACCACGCACCTCAGCCCCAGCCCCACTACCGCGACGGCGACCAGGTACGGGACGGGCTTGAACGCCGACACCGTCCCGAGGATCTCCGCCACCCAGATCAGGAGGGCGATCGCGGCTACCGCCGAGGCGAGGAATCCCGCCTCGCCGCCGAGCTCCGGCAGCAGCCGCCGCCGCACGCGCGCCGCGCCCAGCCAGGCGAAGCCGACGAGCCAGATCAGCTCGGCCGCGCCCAGCAGGTATCGACCCGGCCCGAGCATCTAGGCGCGGCGCCGGCGCAGCAGGCGGAGGATCTGCTCGAGCTCGGCGATCCGCAGCATCCAGGCCACCCCGAAGTAGGCGACGCCGCCCGCGGTCAGGCCGGTGCCGAGCGAGATGATCTGCGCCGGAAGGCTGCGTCCGAGGGCGTTGTCGAGGACGTCCCAGACCACCCAGCTGACGGCGGCGAGGGCGAGCGAGGCGATCGAGATCCGGATCGTGGTCGAGAGCAGCCGTCCGAGCTCCAGGCCGTGGAACTTGCGGCGCAGGATGTAGGCCTGGGCAAAGACGGCGGCGCTGGTCCCGATCCCCGTCCCGGCGACGATCCCGCCGACCCCGAACGGCTTGTAGAGCGCCGCCGCGGCGGCCGCCGAGACGACCAGGTCGATCACCGCCAGCGCCGTCGCCTGCCACGGTTTCTGCAGGCTGAAGAAGGTGCGCGTCTGCAGCAGGTAGACGCCGTTAGTGGGCAGCGAGAAGGCGAACCAGAAGAGCGCGGTGCCGACTATCTGCGTGTCCTGCGGGTTGAATTCTCCGCGCTGATAGACGAGGCGGATGATCGGATCCGAGAGAGCGAGGATCGCCGCGGTCGCCGGCACCAGGACGAAGAGGATCTGCCGCATCCCGTTGGCCAGCGTCGCCCGCAGGTTGTCGAATTCCTGGTTGTTGGCGAAGCGGGCGATGGTCGGGAAGAGGACGGTCGCGATCGCCACCGAGAAGATCCCCTGCGGCAGCTGGTAGAGGCGGAAGGCTTTGTCGATCGCAGCCGGCGCGGCGGTGGACACGAGGCTGCCGAAGGTGCTGTTGATCAGCGCGTTGAAGTTGATCAGGCCGAGGCTGATC
>MKSH01000028.1:32457-32878 GCA_001898095.1 Solirubrobacterales bacterium 70-9 | reverse complement strand
GCTCCGAAAAGCACGGCCGCACGGTGAAGTCGGTCGACTACGCGGAAGCCGGGGGACAGCTGAGCGTCACCCTCCCCGACCCCGGCCGCTTCCAGCGGATCACCGCCGTGGTCGTCAACGCCGACACGAGCGCCGCCGGCTACAGCGCCCGTCACCTCGACTGGCGTTACCTGACCGACCAAGTCCCGTTCGAGATCAGCGGCCGCATCGTGCGGTAGGGACGGGAGGTACGGAAGGGACGGTAAGGGACCCGGCCCTCTCGGAGGCGGCCCGGGCAGGCTGAGGCCGCCTCCGAGAGGGCCGGGTCGCGGGGGGAGGGCGAGGGCGCGGGTTCCGTGCGGGTCTCGCCGAGGAGACGGGCGCAAGGGGTCGGGAAGAGGCGCGGGAGATGCCTGGAACGCCGCGAGGTGCGCGCGGCCCG
>MKSH01000028.1:18597-32435 GCA_001898095.1 Solirubrobacterales bacterium 70-9 | reverse complement strand
TTGCGACCGCGACGGGGCGCGCGGTTCCCCGAAGGAACGTCACGTCCCCGGGGTCTGGTGCCTGCGCGGTTCGTAATCCGCCGTATGGCCGGAAAAGGAACCGCGCAGGGCTCCCGACCCCGCACCTCGCACGGACCCCCGCAGATCCTCCGCACCCGGGCGTCTCGGAGGCGGCCACAGCCTGCCCGGGCCGCCTCCGAGACGCCCGGGGCCCCCGTCCCCGGCCGCAGAGGCACGAAGCACCGCCCGTCCCCGGCCACGCGGGCCGGAACCCTCGCCTCAGCCCGCCGAGCGCGCGCTGGACGCGGAGGCGCCGTTGCCCGAGGCCGCGCGCAGTTTCGGCGGCTTGACCGCGGGCGGGGCGGAGGCGATCGCCTCGGCGGTGGCCTCCTCAAGGTCGAGGGCGAAGCTGTCGAGGTCGGCCATCGCGTCGTAGTCCCCGATCAGGCCGAAGTTGACCTGGCCGTTGTAGGACATGATCCCGATGCAGAGCGCCTGCTTCTGCGCCAGCGGCACCATCGGGAAGATCGACTCCATCTGCCGTCCCAGCACGTAGAGCGGGAACTGGGGACCCGGCACGTTGGTGACGACGAGGTTGAAGAAGCGCTGGGCGGGCTGCAGCCGCGCCGCCTGGGAGACGATCGTGGTCGGCGCGAAGTCGGTCAGCTTGGTGAGGATTTCGGCGCCGACCGCCTGACCGGAGGCCTTCAGGTCGCCCATCTCCTCGGTGACGATGTGGAGGCGCTCGACCGGGTCCTCGCACCACGCCGGCAGCGGCGCCATCATCGCCGTGATCCGGTTGCCGAGCGCGCCGTGCTCTTCCGCCTCGCGGATCGAGACCGGGACCATCGCCCGCATCTCGAGGTCCTCGGTGTCGTGACCGCGGGCGCGCAGGTAGCGGCCGATCGCGCCGGAGACGATCGAGAGGATCACGTCGTTGACGGTGCCGCCGTGGGCGTCCTTGACCCGCTTCAGGTCGGCCAGGTCGGCCTGGGTCATCTGGAAGCGCCGGTGCGGGCCGATGTCGACGTTGAAGGGGGTGGAGGGGGCGCGCAGCCCGGCCGCTGCCATCTTCGCCGTCGCGGCGGCCCCGCGGATCACCTGGCGCGGCCCGCGCAGCGCCGCGCGGAAGCCGCGGACGATCTCCTTCGGGCTGGTCAGGCGCTCCTTCAGCGCGTCGCCGAGGAGCTTGCCGTCGGTCGGTTCGGGCCGGGCGAGCCACGGGGGCGGGGTGGAGGGCGGCCCTTTCGGTTCGCGGTCGAGGTCGTAGAGCACCGTGGTGATGTCGACCCCGGAGACACCGTCGACCAGGGCGTGGTGGCTCTTGCCGACCACGGCGAAGCGGCCGTCGGCCATGCCCTCGACCAGCCACAGCTCCCAGAGGGGCTTCGAGCGGTCGAGCTGCTGGGAGAAGATCCGCGCCGCGAGGTTGCGCAGCTGCTCGTCGGAGCCCGGCGCCGGCAGTGCGGTCTGGCGCACGTGGTAGTCGAGGTTCAGGTGCGGGTCGTCGACCCAGACCGGCCGGCCCTGCCCGAACGGCACGCTGCGCAGCCTCTGGCGGAAGCGCGGCACCAGGTGCAGCCGCGAGGCGATGTGGTCGCGGAATTCCTCGTGCGTGGGGGGCGGCCCCTCGAAGATGATCGTCGAGGCGACGTGCATGTGGGCGCCCTCCCGCTCCATATGGAGGAAGGACGCATCGAGCCCGGATAGCCGGTCGCTGTTGCCCACGCAGTCATCTTCGCATACGCGTTCAGCCCGTGTGAGGGCATTTCTTTGGCTTTGCAGCGCCATTTATGGGCTTTTGCACGTTTCCGTGCGGTTAGTCACGCGTGTGCGCCTGCTCACACGAGCGCGACCCATCACCGCCTACCGTGTTCCACCTCCAAAGGAAAGAACCCATCTGCCGAGTCCCCTCGCCACAGCGCGACGGGGAGCGGGGGAACCAAATGCCGCGGCACCCATCCTTGCCGCGGCGCCTGGGGCGAATCGGGGCCATCCGGCCTCGTAACGGCGCCGGCCGATGCCGGGGTCCGCGAGCCCGTCAGCTAACCCCGTAGGCAGGCAGAAAGCGAGTGAGATACACGATGCGATCCATCCTGCCCGTGATCGGCGCCGCCCTGGCGTTGTCGATCGGCGCGACGCCGGCGGTCGCCCAGCAGCACCCCGACCAGAAGGTGCACCACCGGCATCACCACCAGGCGCCCAAGCGGGTCAAGTCACACGTCGCGTTGCACCTCTCCGGGCATTCCGTCCTGACCGGTGCCGACGTGACCCTGCGCGGCAAGGTGCGCCCGAGCGGCGCCCACCAGGTCAAGGTCGTCGTCAGCGGCCCCGACCAGGAAGTCCTCGCCCTGCGCACGAAGCCCAACGGCACCTTCCGGGTGAAGTTGGACGCGGGCGACATCGGCAACTACGACGTCACCGCCTACAACGCGCACGGCAAGCGGACGCGGAGCTCCCACAGCGCCGTCCGTCACCTGACGTCCTACCGCCTCGCCGGCGCCAGCTACTACGGGCCCGGCCTCTATGGCAACGGCGTCGCCTGCGGCGGCACCCTGGAGCCGGGGACCCTCGGCGTCGCCAACAAGACGCTGCCCTGCAGAACCAAGGTGAAGCTGCGCTACCACGGCCGCTCGATCACGGTGCCGGTGATCGACCGCGGTCCCTACGTCGCCGGTCGCGAGTACGACCTCACTGAAGCGACGAAGGACGCGCTCGGCTTCCCGGGCGTCGGCTACGTGATGTCCAACCACTAGCCCCGTCAGCCGGGGAGGGCGAGTCGGAGCTGCGGCTCGTCCTCCTCGGCGGCAGCGTCGGCCTCGTCCCCGAAGGAGGCGAGGCGGACGCCGAGCAGGCGGACCGGCCGCGGCGGGTCGTAGGCCCGCAGGAGGTCGAGGGCGATCGGCCAGACGACCTCCGGGTCGTTCGTCGGTGTCTCCACCGACTGGGACCGGGTCACGTTGGTCCAGTCGTCGAGCCGCACCTTGATCCCGATCGAGCGCCCCTCGAGGTCCTTCTTGCGCAACCGCCGGCAGAGCTCCTCGGTCTGCTCCTGCAGCGTCCGCTCGAGCGCCGCGAGGTCACCCACGTCGACGTCGAACGTCGTCTCCACCGATTGCGATTTCGTCTCCCGGGTGACGCTGATCGGCGTCTCATCGCGAAGGTTGCCGCGCGCGTGCAGCCAGGCGCCGGAGCGCGGACCGAACCGCTCTTCGAGGTCGCCCCGCTCGCATTCTCCGAGCTGCGTCAGCGTCGTGATCCCGAGCTTCTCCAGCCGTTCGACCGTCTTCGGCCCGATCCCCGGCACGACTCCCGGCGGCCCCGCCCCGAACCGCGCCAGCGCGTCCTCGCGGGAGACGACCACGAGCCCGTTCGGCTTGCCCAGCTCGCTGGTCATCTTCGCCAGCATCCGGCTCTCGGCAATCCCGACCGAGCAGGTCAGTCCGGTGTGCTCCCTGATCTCCGCCTTGATCCGCCGCATCGTCGCCTTCGGCGAGAAGATCCCGGTCAGGTCCAGATAGGCCTCGTCGAGCCCGACCACCTCGACCACCTCCGCGTTCGCCCGCAGTACTTCCATGACCACCGCCGACGCCTCCCGGTAGGCGGGGAAGTCAGGCGGCAGGTAAATCGCGTCCGGCAGCCGCCGCCGCGCCACCGCCGCGGGCATCGCCGAGTGGATCCCGCCCAGCTTCCGCGCCTCATAACTGGCGGTCGTCACCACCGCCCGCGGCCCCGAGCCGCAGACGACCACCGGCTTCCCTTTCAGCTCCGGATGCCTGCCCAGCTCGACAGACGCGTAGAAGGCGTCCATATCCAGGTGCGCAATCGTGCGCTTCCAACCCGCGATCGACACATCTGGAAGTTACCGGGATCGGCGGCGGGAGCGAACACGCGTTCGGGTGATAGCTTCGCTGACCTTGAACCTGGGAGGGACAACGGAGGGAGGCGCGATTTGACCGACCGCGATCAGTCCGATTTCTGGAACGGCGCGGGCGGCGACGCCTGGGTCGAGATGCATCCGGTGCTCGACCGGATGTTCGTCCGCCTCGAGGAGATGCTCGCCGAGACGGCGGCCGAGCGCGGCGCCCGGCGCGTCCTCGACGTCGGCTGCGGAGCGGGCGCGACGACGATCGCGGTCGCCCGCCGGCTCGGCGCGGGCGCAACCTGTACCGGCGTCGACATCTCGGCAGGGCTGATCGAGGCCGCCCGGGCGCGCGCCGCCGGCCTGGATCCCTCGCCCCGGTTCCTTCTCGCCGATGCCGGCGACCATCGGTTCGCGGAGGGGGAGTTCGATCTGCTGGTCTCCCGGTTCGGGGTGATGTTCTTCGCCGACCCCGGGGCGGCTTTCGCCCGGTTGCGCCACGCGGTCGAGGCCGGGGGCGGGTTGCGCTTCTTCGTCTGGCGCGCGCCCGAGGAGAACCCCTTCATGACGGTCGGGGCGCAGACGGCGGCGCATCTGCTTCCGGAGATGCCGCCGCGGCAACCGGGCGCACCGGGCCCGTTCGCGTTCGCCGCGCCGGGGTCCGTCGGCGATGCCCTCGCCCTCGGCGGCTGGGATGCGATCGAGGTCGAGCCGGTCGACGTCCGATGCGCCTTTCCCGAGGCGGATCTGCTCCGCTACCTGGCACGGATCGGGCCGATCGGCCAGGCGCTGCGTGACGCCGACGACCGCACCCGCGCCGCGGTGCTGGAGGCGGTTCGTCCCGCATATGAGCCCTTCGTCGACGGCGATCAGGTCCGCTTCACCGCCTGCTGCTGGTCGGTCGGGGCGCGGAATTCCTGATGGAGGTCGGGCTCGAACGGTTGATCGACGGACGGCTGGAGGGGTTCGTCGAGGAGGCGCGGCGGTTCAACGCCGCGGCGGAACTGCGGGCCGGGGAGCAGGCGGAGGTCGATCCGCGGACGCCCGAAGGGCTCGAGGCGCACCGGGCCGGGCTCTCGGAGCGGCCGACGCCGGACGGCCCGCCGGCTGAGGAAACGGTCGCCGAGGCGGGCGGGCGGCAGGTTCCGGTCCGGGTGACGATGCCACAGGGCGGGGACCCGCGCGGCGTCTACATCGAGATTCACGGCGGCGGCTTCTACATGAGCCGGGCGGCGCGCAGCGACTACCGCAATCGGAGCACCGCCGACGCGGCTCAGGTCGCGGTGGTCAGCGTCGACTATCGGTTGGCGCCGGAGCACCCCTGGCCCGCCGCTCCCGACGACTGCGAGACCGCGGCGCTCTGGGTCCTCGAGCAGGCGGAGGGGCGGTTCGGCACCTCGCGCCTGGCGATCGGCGGCGGCTCGGCGGGCGCCAACCTGACGATGACGACGCTGCTGCGCCTGCGCGACAAGGGCCTGGTCGAGCCGTTCGCGGCCGCCGTCCTCCACTACGGCGCCTTCGACCTCAGCGGCCAGACCCCCGGCGGGCGCCTCTACGGCGACGAGCCCTTCATCGACCTCTACGCGGGCGCGGTCGCCGACCGCACCGATCCCGACATCTCGCCGATCTTCGGCGACCTCCGCGGCCTGCCGCCGGCCCTGCTGGTGGTCGGCACGAAGGACATCCTGCTCGAGGACAGCCTGGCGATGGCGGGACGGCTGGCGGCCACGGGCGGCGAGGTCGACCTGCGCGTCTACCCCGAGTCCCCGCACGGCTTCCTCTCGTTCCCGATCGCGATGGCCGCGGCGGCAAACGAGGACATCGAGACCTCGCTCGCCGAGAGGTTCGGCAGCTGAGCGAGGGTGAAGGTTCGGAAGGCTCATGGGCAGGACGGCGTGATTCGCGGGCCTTGCGGCCGGGTCGGCGTGATTCGCGGCCCTCGCGGCCGGGGTCGGGCCGTCCTGGGCGTCTCGGAGGCGACCCGGGCAGGCTGTGGCCGCCTCCGAGACGCCCAGGACGGGGGAGCTTTCGGGGGAGCGGGGGGAGACGGGCGCATTCCGCCGGGAACGTCGCGTTTCATTGGGGAGAGGCGCCGGGAACGTCACCTCGGCGTGCGGGTTCGTCGACCCTTTGAAGGGGCCGATCCGCGCTGCGTGAGTTGACCCCCCCTATAGGAGGGTCAAACCGTGGTCACGAGTCTGTAAACGTGGAGGAACCCCGCGAAAGGTGACGTCTCCCGCGAATCGTCGTCACGTTCCCGGCATCTCCCGCACGCCAGGGCGACGTTCCCGGCGCCTTCGTCACGGACCTCCCGCCCTCGGGGCGGGCGTGGAGGGTTAGTCGGTCATAGACCGAGTTTCGCTTCACGCCCGGGCCCCGTACCCTCGCCTCCCCCGAGACCCGGCCCTCTCGGATGCGGTCACAGCCTGCCCGGACCGCATCCGAGAGGGCCGCGTCCCTTTTGCCGTCCCTTTTCAGGCCCTGGCCGCCCGATCGGCCAGAATCGATCGATGAAGCCGCTGGCGATCAGGGACGGTGCCGTGCTCCGTCCCTACACCGAGGACGATGCCGCCGAGCTCACCGCGGTGGTCGCGGCGAACCGGCCACACCTCTCCCGCTGGCTCCCCTGGGCGGCCACATACGGGCACCAGGACTCGGTCGACTACGTCGCCCGCACGCAGGCCCAGCTGGCCGCCGAAGACGGGTTCGAGGGGGCGATCGTGGTCGGCGGGGAGATCGTCGGCGGGGCGGGCTTCCACGCGATCGACCGGCTGAACCACTCGACCTCGATCGGCTACTGGCTCACCGAGGACGCCCAGGGCAGCGGGCTGATGACCGCCACCGTCACGACACTCCTCGACCACGTCTTCGAGGTCTGGGCGCTGCACCGGGTGGTGATTGAAGCGGTAGTCGACAACCACCGCAGCCGGGCGATCCCGGAGCGCCTCGGCTTCACCGAGGAGGGCGTGCTGCGGGAGGCGAAGCTGGTCCGTGGCCGCTACGAGGACGCCGCGCTCTACGCGATGTTGGCGTCCGACTGGAAGCGGGCGCCGCGGGTGGCAATCGGCAGCGAGTAGTAGACCGCGGTCAGCGCGCAGATCGCCAGGGTGACCGGATCGTCTTCGCGAAAACCCGCCCGAGAAGCCCTCGGGGCGGCTCGGGCTCGCAGGCGGGGTTTTCGGCAGGACCCGCTCCGGTCCTCTAGCGTCCCCGCCGTGATCGCCTCCCTCGATCTCGCCCGATTCCCGTTCGGGGTCGCGGAGCGGGAGGCGTTGGCGCTGCGCCGGGCGGGACGGCGGAGCGAGGCGAGCTTCTCCCGCCTGCTGCTGCCGATGCGCCTGGAGACGATGCCGCTGCCGCTGCCGCGGATGACGCTCGCCTACTGGTTCGCCCTATGGCCAGACGAGGTGGCGCTGCAACGCTTCCGCGCGGGCCCGCTGCGCCGCTGGGACCGCGCCCGCGAGCGCCTCGCCCTGACCCTGCGGCCGGTGCAGGCGTTCGGCGCCTGGGGAGGCGCGGACCCGCTCGCCGGGGAGCGCTCCGAGCCCGCGCCCGGCCCGGTGGTCCTGCTCACCCACTCGCGCACCCGGGTCGCCAAGCTGAGCCGCTTCCTGGTCACCGACCGCGGCGTCGTCCGGGAGCTCCGCCGCGCCGGGGGCCGCCTCTGGTCGGACGGCTTCGTCGACGATCCGGCCCGCCTCGACAGCGGCACCGTCTCGATCTGGCGCGACACCGCCGCCGCCACCGCCTTCGCCTACGCGCCCGGCGTCCACCAGCGGGCGGTGAAAGCGCAGCGCGACGGCGCCTGGTTCCCGGAATCCTGGTTCGGGCGCTTCGCGATCGAGGCGGCGGAGGGCAGCTGGCGCGGGCTCCCTATCCTGTGAGCATGTCTGCGGAGGCCAAGAATCTCGAGGCGATCTCGAAAGCGATCGATCAGCACAATTCCAGCTGTCCGTTCCCGGCGGCCGAGGTGCGGATGAACCCGTTCGAGGTCGAACGCCTCGGCTGGGACCACATCCGCGGCCTCCCGGTCGTCCCGGACGCCGAGATCGGCACCGGCCGCTTCCGCATCGTCTGCTCCCGGGACCTCGACGGCGACGGCCTCGAGATCACCGAGGCAGTCGGCCGAGAGCTCGAGACGGTTGCCCCCGTCCAAAACTGAGCGGACGACTGGTCAAGCAGGTCAAGGACGCAGGGAGCGAGGCGTGCTCTGCACGTGAGCGACCGAGGAACTCGCGCTGTGCGCTCGCACCGCTCCCTTCCGTCGCTGGATGCGCCGACCAGGCGTTCGCTCAGACCTGGTTCCAGAAGTCGAGCCCTAGGTTCGACAGCCAGTTCTGGGCTTCGATGTTCAGCTGTTTGAATTCCCCGGTCACGATCAGGATCCCCATCACGATCAGGATCAGCCCGCCGACGGCGACGATCGCCTGGTAGTGGCGCTTCACCACGGCGAAGGCGGTGGTCATCCGGGAGAAGGCGAGCGCGGTCGCCAGGAAGGGGATCGCCAGGCCCGCCGAGTAGACGGCGAGGAGGAAGGCCCCGCGCCCGGCCGAGCCGGAGGCCGCCGCGGCGGAGAGGATCGCCCCCAGCGTCGGGCCGATGCAGGGCGTCCAGGCGATCGCGAACGCCGCCCCGGCGACGATCGGCCCGCCTTTGCCCGCCCGCGCGAGCAGCGCGTCGACGTGCCACTCCTTGTTCAGCCGGGTGATGAAGAGGGAGCCGACGAAGAGGACGCCCATCGCGATGATCAGCCACCCCGAGATCTGGGTGAGCAGCGGCTTGTTCGAGGAGAGGAAGGAGCCGAGCCCGGTGGCGGTGAGTCCGAGCAGGATGAAGATCGCCGAGAAGCTGCCGACGAAGATCAGGCTCGGCCCGACCACGCGGCGCCAGTCGGCGTCCTCGAGCTCGTTCGCCGAGACCCCGGTGACCGCCGAGAGATAGCCCGGCACCAAGGGCAGCACGCAGGGGGAGAGGAAGGAGACGATCCCCGCCACGAGCGCCGCGAGGATGCCCACCCCGGCCGCGGGGTCGCCGGTGATGTCGGCAAGGATCACGACCCCCCAGGATACTTCGCGGCGATGCCCGCCCAGCGCCCGTCGCACCTCTACGACGCCTCCGGCGAGGTGCAGCGGCTGCGTGCCTCGCCGCTCTTCGCGATCGGCCCCGCCGAGCCGGGCCCGGCGCTGCGCCGCGGCGCCCTCGTCGCGGTCCCGGTCGCCCTGGCGCTGATCTTCGAGTTCCACTTCGACTGGCCCTCGCGCGGGGCGATCGCCACCGGCGCGCTGATCTGCGGGTTCACCGCGATGGACGCCCCCGCCGGGCCGCGCGCCCTCTGGCAGGCCGGGGCGGCGCCGCTGGTCGGGATCGCGGCGGCGCTCGGCGTCCTCAGCAGCCAGTTCGGCCCGGCGGCGGTGCTGGCGATGGGCCTGCTGGCCGCCGCCGCGGGCTACTGCTTCTCCGACACCCTGCGGCTCGCCTTCGTCGGCTTCTCCTGCTCGGTCGCGCTGATGATCTCCCAGGGCCTCTTCCTGCCCGCCCACGACGCCCTGCCGGCGCTCTTATATGGAGGCGCGGGCGGCCTCCTCCAGGCGGCCTGGGCGGCGATCGTCTGGCTCGTCTACGACCGCGACTCCGACAACGAGAGCGGCTGGAACTGGGTCCGGACGAAGTCCCGCCTGCGCGCCAACTGGACCCTCGAATCCGAAGTCGCCCGCCACGCGCTCCGCTACGGCACCGCCCTGGCGCTCGGCGTCGCCGTCTACCGGGTCGCCGGGATGAAGGAGCACGGCTACTGGATCCCGTTGACGATCCTCTTCGTCCTCCGCCCGGAACGCGACGAGACCGACCGCCGCCTGATCCTGCGCGCGGTCGGCACCCTGGTCGGACTGGCGCTCGCCACCGGGATGGCGTTCGCCTTCGACGGCGCCGAGGTTCCGATCGTGATCGTCCTCAGCCTCTCCGCAGGGCTCACCTTCGGCCTGATCACGGTCCAGTACGCGCTCTTCACCGCCGCGATCACCACCTACGTCGTCCTGCTCAGCGACACCCTCGGCGAGGCCCGCTGGGACGCCGCCGGCCAGCGCGTGATCGGCACCGCGGTCGGGATCCTGATCGCCTGGGCCGCCTTCCGCCTCTATCCCGACCCCGGTGAATCCCGCCGCCGGCCTGACAAGGCGGAGGCGCTTCGCTAACTTACTGGCCGGCCGGCCAATCTTGGGAGGAGAAGCGTTGAGCAACCGTACGTTCGTGATCGGGGTCGGGATGACCAAGTTCGAGAAGCCCGGCACCAAGGAGGGCGACTACCCGGACTGGGCCGTCGAGGCGGGGGAGAAGGCACTGGCCGACGCGGGCATCCCTTACGAGGACGTCGAGCAGGCCTACGCGGGCTACTGCTACGGCGACTCGACCTACGGCCAGCGCGCCCTCTACGGCCTCGGCCTGACCGGGATCCCGGTGGTCAACGTGAACAACAACTGCTCGACCGGCTCGAGCGCGCTCTTCCTCGCCCGCCAGGCGGTCAAGGGCGGCCTGGTCGACTGCGCGCTCGCGGTCGGCTTCGAGAAGATGGAGCCGGGCAGCCTCGGGGTGAAGTACACCGACCGCACCAACGCGCTCGACAAACACGCGATGCGGATGTTCGAGATCCGCGACCCGGAGGCCTCACCGCCGGCGCCGCAGATGTTCGGCAACGCGGGCCGCGACCACATGGAGAAGTACGGCTCGACCCCGGATCACTTCGCCTGGATCGGGTGGAAGAACCACAAGCACTCGGTCAACAACCCCTACGCCCAGTTCCAGGACGAGTACAGCCTCGAGGACATCAAGGCGGCGAAGATGATCCACGACCCGCTGACCAAGCTGCAGTGTTCGCCGACCTCCGACGGCGCCGCCTGCGCGATCGTCGCCTCGGAGCGCTACGTCGACTCGCACGACCTCTGGGGCAAGGCGATCGAGATCGCCGGGCAGTCGATGGTCACCGACCTCTCCTCGACCTTCGACGAGGGCGCCGACTGCATGACGATCGTCGGCTCGGAGATGTCGCGGACGGCGGCGCGGGCGGCCTACGAGGAGGCCGAAGTGGCGGCCCACGAGGTCGACGTCTGCGAGCTCCACGACTGCTTCAGCGCCAACGAGCTGATCACCTACGAAGCGCTCGGGTTCGCCGCGGAGGGCGAGGCGCACAAGCTGGTCGAGGCGGAGGCGACCACCTTCGGCGGCCAGGTGGTGGTCAACCCGTCGGGCGGGCTGATCTCGAAGGGGCACCCGCTCGGGGCGACCGGCCTCGCCCAGTGCTCGGAACTGACCTGGCAGCTGCGCGGCGAGGCGGGCAAGCGTCAGGTGGAGGGAGCGCGGGTCGCCCTCCAGCACAACATCGGCCTCGGCGGCGCGGCCGTGGTCACCGTCTACAAGCCGGTCGGATAACCGGGGAGGAGGAACGATGGCGAAGCAGCGGCGGTCTTTGAGCGGCAAGGCGGCGGCGATCACCGGGGGTGCCCGGGGGATCGGCAAGGCGACGGCGGAGGCGCTGGTGCGGCGCGGCTGCCGGGTGGCGATCGGCGACGTCGACCTGGCGCTCGCCGAGCAGACCGCGGCGGAGCTCGGCGGCGGCACGATCGCGCTGCCCCTCGACGTCACCGACCGGGCGTCCTTCGAGGCGTTCCTCGACGAGGCGGAGCGGCAGCTCGGCCCGCTCGACGTGGTGATCAACAACGCCGGGATCATGCCGGTGACGCCCTTCGTGGAGGAGCCCGAGGACTCGTTCCGCCGCCAGATCGAGATCAACCTGATCGGCGTGATCCACGGCACCCAGCTGGCGATGGCGCGGATGATGCCCCGCAACAGCGGCCACATCGTGAACATCGCCTCCCAGGCAGGCAAGATCTCGACGCCCGGGATCGCCACCTACACCGCCACCAAGCACGCGGTGGTCGGCCTCACCGAGGCGGTGCGGGCCGAGCTGCGCGGCCGCGCGATCGAGGTCTCCTGCGTGATGCCGACCGTGGTCAACACCGAGCTGACCGCGGGCGTCGGCCAGAAATGGGTGAAACCGGTGGAGGCGACCGACGTCGCCGACGCGATCGTCGGTGCCCTCGAAGTGCCGAGATTCGACGTCTACGTGCCGAAGGCGAACGGCGCCCTGATCCGCGGCACCTCGCTGATGCCGCGCGCGGTGGCCGAGTGGATCGGCCGGGCGATGGGCACCGACAAGCTGATGACCGAGGTCGACCACAGCGCCCGGGCGGCCTACGAGGACCGCGCCGCGCACAGCAAGGAGTCCGACCGCGCCGTCAACTGATTCCCCTCTCGTGCGAATCCAGGCACCCGGAGGTTTGCAAAGCGGCTAGGCTGCCGCCCTGTGAATCTGGGGAGATTGACATGCGTCGCTATGTGTCTGCTGGGATTGACCCTCGCCGACCCGGCCGGCGCGGCGACGATCACCGAGTTCCCGGCTTCAGACGCAGGGAATGTCGTGCTTCCGGAACGGATCATCGCCGGGCCCGACGGCAACCTCTGGTGGACCCAGCCTGCAAAACCCAGCGGCATCGGACGGATGGTGCCGAACGGCGAACTGCTTGCACAGATCCCAGACGGTCAGGTGCCGCTCGACTTGGTCAAAGCACCGAGTGGCTGGGTCTCCTGGGTGTCACGAGGGGGCTTCGGGTCGCGAAGGCCCGACGGGACTACGTTTCTGAACTACGACGAAAGCTTCTTCCCGAGCGCGATCGCCATCACCCCGACGGGCGAACTCCGCTTCGGGGGCAAACACAACAAAGACGCCAAGTCGATCTGCACTCCCAAATTGGCGAACAGCGACCACGTCGAAGTCCCGGTAGGGACCTGCGTCGGCGCCGAAACCGGCGGTCGCCCGATGGCGATGGCAGCCTCGGCCGGCAACCTGCTCTGGGCCTCGCTCTCCGAAAGCGATCAGATCTGGATCACCAAAAGCGCGCCGTTGCAGAGTGTGATGACGGTCGACCTGCCGGTCGGCTCGAATCCGCAGGGGATCGCGATCGGACCGGAAGGCAACGCATGGGTGGCGATGTGGGGTGCCGATGCAATCGATCGAATCGCGCCTACCGGCGCGCGAACCCGCTTCGTCCTGCCACCGGGCAGTCATCCCTACGACCTGACGCTCGGTCCCGACGGCGCGTTCTGGATCGCCGCAGCGGGCTCCGGACGCATAGCCCGGATGACGACGGGCGGGTTGGTCACGAACGAATACCCGGTCCCGAGCGGGGAAACGGGACAGTCCGGGATCACCGTCGGCCCCGAAGGGAACATCTGGTTCACCGATACGGAAATGGGCCTGATCGGCAGGCTTGTGCCCGACCCGCTGACGACCATCAGTCCCTCCCCGGGCCCGGCGCCGGGTAGCCCGGGAGGGTCCGGCGGTGGCACAGCGGACAAGGTCGCGCCACGCTTCTCCAGCGCACCCGCGTTCTCGCCGACCAGCTTCCGCGTCCCCCCGGGGACGACGCTGAAGTTCTCGCTCTCCGAGGCGGCGACGGTCACCGTGACGGTCTCGCGCAAAGTCTCGGGTCGCCGGTCGGGCAGGAAGTGCGTGGCGCCCGGCAAGGCCAAGCCGGGAGCTTCGAGATGCCCCCGACTCGTCCCCAAAGGGCAGCTGCACGTGGCCGGACAGATGGGGAGAAACTCGGTCCGGTTCTCCGGGAAGCTGAACGGTAAGTCGCTGCCGCCGGGGTCCTACCAGTCCTCGCTCACCGCTCGGGACTCGGCCGGCAACTCCTCGATCGCGGCGAAGGCCAACTTCACGATCGTCAATTGAGGTTTGCCACCCCGCCCGGGTGTGGTCAAATCAGCAGATGGCCGCCGGAGCACTCGGAAAGGCGTACGACGCGACCTGGGGTCGCGCGTTCGCCCACTTCTACGACCGGGCGCTGAAGGCGACCGAGGAGAACGGGCTGGGGGCGATGCGGGCAGCGCTGCTGGCCGAGGCGCGGGGGCGGGTGATCGA
>MKSH01000028.1:17115-18578 GCA_001898095.1 Solirubrobacterales bacterium 70-9 | reverse complement strand
ACCCGCACATGGCGGCGCGTCTGCGAGCGCGCCTGGAGGCGGGGGAGGGGGCGCACGGCGGTGCCACGGCGACCGCGGGCAACGGAGCCACGGTGGCGAAGCACCTGGTCGAAGCACCCGCCGAAGCGCTGCCCTTCGGCGACGACACCTTCGACACCGCGGTGGCGACGCTGGTCCTCTGCACGATCCCGGACCCGGTGGCGGCGATCGCCGAACTCGCGCGGGTGCTCAAACCGGGTGGGCACCTCCTCTTCATCGAGCACGTGCGCTCCGACGACCCGGGCCGGGCGCGCTGGCAGGACCGCCTGGAAAAGCCCTGGCGCTTCATGGCCGACGGCTGTCACTGCAACCGTGACACCGAGGCGACGCTCACCGCCTCCGCCTTCACCTTGGAGACGGTGGAGTACGGCAAGATGCCGAAGGCGGCCCCGATCGTCAGGCCCCTGATCCAGGGCACCGCGGTCCTCTCGGCTTCGCCCGCGGGCCCGGGCTGAATCCGACACGAAGCTTTCATATCCCGTTAATCTCCCCGTCGTGAATCTGGGGAGAGTCACGGCTGCCTCGATCGTCCTGCTCGCGCTGGCGTTCACCGGATCGGCGGGCGCGGTGACGATCACCGAGTACGACGCGAACCCCGGCAATTTCTCCTCCACGCCCGGCTACATCGCCGCCGGCGCGGACGGGAACCTCTGGTGGACCGAAGGCGGCGCCGAAGTCGGCCTCGGTCGGATAAGCCCGACCGGCGAAAGGCTCCCGCTCGTCCACACGGAAAAACTGCCCGTCGATCTGGCGATCGCGCCCAGCGGCTGGGTCTCCTGGGTTGCCACCGATGGCTACGGCATGCGCTCTCCTTCCGGGGTCGTCACCAACCGGTACGGGGGAGAAATCTCCTACCACGCCGGGGTGATCACGCTGACTCCCGCCGGCCAGATCCGCATCGGCGGGCGCGCGGGATCCAGCGTGACTGTCATCTGCGAACCCCCGGATCCGAACAGCGACCACCTCGAATCCGACTTCTCCAAATACTCCTGCGCGGGCACGAAAAACGGCAACCCGGCCACCGGGATGGCGGCCTCGGCCGCGGGCACCCTGTGGACGTCGGTGGGGGGAAGCAACGCCGTCTTCATCGATCCGACGGACTCGTTCGGGTTCAACACGCGCATCGACCTGCCGGCCGCCTCACTGCCGGTGGGGATAGCGGTCGGCCCGGAAGGCAACGCCTGGGTGGCGATGTGGGAAGCCGGCGCGATCGACCGCATCACTCCCACGGGGACCCGCACCCGCTTCCTGCTGCCGGCCGGAAGCCATCCGAACGACCTGGTCCTCGGCCCGGACGGCGCCTTCTGGATCGTCGAGGCAGGGACCGGCAGGATCGCCCGGATGACCACCGCCGGCCTGGTCACGAACGAATACCCGGTACCAAGCGGCGAAACGGGCCAGACGGGCATCACCGTCGGCCCCGA
>MKSH01000028.1:13711-17074 GCA_001898095.1 Solirubrobacterales bacterium 70-9 | reverse complement strand
CCGAACTCGCCGGCTACCGCCGGCGGCAATGCCGCCGAGGGCGACAAGACCGCTCCCAAGTTCACCGTGGCTCCGACCTTCTCGCCGGCCCGCTTCCGGGTCATCGGCACGGCCGCCCACCGGGGCAGCGCGCCTCCCGGCAGCAAGCTGAACTTCTCGCTCTCCGAGGACGCGTCGGTGACGGTCAGCGTCTCGCGCAAGGCCTCCGGGCGCCGGGCCGGGAATAAGTGCGTCGCCCCGGGCAGGGCAAAGCCCGGCGCCGCGAAATGCGCCCGCTACCTGCCCAAGGGCCGGCTATCCGTGACCGGCAGAGCGGGCGCGAACAAATCCGCCTTCACCGGCAAGGTGAACGGCAAATCCCTGACGCCCGGCACCTACCAGGCGTCGCTGAGCGCCCGAGACGCCGCCGGCAACACATCGGCCGCCGCCACGGCCGCCTTCACGATCGCCCGCTGACCGCACGTCGCAACGCGATGCGTTCGCACTTTGCTCCGCTATGCGGTCATTTCTGCGAACTCATCCCGGGTGAGACCGGAGTTATGTCGACTTGGCGTTGAATTCGGAGCGGAGGACTCAAGGAGGACCAGAGGAGAGCCGAAATGATTTGCCAGTGGAGACCCTCCCCGCGCATCCGCCCGGCCCGACCGCGGACAAGCTGAGCATCTGGCCGCTTGAGTCCGGTAGGTACGGGCTCGACGCGACTTTCCAGGGTCGCAGCGGATTTCACCTGGTCGAAGCCCACGAGGCGGCCCTGAAGCGAGCCGGTGTCCGATTCAAGCTCGTACAGGAGCTTGGCGGTGGTTGGACGCTGCGATTCGGCCCGCTCAGCGCGGCAGAGGTCTCCGTGGCGCTCGAGTCCTACGTACATTGAGGCCCAGACGGGGCCAGGAGGGCGAGAACGCGCTCCGCGCGATCCCTTCCGCTCAGACCCAACGCACGATAATCTTGGTTCGCGTCCCCGTCTTACAGTACGTTTCCGTCGTGCTTAAGACCATCGGCGAGGGTACGGTTTCTGGCTCTGTCATTAGCCTTTTGTTGCCCTCGTCATTACTTCAAGGGGGCGCAGATGCGTACTTCTTTTCCGGTGCAGTTCGACGGCAACCTCCTCGGCAAAAGTAGGGAGGCCGGGGCCTTCGACACGGCGGACGGTCGTGTCGAGTACGGCGACGCCTACGAGTTGGCTTTCGAGAATTCGGAGGGCCTCACCCAGACGGTGCGTTGCACGCTGAAAGCGCTCGACGAGGCCTCCAACTTCGACGTCGCAGTGCAGCCGAGGTTCGCTCGGATCCGCGTCGTCGGCGACGTCGCCATCGGGGGCAACCGGCCGGGCAGTTTCCGCCCGTCCGAGGTCCGGCTCCTCAAAGCCTCCTAGGTCCGGTGGGCTTCCGTGCGGGCGCGGCTGATGGCCGTGGTTCTGGCGATCTCGGTGGGGTGGTGCGCTTCGTTCTGCGCCACCTCATCGGCCGGCGAACCCTCCCCCTACGCGCCGGATGAATCCGAATACGTGGAACCTGCCCCGCTGGCCGAACGGCCGGTTTGCCCCGTTCCTCCCGAACCGGCCGCTGAAGGGGCAGATGTCGCTGTTGTCGAACAGCGGGCGGCACGGATCGAAGCCGACGAATCCTGCGCCGTGTACGCCGATCGTCTCGAAGGGCTCTCACGGCGCCTGTGGTGGATCGTGAGCGAGCAGGTGCGCCAGCACGTCCAGGGGGTGGCGGTGCTGGAACGTGAGGCGGAAGCTGACACCCTGCTCGCTCGCCTCGAACCTATCGCGGCGAGCCTCGCTGGCAAGCTGGAAACCGAAGTCGTCGCCTACAGCGGCGGCACGCTCCCGGTCCATGACGCGGCTGGCGCCGCGGCGGCCGGGGAAACGACGGCCGGTCAGGCCGAACTCTCCGAAGCGATCGACGCGGGGGCCGAAGCGACCCGCGGCGCGCTCTGGTACCTGATTGGCGCCGCGGTGGGCTGCTTCGTCGGCTACGTCTTCTATCGCCAGGTGATGCCGCGTGCCTAGCCGGACGCTCGACTTCCTTCTGGTCCTCACGCTGCTTGTGGTCGTCTCGGTGGTCAGCGCCGGGCTCGCTTTCCGCGACGCGGCGCGGTGGATCGCGCGGCGTGAGGTGCGGCGCTATCTCGATGAGCACCCGCCGCTTCCTGAACTTGAGCGCGGTGGGGACGAGTGATCCCCGCCGTCGTCTCGGCCCAACCGGACGTCTCGGCCTTCATGGCCGGGTTCGAGCTCGCGCTCGGGGTCGCCTTCGCGGTGATCGTCGCACTGGTCGGGCTCTCGATCCTCCGCCGGATGGTCAACACCTGATGGCGCGGGCAACCCAACAAACGAAAGAAAGGAAGTCCGATGTTCAACTCGCTCAAGACGAAGCTGCTCCTTTTCGGGGCGCTGATCTCGGCGTTCATGGTCGGCCTGGTGGGGGATGCGTTCGCCACCGAAACCGCCGTGGAATACGGCAAAGTCACCGAAGGGGCCTCGACGCAGATTTCGGCGGCCGTGCCGATCGCGCTCGGCGTGGTCGGTCTCTTCGTCGGGATCATGATCGCCTACAAGCTCCTGCGGCGGATCGTTCGCGCCTAGAGGGCTCTCGCTTGAGGTTCGGGCCAGCCTCTGCCGTCGCGCTGATCACCTTGCTGGTGGTGTGCGCGTCGATGGCGGTAGGGGCTGGCCGGGCCTCGGCGGCGGCGGGGGGGTACTGGTCGCCGGTGGTGACCGGTCCCACCTGCGGGGCGCCGCCCTGCTACGTGTGGAGGGCGCCGGACGGGACGATCGTCGAAGGTGTGAAACAGATCTCGCAGGTCGAGTTTGAAAACCTGGAGACCGAGGCTGTTGCCACCATCGACACCATCGGTGGGAAGCCGACGACTGGTATCGCGACGGCGCAGTTGGAAGCCGGGAAAACGGTCGCCGCAGCAGCCGAGGCGGAGGGCGATACGGCGGTTCTCGGTGGCGTCGAGGAGGCGGCCGAGGCGGTAGGCGTGACCACGGGGTTCTCGGCTCTTGGTGGGATCGCCCTCGGGGCCACTGCCTTCACGGTGGGCTGGAACCTCGGGGAAGCGATCGATGCGCTGGTCGGCATCGAAGCCTGGAGTCCTTTCGGGACCGCAGGCTCCGGTGTGTCGCACTTCTATCCGAAATGGGCCATCCCGTATACCGCTGGTCAGAAACTCACGTTCGCTGGCGCTGAAACGACGCTCAAAACTTCGGGGTTCGTCCTGTTGTGGTGCGAATCCACCTGTTCTGAAACCGGCGGGGCGCCGGGCTCGCCGGGTCCGGCAGGGGCGAAAGGCTACCTCTACGATGGGCAACCTGCGGGGTTCAGCTACGTGCAGATCGGCACCCACGCGAACTTC
>MKSH01000028.1:12113-13700 GCA_001898095.1 Solirubrobacterales bacterium 70-9 | reverse complement strand
AGAAACGATCGCGCAGGGGTACTGGTTCGAGAAGGCTCCGATCACTGCGATCCGGCCGCATTCGGCGACTCCGTTCCCCGGCGTCTCGAAGACCGTCAACAGCAGAGCGGGTAGCCCCGGGACTCTGGCCGAACAAAAGGCGCGCGTGGGTTCCCGTGTGCTCGAAAATCCTGCTGACGCCGCCTTTAATGAATGGTTGCCTGCCCACGACGGTGTCGAAGGGCATTCGCAGCTTCTTTCCACGACGACGACGGTCCCGGCCTGCGTCGGCGACTCCTACTCCGCCTGTGTTGCCGCCCTCGAAGAGCGCGATCTCAAACCCCAGCGCATCGAAAAGAATTGGCAGACGGCCGACATCACCGAGCCCGCCGACGACGTGCTCGAACTCGATCCGGCCAAAGCGACCGAAGTCGAAAAAGGCAGCACGGTCAAAGTCACGACCAACCCCGGTGAAGAAGGTATGCCCGTGCTCGTTCCGTCGCCGGGCGCGAGCGAAACGTATTCCGAATACGTGGCCAAATTGAATCCGGCGTTGTCGCCTCATCAGCACCTTCTCGGCGAACTGACCTACAACCCCTCTTACGGTCCGAACGCCGTCACGGGCACGTCGCCATCCGCTGGCACCCGCGTGAATCCGGCGACCTCGACCTCTCTTGACGTGGAGGTCAATCCTGCCACCGCGCCGAACGTTTCCTCGAACGGCGGTGGGTGGTCCCCACCCGCGATCGACCCTGTGAACCTCGCCCCGCTGAGCGGCCTTCACGTCGGCTGCACGAGCTTTCCCTTCGGCATCTTCTGCTGGCTCAAGGACGGGCTGACCAGCTGGGGGCCGGGGGGTGCCTGTCCGGATCTCTCCCTGCCGTTCGTGTCCTTTGGGAACAGTGCCGGGCACTTCGACGGCGCCGAACTCAAAAGCTCGACCTGCGGCTTTGAACCGGCCATGGAAATCATCCGGCCGATGCTCGTCGTCCTGGCCTGCATCTCGCTCGCCGCGATGTTCGCCTATGCCGCCCTCGGGATCGGCGGCGGCGGCGCGGGGACGGACGGCTGATGCTCGGCATCTTTGAATCGATCGGCACGGGGATCCTCGACCTGCCCTTCGTGTTGATCAATCTCGTCGTCGCCCTGGTCAACGCGGTCATCGCCGCGTTCGCCGCGATCGGTGCCGCCGCGCTCTCGCTCCTGCCCGGCTTTCCGTCGCCGCCTTCGGCCCCCGGCGGCGTGGTCGGGGCCTTGCTCTGGTTCTTCCCCCTCGGCACCGTCCTCTCGTTCTTCGGCCTCATGGTCACCGCCTGGGTGGCCTTCCTCGGTGTCAAAGCCGCCCTGAACTGGGCGAGGGTCCTGTGAGCGTCAGGATCGGCCCCCGTAGCGCAGCGGAGGGGGTGCCTGCCTCCCGCCGTCTAAGGCGGGAGGCGCTGTTCCTGGCCGCGCTCTGGGTGTTCTACGCGGTCTGGCGCCGCCTCTTCGTCCCGTTTCCTCGCCTGCGCTCTCATCACCCCTCGGAGCCTGCTGTACGGCACCCCTTGTGGGTGCCGGGCGGGGTCGGGGGCGACCGGTGAGGTCGCCGCGCTGGTTCCTTGTGCTCGT
>MKSH01000028.1:10416-12016 GCA_001898095.1 Solirubrobacterales bacterium 70-9 | reverse complement strand
TGGGGGCCGGAAAGAGCTTCTACGGGATCCGCAAAGCGGCCGACGCAATCGAGGCTGGCAAGTTCGTCGTAACGAACTTCGCGATGTCCGAGGACTGGACCGAGAGGGTCGCGAACCGCAACGCCTTCCGGTGGCTGCTCGGTCGTCGCCGCCGTCGCCTGGCCGAGCGGTGGTCTCGCAACTACTACCGCGTTAACGACCTGGCCGAGCTCATCAGGGTTCGCGCGGCTGGCTCGGGCGAGGGGCGGATGGTCGTCGTGATCGACGAGGCGCACGTCTTCATGAATGCGCGCACCTGGCGCGACGAGGACCGGATGAGGTTGGTCGAATGGGCCTCGGCCTCGCGCAAGCTCGGGGCCGACGTGTACCTGATCACGCAGGACCTGCAGTCGCTCGACCGCCAGGTCCGCGACCGCCTGACCTACCACGTCACGCTCCGCAACCTCAAGCAGTTCAAGGTCATGGGCATCCCGGTCGTCCCCTTCAACTTCTTCCTCGCGATCTGGCAGTACCACGCCGCCGGGAAAGCGATCGTCAAACGCGAGGCCTACCGCCTCAACTGGATGGCGAAGCTCTACGACACGCACGACCTCGGGGCCTTCGCGACCCTTGTCGATCCCGAGGACGCGATCTGGCTCCCGCTACCGGCGCCCGCGCCAACCCCCGCCGCCGCCGTGCTCGCGGGCGCGACCACCGCCGCAGGCGGCGCCGCGCCGCGCCATGACGCGCAGGAGGAAGCTCGGACGCGGCTCCTGGACCCAGAGCGCTTCCTCCGTGACGCCGGGGACACCGACGAATTCGCGGCCGTGGACGAGGGGCCGGAAGGTTGACGCGGAAAGGAAAAAGCGATCGCAGCGGCCCGGGCTCCTCTAACAGCCGTCCTGGTCGCATATATGAGACTGTCCGCGTCGGAGAGGCCGTCGAAATTCTGGTTAGGGAGCAGTGGGTCCTGGCCGATGTGCTTGAGGTCGGCGAGCGGTGGAAGCAGCGCCAGTCTCCGTACGTGATGACCAAGAAGTCGCCTCCGGTCCGGGTTGATGACCGGGTGATCCTCCGCGTCCGGAAGAGCGGCGAGATAGTCAGGACGACGCCTTGGCTGATGGAGATCGGACGGCGGTTCCGGGGTGTGCAGGGGGCGCTTTTGTGAGCGTCGCGGCGGCCGGGGTCGATACGTGGTCGATCGCCTGGTACCTGCGCGAGGAATCGTCGGGGGTCCGGGCGATGGAACATCTGGCGACCGACCGCGCCGCGAGGTCCCGGCTCCTCCCGGAAAAGATCCTCGGACATCGCGTCGGCTGGTTTCCGGGCTCCCGTCTCGTCTTCGCTGAGGGTAGGCCGGGAGGGGAGTTGGGGTTATGTGAACCGGGTGAGCTGCCGGGCGTCGTGCGCCTTCTTGCGGAGGGGATCCGGGATCGGGGCGTGCGGTTGCCGACCTACGATTACCGGCCGTCCTATGGCCCTGGTTCGGAGGCCCGCGACGAGTTCGCGTTTCGGGACAAGAAGGGTGTCGTGGTCCCCGAGGGACCTACGGCACGCAGCGCACCCGCGAAGTTCCGTAGGTCGTTGGGCGACTCCGGATTCGCGGGCGTTCGGCGTCTCG
>MKSH01000028.1:9498-10407 GCA_001898095.1 Solirubrobacterales bacterium 70-9 | reverse complement strand
GTAGCCGCCGTTCCCATGCCGCGCGTCGCCAAGAAAGTGCAGAGGGAGGCCGGGGGTCGGCGCGTCGAGACGGTGTGGATGCTCGGCTCCTCGGGTCGCTCGGTCCTCGGCCGCTGGTACGACAAGGGCCTTGAGTCGGGCAGTCACCGGCGCGGTCACCGTATCCGTCCGGAGGACCAGAGGCGCTTCGCTAAAGATGCTCGCGTCCCTGTCGATGTTGTTGCAGATCCGTCATATGTTCGAGATTCTTTCGTCAAAAGATTTGCGCCGCTCTGGTCGGCGTCCAAGGGGGTCGTTGTGGGGTCGCAGAACGATTTGATCGATCGCGTCGTGGAACTGGTCGAGTCCGGTGAGATGTCCGGCGGCGAGGCCAAGGCGGCCCTCGGGCATCTCCTCCTCGACGCTGGCGGCCAGCGCCGGTTGCAGTCCCGAGCGACGTGGTACCGGGATCGGTCGGTCTGTC
Source organism: Solirubrobacterales bacterium 70-9 (assembly GCA_001898095.1). Taxonomy (GTDB): domain Bacteria; phylum Actinomycetota; class Thermoleophilia; order Solirubrobacterales; family 70-9; genus VAYN01. The sequence goes on along the minus strand of MKSH01000028.1, from coordinate 9,944 downwards.
GGCGTCATGGCCTCGTGCTCGCTGACGTGGACGAGGACGAGGTGCAAATCGATCTCGCAGACGTCATCGGCGAGGCGCTTGAGGCCGACTGCTGGGGTGTCGGGTGAGGGAGGTCAAATCGGTCTGCCCCGGCTGCGGGGCGGTCGAGTACTTTCCTGTCGATTCCTGGTCGAACTACTCGTCTCTGCCGGTCGATCGTCGGTGTGGTAATTGCCGATCAGCGGTAATTGATCAGGTCGCGCCGCGCGTTCCTGGTGGCACCGCTCGGGAGCGTCGACGGTCTCAGGTGGGGCCGCTCCTGCTTGGTCTAGCGTTGGTCGCGGCTCCGGTGGTTGTCCTAGCCGAGCTTCTTCGGCGGTGACTCGCTTCTTCAGCCGCGAGGTCGTTGCGGTGCGCCTCATGTGTACGGGCTGCGACGCGACCGTTGTCTGCGGGCCGGATCGTCT
>MKSH01000028.1:6569-9431 GCA_001898095.1 Solirubrobacterales bacterium 70-9 | reverse complement strand
GGTTCGAGATAGACGCGGCCGAATTCGAGGTACTACGCGCGCGCATCCAAGGCGTGGCGCGGGACCTGGAGCGCGTGATGCGCAGCGGCCAACGAGTCGGCAACCCGTAGTGTGCTTAAGACCGTGGGCGCCGACTCGTTCGCCGCTGCGAGAGCCATTCTCCCGGCGTTTTGCCGGATCCGAGGGGCGAAACCTTAAAAGTTGGTAGATCGCTGCGTGAGAACTTGGACTTCCTTATCGCACAACGCACGATAATCTCGGTTATGTCAACTTGGTGCGGGAGAGGCGGCAGCGGCGCCCGAGCACTATGCCCCGCTCGGCGCCGCTCCCCCACCAAGGGCCGCCGCGCTTAGGCGGCCTTTTCGATCGCTTCTTCGATCGCGCCGGTCGAACCGGGCGTGCCGAGGAGTTCGAGGCCTTCGGAGTGCGGCCCTTCGATCGCGAACGACGGCGTGCCGGTGAAGCCGAGTTTCCCGGCCTGTTCGGTCGTCGATTCGACCTTTTTGGTGAATTTGCCGGACTTCCGTTCTTCGTTGAACCGTTTCATGTCCGGAACGCCGGCACCTTCGGCAATAGATTCGATGAATTCGTCGGTCACGTAACCCGAGCGCTCCTCGCCCTGGTTGCGGTAGAAGAGCTCGATGAAGTCCCAGCCTTTGCCCTGTTCGCCCGCGGCGAGGGCGGCTTCACCGGCCGGGATCGATTCTTCGCTGATGATGATGAAGTCCCGGTAGATGATCTTGACTTCGCCGTTTTTGACTTTGGTTTCGATGATTTCCGGGAGGATTTCTTCGGAATACTCTTTGCAGATCGGGCACTGAAGGTCTCCGTACTCGATCAGGGTCACGGGCGCGGTCGACTTACCCAGGACGGTGGCCTGTTGCGGGATCCCGTTGAGCAGTTTCGAGACCTGCGTTTCTTCGGTCAGGTTGCCCGCGTCGCCGCCCTTGTCGCTGCTGCTCGAGCCGGCGACGATGATGATGACCACGACGACGATGATCGCCAGGAAGACACCCCCGGCGGCGAGCTGAAGCAGGCGCGTACGCCGATCGCCGCTGGCCGCTTTCGATTCGGCCGCGATGCGTTCTTCTCGGCGTTTCTCCCTGTCTTTCTGTCCGCTCATCGGTCCTCCGTGTCGTTTTCGTGCGAAATCGCAGCCGCCCGGTAACGGCGACTGTAGTTGCCAGGCGCCCTAGCCGTCTTCGGCGATGGGCTGCGAAGCACCGCCCGGCGTTCCTTCTTCGTCGGTGCCGACGTAGCCGAGCAGGCGCGTCGTGTTGAGGATGAACGCGATCGTCATCAGGACCGCGTTGGCCACGCACCACTGGCAGATCGCTTCGATCTTCCAGATCTCCAGGTAGGTCAGGTAGATGCTGAAGCCGAAGCCGCCGAGGCTGACCAGGAAGCCCCCCAGCCGCGCCGCGTCGTTGGCGAAGAAGACCGTCGCCAGGATCAGGATCCAGCCGATGATCCCGAAGATCGCAATGTTGATCCCGGCGATGTGCGAGTAGGAGCTCTTCGCCACCGTCTCGCAGCCACCGCCGCCGGCCAGGCAGGTCGGCGCGCCGGCGGTCGAGTCGGCGATGAAGATGTAGGTGGCCACGCCGATGCCGATCGCGGCGATGACGCAGATCGCGATCCGCAGGACTCGTTCGCTCGGGAAGTTCATACCAATGGCCTCAGGTGGATAGTGCCACGTCTGGTTGAAGGGCGAATAAGGCGATCTCACGCGAAAGGCGCCCGCCCTGCCAGGCCAGCGGCGACTGACCCTCATCCTCGCTGATCAGGCGGGCATGCGGCAACGCCGCGGCGTAGGCCTCGGCGACCGCGTACGGGTGCCCGGGGTCGGCCTCGTCGCCCGAGGCGACCACCAGCGCCGGGACCTTGAGTCCGGCGAGGTCGGCCAGTGACCCGAAGGGCCGCGAGGCCGGCGTCTCGCGCAGGGCCCGGGCCAGCTCGCGCGGATCGCGGTGCAGTTCCATCCGTTCGCGACTGATCCGGGCGACCGGCTCGCGCCAGGCCTCCGCCGTCGACCCCTCCCGGGTCAGGTAGTCGACGAAGCCGTCGATCCCCTCCTCCTCCAGGGCCGCCGCCAGCCCGTCCCAGTAGGCGAGCGTCTCCGGCGCCGGCTCCCCCGTGTAGGTCGGGCCGATGATCACCAGGCCGCTCAGCCGCTCCGGGTGCGCGAGCGCGTAACCCACCGCCGTGTGCGCACCCATCGAGTGGCCGCCGAGCAGAAAGCGCTCCGCGCCGATCTCGGCCTCGACCACCCGCTCGAGGTCGGCGATCAGCTCCGGGTATCCATAACTCTGCCCGGGCGGGGCGGGGTCGGACTCGCCGTGCCCGCGGGCGTCGTAGGTGACGACCCGGTGCCCGGCCCGCTCCAGCGCCCGCGAGCCGTGGATCACGTAGCGCCGACTGGCGGTCAGGCCGTGGCAGAGGACGATCGGCGTCCCCTCCCCCGCGGCGGACCCGCGCAGCACCGGTGCCGGGCCGACCGCGAACTCGGCGGCCTCGGCGGCGGGCATCAGTCGACCCCCGCGACCGCGCGCTCGAGGTCGGCCACCGACTCGTAGGTGAGCCCGGCCAGGGTCACCTTGCGATAGCCGATCCGACCCTCCTCGTCGACGACGAAGATCGCCCGCCGCACCAGCGGCCCGGCGACCACACCGTACGCCTTCGCCACCGCCTTGTCCTCGTCGGCGAGCAGCGGCACGTTCAGCCGCTTTTCCTCGGTGAAGCGCTCGTGCGAGTCGACCGATTGCGGCGAGATCCCGACCACGTCGGCGCCGATCTTGTCGAGGCGGTCGCCTTCGTCGCGGTAGGAGCAGAACTGTTTCGTGCAGACCGCGGTGAAGTCAC
>MKSH01000028.1:3403-6261 GCA_001898095.1 Solirubrobacterales bacterium 70-9 | reverse complement strand
GCGCCCGCCGGCGCTTCGCCGCTCTTCGCCATCGCCACCGTGCCGATCGTGTATTTCAGGTTCGCCGGGGGCGCTTCAACCACTTCGTAGCCGGGCCCGCCGCCGCCGGTGCCGGTCGGATCGCCGCCCTGGATGACGAATTCCGGGACGATCCGATGGAAGGTCAGTTCGTCGTAGAAGCCTTCTTCGGCGAGGTAGGCGAACGAGTTGGCGATCGTCGGCGCTTCCGTGGTGGCCAGTTCGATGTCGAACGTGCCGCAGTTGGTTTCGACGACGGCGGTGACCTTTTCGCCCTTCTTCGTCGTCATCTTCGGCTTCGGCAGGCTCTCTTCGCGCGGTTCCGGCTGTTCGACGGTCGTGCAGCCGCCCTGCTTGGCGCTCGCGGTCTTCTTCGACCCCGAGTCGTCGCTGCTCCCGCCGCTGCGCGAGATCAGGATGACCCCGACGATCACCGCCGCGAGGACGGCGAACCCGGCCAGGATGATCCAACGCCTGTCGAACTGTTCCCCCTGCATCGGTCCAGCAGGGTAGAGCAATTACGATCGACCCGATGTCGAGCCCACCGCCGCTGACGCCACTGGCCGCCGCGGTGCTCCATGTCGGCAACCCCGAGCGCGTCCTCCAGATCGCCTGCCGGGACGGCGACGGGGCGCTGTTCCTGGCCCGCGAGTTCCCCGCCGCGCGGGTGCGGGGGATCGACGCCGACGCCGACCTCGTGCATGCGGCGGCGGCGCGGGTCGGGCTCGATCCGGAGGGGCGGATCGCCTTCAAGGTCGGCGGGCCGCGGAAGATCCCCTACCCCGAGGACCACTTCGACCTGGTCGCGGCGCTCGACGCGCGCCCCAAGCCGGCCGAGCTCGCCCGCGTCCTGCGGTCCGGCGGCCACCTGATCGTCGCCGCCACCGAGGGCACTCCTTACGGCAGCGGCCCGGCCGCCTGGCGGCTCGCCCGCGGGCTGCGGCAACGGGGCTTCGAGGTGACCGCGGAGGAGCGCGCCGGCAGCGGCAGCTTCACGGTCGCGCGCCTGGCCGCCGCGCAGTGACCGGTCACTTAGGGTGAATAGATGGAGGCGACGGCGGACACCCCGACCCCGGACTTCGGTGCCGAGCCGACGCCGCTGACGCTGCTGGTCAACCCGCATTCCGGTGGCGGCCGGGCGCTGAAGCTGCTGCCGCGGGTCGAGGCGGCCCTCGACGCCCGCCGCGTCCCCTTCCGCGTCGTCCGCACCAAGAGCCTCGCCCACGGCGTCGACAAGGCCCTCACCGCGATCGAGGCGGGCGAGCTGCCGGTGGTGGTCAGCGGCGACGGGCTGATCGGCGCGATCGGCGGCGCGATGGCGGGCGTCGGCGAGGTCCCGCTGGGGATCGTCCCGGTCGGCCGCGGCAACGACCTCGCCCGCGTCCTCGGCATCCCGACCGATCCGGAGGAGGCGATCGAGGTCGTGCTCGCCGGGCACACGCGCACGATCGACATCGGCGAGGCGAACGGCAAGCCGTTCCTCGGCATCGCCAGCGTCGGCTTCGACTCGGACGCGAACCGGATCGCCAACCAGAGCCGGCTCGGCGGCAACCTCGTCTACGCCTACGCCGCCCTGCGCGCGCTGTTCGCCTGGAAGCCCGCCCGCTTCACGATCGCGATCGGCGAGCAGCGCACCAGGCTCGAAGGCTATTCCGTCGTCGTCGCCAATAGCAGCGCCTACGGCGGCGGCATGTACGTCGCCCCGGACGCCCGCCTCGACGACGGCGAGTTCGACGTGGTGACGATCGCCCGGGTCGGCAAGCTGCACTTCCTGGGTAACCTGCCGAAGGTGTTCAAGGGCACCCACGTGCGCAACGACGAGGTGCAGGTGATCCGTGCCGCGCGGCTCACCGTCAGCGCCAGCCGCCCGTTCGCCGTCTACGCCGACGGCGAGCACCTCACCGACCTGCCGGCCGACCTGCGCGTGATCCCGAGCGCCCTGCGGGTGCTGGTCCCGGCCACCGCCGCTTGAGCGCGACGGCGGCGAGCCAAGCGGGCGGCGGCCCCGCCTTCGGCGCCAAGCGGGCGCTCGCGCGGGCGATCGGCGCCGCCAGCCGGCGCAGCGGCCGCGGCGGGGGAACCACGCTGCCGGGACGGGTGCTGCTGCGGCTGGAGCCGGAGGCCATAGCGAAGCTCGGCGCCGGACTCTCCGGCGGGTCGACGATCGTCTCGGCGACCAACGGCAAGACGACCACGGCCGGGATGATCGCCGCGATCCTCGCCGCCGAGGGGCGGCCGCCGGTCCACAACCGGGCGGGCTCGAACATGACCTGGGGCGTCGCCACGGCGCTACTCGAGCAGCGCGGCGCGGAGGGGCTCTTCGAGGTCGACGAGGCCTGGCTGCCGCGCGTCGCCCAGCAGCTGCGCCCGCGGTTGATCGTGCTGGGGAACCTCTTCCGCGACCAGCTCGACCGCTACGGCGAGATGGAGGCGCTGGCTGAGGAGTGGGCGAAGGCGGTGGCGGAGGCGCCCGCCGGGACCGCGCTGGCGCTGAACGCCGACGACCCGCTGATCGCCGACCTCGGGCGGGACCCCGACACCGAGCGCCCGCGCGACGGCGTCCTCTACTTCGGGATCGAGGACCACTCGCAGGCGCTGCCGGAGCTGCAGCACGCCTTCGACGCCAAGCACTGCCGGCGCTGCGGGCATCCGTACGCCTACGAGGTCGCCTTCGTCGGCCACCTCGGCCACTACTCCTGCCCGAACTGCGGCGCCCAGCGGCCCCGGCCCGACGTGGCGGCGACGCGGATCGAGCTGCGCGGGATGGAGGGCTCGGCGGCGACCGTGCGGCTGCCGGGCGGGGAGATCGAGATCACCCTCCCCCTCCCCGGCCTCTACAA
>MKSH01000028.1:1966-3317 GCA_001898095.1 Solirubrobacterales bacterium 70-9 | reverse complement strand
GCGCCGCCTTCGGCCGGGTGGAGACGATCGACACCGGCAAGGGCCGGGTCTCGATCCTGCTGATCAAGAACCCCGCCGGCGCCAACGAGGTCCTCCGCACCCTGAAACTCGAGGCCACCGCCCAGATGAGTTCGCAGAAGCAGCCGCATAGCGGCCAGAACTGCGAACGCATCGCCGGGGGCGAGGGGATCGACTTGTGGATCGCGCTGAACGACCGGATCGCCGACGGACGGGACGTGTCCTGGGTCTGGGACGCGGACTTCGAGGTGCTGGGCGGCGCCGTGCGGCGTGTCACCTGCGCCGGGACGCGGGCGCCGGAGATGGCGCTGCGGCTGAAGTACGCGGGCTGGCCGGAGGAGCTGATCGCGGTCGAGCCCGACATCGCGACCTCGCTCGACGCCGCCGTCGCCGCCTCCCCCGGTCGCCTCTTCGCCCTCCCCACCTACACCGCCCTGCTGGAGTTGCGCAAGCTGCTCGCCGACCGCGGCCTGGCGAAGGAGTTCTGGCAGTGAGTGCGCAACCGGCGGGCGGCTCCGCCTCGACCTCGGAAGCGGCGATCTGGCACGACGTCGAGTGCGGCTCCTACGGCGCCGACCTGCGGGTGTGGGACGGGCTCGCCGATGGCTGCGGCGACCCGGTCCTGGAGCTCGGCGCCGGCACCGGCCGGCTCGCCATCCACCTCGCCCGCCGCGGCCACCGGGTGATCGGCCTCGACTACGACGAGCAGCTGATCGCCGCCCTGGGCGAGCGCGCCGCCGGCCTCCCCGTGACCCCGCTGCTCGCCGACGCGCGCGGCTTCGAGCTGCCCGAGCCGGTGGCCCTCGTCCTGGCGCCGATGCAGTTCCTGCAGATGCTCGCCGACCGCGCCGAGCGCCTCGCCTGCCTCGACGGGATCGCCGCCCAGCTCCTCCCCGGCGGTCGCGTCGCCGCGGCGATGGTCGAGGGGATCCCGGAGCCCGAAGAGGGCGAGCCGCTCCTCCCCGACGTGCGCGAGGTCGACGGCTGGATCTACTCGAGCCTGCCGCTGGAGGCGATCCTCGAAGACGAGCACATCACCATCCGCCGACTGCGCCAGCGGGTCTCCCCGGACGGGCAGCTGACCGACACCCCCGATGAAGTGACGATCTGCACCCTCACCGCCGACGACCTCGAGGCCGAGGCCGCCACAGTCGGCCTGGTGCCGGTCGAACGCCTCTACATCGACCCGACCGCCGATCACGTCGGCTCCACCGTCGTCGTCCTCGGAGGGGAGGAGTGATGGAGCTCCGCGTCCTCAGCCTCTACCCCGAGCAGATGAACATCTACGCCGACCGCGGCAACATCCTCTTCCTGCAGCGGCGCTGCGAGTGGC
>MKSH01000028.1:0-1954 GCA_001898095.1 Solirubrobacterales bacterium 70-9 | reverse complement strand
CCGCGCATGACCTCTTCTACATCGGCGGCGGGCAGGACCGCGACCAGCGGGTGGTCGCCGCCGACATGGTCGAGACGAAGCGGGTTGCCTTGGCCGCGGCGGTCGACGACGGCGCCGTGCTGCTCGCCGTCTGCGGCGGCTACCAACTGCTCGGCGAGAGCTACCAGCTCGGCGAGGAGACGCTACCCGGCCTCGATCTCGCTGATCTGCGGACCGTGCGCGAGGAGGGCCCGCGGCTGATCGGCAACGTCGCGATCGAGACCGAGCTCAGCGGCGAGAAGCGCCTGCTCGCGGGCTTCGAGAACCACGGCGGCCGCACCTACCTCGGCGCCGCCGCGCGCCCGCTGGGACGGGTCGTCGCCGGCCACGGCAACAACGGCGGCGACGGCCTCGAGGGTGTCTGGCGCGACAACATGGTCGGCACCTACCTTCACGGGCCGCTGCTGCCGAAGAACGCCTGGCTCGCCGACCACCTGATCGAACTGGCCCTCGAGCGCCGCTACGGCGAGCGCCCGTCCCTCGACCCCCTCCCGGACGAGCTCGAGCGGGCCGCCCACGCCGGCGCCCGCGCCGCCGCCGGCGTATGACCCTGGTCCTTTTGTCGCCCTGTGGGCGACAAAAGGACCAGGGTTCAGGGCGCGGCCGGGATGACCGCGGTCGGGTCGGCGCCGCGCTCCAGGTCGGCGGTGTCGAAGGAGCTGGTGTCAAGGCGGACCGTCGCCGGCATCGCCTCGACGAACGCCGACTCGTCTTCGAGGAAGTTGATCTTCGCCGTCCGGTAGTGCATCGGCACGACCCAGGAGGCGCCGAGCTCGAGCGCGATCCCGGCCGCGGTGGCGCCGTCGATCGTCGGCCCGCCGCCGACCGGGACGATCAGCAGGTCGATCCCCTCCAGGTGCGCGCGCTGCTCGGGCCGCAGGGCGGGCTGGCCGAAGTCACCGAAGTGGGCGACGCGGATCCCGTCGAGGTCGAAGACGACGATCGTGTTCGGGCCGCGCTCGGTCCCGGCGACGCCGTCGTGCTCGGAGGCGATCGCGACCACCTCGCCGAGCGGCGACTCGTGCGTCCCCGCCAGCGAGCGGACCAGGGTCGGCTCGCCGTCGATCTTCTCCACCCCGGTGTGGTCGGAGTGCTCGTGGGTGACGATCAGCAGGTCGACCGCGGCGGGCGACTCGAACTCCGGGTAGCCCCACTCGATCCCCCGCGACGCCGCCGCCGACATGTCGCCCCAGGGATCGATGAAGACGGTCGCGGCCTCGCCGTCCAGGGTGAACGCCGACTGGCCGTGCCAACTAACGCGCATGACTCTCCTCCAGCTTCGGGATCGGTGGGACCGCGGCGGGCGCCTTCGCCTCGCTCGGCTCGGTGTGGGTGTAGCGGCCACCGCGCATCAGCGAGGCGCCGGCGGCGACCAGGCAGGCGATCACCGCGAAGCCGAAGGCGGTGTCGAGGCCATCGCTGAACGGCCCCGAGATCAGGTGCGGGAAGAACGCGTGCCCGGTGAGGACCGCCTGCGACTGCTGCGGCAGCGCGTGCAGGGCTTCGCTGCCCAGCAGGTGTTCGATCGGGTTGTAGCCGAGGAAGGCGGCGAAGAGGACCGAGATCGGCGGCGTCTGCCCGACTTCGTGGGCTTTCGCCGCGGCGACGCCGTGCGCTTCGAGGCCGCTCGCCAGCGTGTGCGGAAGGCTCGAGGAGAGGCCGACGATCAGCAGGGTGAAGAAGATCCCCATCGAGATCACCTGGGCCGAGTTCTGGAAGGTCTGGTTCATGCCGCCGCCCGCGCCGCGGTCGCCCGGCGGCAGGCTGTTCATCACCGCCGCCCGGTTGGGCGAGGCGAACATCCCCATCGAGATCCCGTTGAAGGCGAGGATCGCGGCGAAGGCGGGGTAGGAGAAGTCGACCGGCAGGAAGGTGAGCGCGGCGAAGCTGGCGGCGGCGGCGACCATCCCGCCGG
>MKSH01000027.1:2266-2970 GCA_001898095.1 Solirubrobacterales bacterium 70-9 | reverse complement strand
CTCTACTACGACGGCGCCAACCTGAACGCGGTGATGGGGGTGACGCGGCCCGGCGACATGGGCTTCGACATCGTCCACTTCAACCTGCACAAGACCTTCACCCAGCCGCACGGCGGCGGCGGGCCGGGGTCCGGGCCGATCGCGGTGTCGGAACGGATCGAGCCCTACCTGATGACGCCGCGGGTCACCAAGGTCGACGGCCGTTTCGATCTCGACTACGACCGCCCTCGCTCGATCGGTCGACTGCGCGGCTACCAGGGCAACTACGGCACCTTTGTCCGTGCCTACGCCTACATCTGCTCGCTCGGGGGCGACGGCCTGGCCGAGGCGTCGGCGACCGCGGTGCTGAACGCCAACTACCTGAAGGCGCGCCTCGCCGAGGTCGCCGACGAGCACCTGCCGGCCGCCTACGAACGGATCTGCGGCCACGAGTTCTGCCTCTCCGGGGCGCCGATGAAGCGGGCGCTCGGCATCGCGACCCTCGATCTGGCGAAGCGCCTGCTCGATCACGGGTACCACCCGCCGACGGTCTACTTCCCGCTGCTGGTCGAGGAGGCGCTGTTGTTCGAGCCGACCGAGACGGAGACGAAAGAGACGCTCGATGCCTTCGCCACGGCGATCGCGGCGATCCTGGCCGAGGCGGAGGAGGATCCGGAGATCGCTCGCACCGCCCCGCACACGACGCCGGTGCGACGACTGGATGA
>MKSH01000027.1:616-2252 GCA_001898095.1 Solirubrobacterales bacterium 70-9 | reverse complement strand
CCGCCGCCGGCGCGCCCGAGGCGATCGGCCCCTACAGCCACGCCGTCCGCCATGGCGACGTCCTCTACTGCAGCGGCGCCCTGCCGCTCGATCCCGCCACCGGCGAGATGGAGGACGCCTCGTTGGGCGCCGCGACCGCGCAGTGCCTGCGCAACCTCGCGGCCGTCTGCCAGGCGGCCGGGGCGGAGTTGACCGACGCCCTGCGACTCACGGTCTACACCACCCAGCTCGAGAGCTTCGCCGAGATCAACGAGGCCTACGCCGGCTTCTTCCCGAGCGAACCGCCCGCCCGGGTGGCGATCGGCGCGGCGGCGCTGCCGAAAGGTGCGCGGGTGGAGGTCGACGCCGTGGTGGCGATCCGGCAGTGACCGGGTGGGACCCCGAGCTCGCCGAGCTGCGGCGCATCCACGCCGGCTCGCGCGACGTCGTCAAGGAGACCCCGGTGTTCAGCTTCGGCGCCCTCTCGCGGCGCTGCGGCGGCCAGGTCGTCCTCAAGGCCGAGAACCTCCAGCGGACCGGCTCCTTCAAGCTCCGCGGCACCTCGGCGAAGCTGCGCACCGATGCCGCCGGGGCCGCTCGCGGCGTGGTGACCGGGAGCGCCGGAAACCACGGCCAGGCGTTGGCCTACGCGGCCCGCGCGCGCGACCTCCCCTGCACGATCTTCATGCCGACCGAGGCGCCGGTCTCGAAGATCGAGGCGGTGGCGGCCTTCGGGGCCGAGGTCCGCGCCGAGGGCGGCTCGGTCGACGACTGCGTGGTCGCGGCGCGCGAGCTTGCCGCCGAGAAGGACCTGCTCTTCGTCCATCCCTTCGACGACCTGGACATCGTCAAAGGCCAGGCGGGGGTCGGCCTGGAGATCGCGGCCCAGGTTCCGGACGTCGCCCGCGTGATCGTGCCGGTAGGGGGCGGCGGGCTGATCAGCGGCATCGCCGCGGCGATCAAGTCCGAACGACCCGAGGTCGAGATCGTCGGGGTCCAGGCGAGCGGTTGCGCCTCCCTGCGCGCGTCCCTGGCCGAAGGGCATCCGGAGACGGTGGGCGCTCCCTCGACGATCGCCGACGGGATCGCGGTCAAGCGCCCCGGCGACCTCACCTTCGCCCTGATGGAGCGCTGGCTCGACGATCTGGCCGAGGTGGATGACGACGCGATCGCCGCGGCGATGGTCTTCCTGATCGAGCGGGCGAAGCTGGCGACCGAGGGCGCCGGCGCCGTCGCCGTCGCCGCGCTCGCGACCGGGGCGGTCGCGCCGGCGCGTACGGGGACCACCGTCGTCGTCCTCTCCGGCGGCAACGTCGATGCCAACGTGCTCGCGGCGGTGATCAATCGAGCCCAGACCGGGGCCGGCCGGCGCGTCCGCTTCTTCACCCGGATCAGCGATCGCCCCGGCGGCCTGGCCGGGCTGCTCGGACAGGTGGCGGCGGCGGGCGGCAACCTCCTCGACGTCACCCACGTGCGCGACGGGGTCAGCCTCCACGTGCAGGAAACCGGGGTCGAGCTGCTGGTCGAGTGCCGCAGCATCGAAGCGCGGAGGAGACTGCTCGGCGAGATGCGCGCCGCCGGGTACGACGTGGAAGAGCTGAACCGAGAGGAGACCCAGTGATCAGGCATGCCGTGATCTGGTCGATGGCACCGGACA
>MKSH01000027.1:0-599 GCA_001898095.1 Solirubrobacterales bacterium 70-9 | reverse complement strand
CCACTGCTCGAGGAACTGCGGGCGTTGCCCGGCGCGATCGAGGAGATCCGCGCCTTCAGCGCCGGTGCCCTTCTGAACGAGTCGCCCTACGACGCGGCGCTCTGTGTCGACGTCGACGACGAGGACGCTCTGGAGCGCTACCGCAGCCATCCGGCGCACCAGCCGTCCCTTTCTCGACTGCGCGAGGTCGCCGCCGAGATCGTCGTCGGCGACTATCGGATCTGAGTTCGGGGACCCTCGAAGGGGTCCGGCTGGGGAAAAGTCGTGTTCGATGAAACGGAACACTTGACGCAGCCATAGCCAGTAGCGTACGGTGCCACCGGTGGAGAGAGCTACTGGTACCGATTCCGTTCGATTTGCCGAACGCGGCAAGGACGATAACGGCGAGCCTTCCGTCCTCGTGATCGGCACGTTGGACACGAAGCGCGACGAGATCGTCTTCTTGGCCTCGGCAATCGTAGACGCAGGCGCGCGCCCCGTGTTGCTGGATTCCTCGGTCGCGGCGGGCGAGGTCGAGGTGCCGTTTCCGGTGATCACCCGGGCGGAGGTCGCGCTCGCGTCGGGGTCGACGATCGATGAGGTCACCCGCCTCGCGCGCG
>MKSH01000026.1:29810-30222 GCA_001898095.1 Solirubrobacterales bacterium 70-9 | reverse complement strand
GAGGTGGTCGCGCCCGCGATCCGCTCCCCCGCCCCGAGCAGCTCGACGTAGCGGTCGACCTCGTCCGCGGCCGCCGAGGAGGCGAGGATCACGGCCGCCCCGGCGTCGTCCAGCTCGGCGATCAGCTCACTCGCGCACTTCATCGCCTCGACTTCGCCGATCAGCTTCCCGTAGGCCTCCGAGTGGACGTCGCGCAGCTCGTCGCCATCGGCATCCTCGGCCTCCTCGCCGAGGAGCGAGCCGACCAGCTGGTCACCGCCCATGCCGATGTGACGGTGGATCTCCCAGATCGCCACCCGGTAGCCGTGCTTGCGGAACGCCCGGTGCCAGGCGATCGCGTGCTGGTAGTTGGTGTCGACCAGCGTCCCGTCGACGTCGAGGACGACGGTCGGCTGGGTCTCGGCGGCGGCCA
>MKSH01000026.1:17157-29761 GCA_001898095.1 Solirubrobacterales bacterium 70-9 | reverse complement strand
GGGGGTACCCGCGATCAGCTCGACCCCACCGCCTCGTCGGTGACCTCCTCGGAGATCTCCTCCAGCGAGCGGTTCTTCGTCTCCGGCAGGCGGAGGGCGAAGAAGACGATCGCGGCGACGCCGAAGCCCGCGTAGAGCCAGAAGGTGCCCTGGATCGTGATCGCGCCGGTGAGGGTGAGGAAGAAGGTCGAGACGAGGAAGTTCGCGGCCCAATTGGCGACGGTCGAGGCCGACATCGCCGCGCTCCTCACCTTCAGCGGGAAGATCTCCGAGATCATCAGCCAGAAGACCGGCCCGAGCCCGACCGCGAAGGCGGCGATGTAGACGATCAGGCAGACCAGGGCGAGGCCGGAGAAGTCCTGCTTCAGGGTCGGGGTGGCGAAGAAGACCCCGAGGACGACGAGGGCGACGACGCAGCCGATCGTGCCGACGATGAGGAGCGGCCGGCGGCCGACCTTGTCGAGGATGAGGATCGCGACGATCGTGAAGATCACGTTGGTGATCCCGACCGAGAGCGCCTGGGTGATCGCGCTGGTGGTGCTGAGGCCGGTGAGCTTGAGGATCGTCGGCGCGTAGTAGATGACCGTGTTGACGCCGATCAGCTGCTGGGCGATCGCCATCACCAGGCCGATCAGGACCATCGCGCGGACGCCGGGGGCGAAGAGGTCGCGGAGGCTCCCCTTGGAGCTCGCCTCGTCCTCGATTTCGTTCAGCTCCTCCTCGACTTCCTCGTCGGATTCGCGCGCCCGCCCGAGCACCTCGCGGGCCTCGTCGTCGCGCCCCTGCCCGACCAGCCAGCGCGGCGAGAAGGGCTGGAAGTACATGCCGATCGCCAGTGCCGCGCCGGGGATCGCCGCCAGCCCGAGCATCCAGCGCCAGTTGCCGACCGCCCCGCCGAGGGCCCAGTTGACGATGTAGGAGACGAAGATCCCCGACACCACCATCAGCTGGTTGAACGAGGTGACGCCGCCGCGGATCTTCTTCGGCGCCAGCTCGGAGATGTACATCGGGGCGACGAAGGAGGCGGCGCCGACCGCGATGCCGAGGGCGAAGCGCGCCCAGATCAGCTCCCACGGCGTCTGCGCGGCGGCGCTGGCGAGCGCGCCGAGGACGTAGATCGCGCCGGCGACGATCTTCGTCCGCCGGCGCGAGAGCGCGTCCGCCGACCAGCCCGAGATCGCCGCCCCGATCACCGCCCCGACCAGGAGCGCGCCGACGAACGCCTGCGCCTCGAAGCCCGACGGGTGGAGGTCGGGTTCGATGTAGAGGAGCGCCCCGGAGATGACGCCGGTGTCGTAGCCGAAGAGGAAGCCGCCGAGCGCCGCGATCAGCGCCAGCCGGAGGACGAAGCGGTTGCCACCTTTGAATGCCTCCCGCAGGAACTCCATCGCCCCCCGAGGTACCCCGCCGCGGGCGCGGTCACCCAGCCGCCGCGGTCGATCGGCGCTATCCGGCCTCGCGCTCGGCGACCGCGCCGGCGAGCATCCGGAGGTCCTCGACCAACGTCGCGGTCGCCTCCTCGCGCTCGTCGTGATCGCGCAGTCGCAGGACCGCCGAGGGATGCAGGGTCAGCCCGGCGACCGGCGCCAGCGGGGACTCGAGCAGCCGGCCGCGATCCTTTCCCACCCTCACCTTGGCGCCGAAGAGGGCTTTGCCGGCGGTGGCGCCGAGCGCGAGCAGGCCGACCGGGTGGACGGCCTCGAGCTCGGCGTCGAGCCAGGGCCGACAGGCGGTTATTTCGCCCGCCCGCGGGGTCTGGTGCAGACGGCGCTTACCCTGCGGGCGCCACTTGAAGTGCTTCACCGCGTTGGTGAGATAGACGTCGTCGCGGGCGATCTCGGCGGCGTCGAGCGCCTGGTCGAGGACGCGGCCGGCAGGCCCGACGAACGGCTCGCCCTCGAGGTCCTCCTTGTCGCCCGGCTGCTCGCCGACCAGCATGAGCTTCGCCTTCCGCGGCCCCGCGCCGAAGACGGTCTGCGTCGCGTCCTTCCACAGCTCGCAGCCGCGGCAGTCGAGCGCCGCCTGGCGCAGGGTGCGCAGCGAGCGGCCGTCGGGGAGGAAGTCGGCGGCCGAGGTCTTCTCGCTCATCGCGACAGGCCTTCCCGCAGGTACTCGGCGTTCGCCGGGGCGAATCCCTGCCAGTCGTTGTTCAGGTAGACGAAGACGGGGCGACGGGCGCGCCAGCCGGCGATCCGGCGGCGCCAGGCGTCCAGCTCGGCCGCCGAGTAGTTGCCGTCGCGGCCTCGGTGGCCGTAGTGCAGCCGCAGGTAGGCGAGCGGGCCGACCGGGGACGCCTCCGGCAGCGGCCGTCGCTTGTCGTCGCCGATCGCCAGCGAGGCGCCGCGCTCCTCCAGCAGCTCGCGCACCGCGGCGACGAACCAGCTCGGATGGCGGAACTCGAAGCAGTGCTCCGCCCGCGGCAACCGGTCGAGCGCCGCCGCCAGCAGGTCGTCGTCGCGCTCGAAGTTCTCCGGCAGCTGCCAGAGGACCGGGCCGAGGCGACGGGAGCGCCGCAGCGGCTCGAGCGGCTCCCAGAAGCGAGCGACCCCGTCGACGATGTCGTGCAGTCGCTTCATGTGGGTGAGGTAACGGCTCGCCTTCACCGCGAAGCGGAAGTCCCCCGGCACCTGTTCGGTCCACCCGCGCACGGTCGACTCCTTCGGCAGCCGGTAGAAGGTGGCGTTGACCTCGACCGTGTCGAAGGTCTCGGCGTAGCGCTCCAGCCACCGCCGAGCCGGCAGCCCCTCGGGGTAGAGGCCGCCGCGCCATTCGTCATAGCTCCAACCGGAACAGCCGATCCGCACGCGTTCCATGCGGCCCGGGTACCCGCGGTCGGGGCTCCCCGCACGGGGCGGTCACCCGGCGAGCGGCGGGCGCTCCTCGCAGCGCAGGCGCCAGAGCTCGTTCGGGTCGGGTCCTTCCGGTCGCGGACGGAAGGCGGGGAAGGCCGGCCGGGCCGGGCCGTCGGTGCGACGCTCGACCGCGACCATCACCTCGCCCGCCATCGCGCTGAGGGCGCGCAGGCTCTGGTGGCGGTTCTGACGGACGCCGAGATCGACCTCGGCGAGGGCGTCGAGGCCGGCGAGGCCGAGCGCGTCGATCAGCATCGCGATCTCGACCCCGTAGCCGACCGGGACCGAGAGGCGCTCGAAGACGTCGCGGCGGATCGCGATCTCCCCGGCCAGCGGCTGGGCGAAGCCGGCGAGCGAGGGGAAGTGGAGGTTCAGCAGCGGCCGTGCGACGAGCTCGGTGACCCTCCCCCCTTCGCCCTCGCGGACCGCGTCGCCGAGCGCGAACGGGCGACGAAAGGTGCCCTTGACCAAGGCGAGGGACGGGTCGACGAGCGGCGGGCCGAGGAGGCCGATGAGGAGGCCCGGGTGGAAGTCGACGGTGTCGGCATCGAGGAAGACGATCAGCTCGGCGTCGGTCGCGCCGACCGCGCGCCACATCGCGTCGCCCTTGCCGCGGGCGGGACCGAGCTCCGGCCGCAGCGCCGACTCGGAGAGGACCGTCGCGCCGTGCTCGCGGGCGACCGCGGCGGTGCCGTCGATGGAGTCGGCGTCGACCACGATCAGCTCGTCGAGGAGACCGGCCCCGTGCAGCGGGACGATCGACTCGAGGATCGGGCCGATCGTCCGCGCGCATTCGCGCGCCGGCAGGATCGCGGCGATCGAGGTCGCCTTCGCCCCCAACAGCCGATCGGCGTCGAACTCGGCGCCGTCGTAGCGACGCTCCTCCAGCCAGCGGGCCAGCTCGAGGTCGCGGGCGAGGCCGCGCTCGGCCCGGCCCGCGGTCCGCGCGGCGGTGACGACGGAGACCGGACGGAGCCGATGGATCGCGATCCCGGCCGCGTGCAGGCGGTCCTCCAGCTCCTGGTCCTCGAGCGCCGCCATCCAGGCCATGCCGCCGGCGCGCCGGTACGCGCGCGGGGTGACGCCGAGGCTGGCGCCGGAGAAGTGGGCGTGCTCGGCCGGGCCGCGAGTGGCCGCCTCGCGGGTGCGTGCCGCGAGATCCGCCTGGCGGCGGGCGAGGACGCCGTCGGGGAGCGCCGCCGCCTCGGCCGGGTCGAGGTGGACCTCGCCGCCGATCGCCTCGGCGCCGCCGGCGATCGCCTCCAGCTGGCGGGCGATCCAGTCGCGGGCGACGACCGAGTCGGCGTCGGTGCTGGCGAGCAGGCCGTCGCCGCGCCCGAGCGATTCGAGCCGCGCGCAGCCGACGTCCATCCCGGTCGCCCGCGCCGGCCCCGCGCCGCGTCCCGGCCCCGGCACCACATGAATCGCCGGCCCTAGCTGTTGATGGGCCGAAAAGCGCTGATATAGAGCGCTTTTCGGCCCATCAACAGCGGAGCGCGCGGCGGCGACGACGGCCGCGGTGTCGTCCTCGCAGGCGTCGAGGATGACGATGACCTCGTACTCCTCGGGGCCGATCTCGGTCTGGGCGAGGAGCGCCGCGAGGCAGGCGCCGATCCGGTCCTCCTCGTCGCGGGCGGGGACGACGACGACCGCGCGCACGGTGTCGGCGGGGGCGGGCAGCGCCGGGGTCGCGGCGGCGCTCAGCTCCACGGCGCCCGTTCCTCGATCAGCTCGCGACCGCGCTCGTAGGCGGCATCGTCCTCGTGCGCGGCGACGCCCACCACCTCGCCGTCGCGCCCGTACCAGCAGGCGAAGGAACCGTCGTCCCCGGGCTCGAAGCGCGACTGCTCCCAGCCGTCGCCCCAACCTACGTACTTCAGCGTCCGCTCGCCGATCGTCGACCAGAAGCCCGGCGCGACGTCCCAGCTCGCCTCCTTGCCGGCCAAGGTATGACCCGCGACCTCCCCCATGTTCAACGCCTCGCCCCAATGTTCGACCCGCAGTCGACGGCCGGCGGCCGCGTTGAAGGCGAAGGCGACGTCGCCGGCGGCGAGCACGCGAGGGTCGGCGGCGGCCATCGCCGCGTCGACCTCGATGCCGTCGTCGACGGTGAGCCCGGCGGCTGCGGCGAGCCCGTCGTTGCGCTCCACCCCGAGGGCGAGGAGGACGCGGTCGACCACCTCCTCGTGACCGTCGTCGAACCGGGCCCGCGCCGAGCGGTCGCCCGCCGGGCCGATCTCGGCAAGCTCTGATTCGGGCAGCAGCTCGACCCCGAGGACGGCGAGCCACTCGGCGATCCGCTCGGCCACCTCGCGGCCGAGTCGTTCGATCTGCGGCAGCTCCTCCAGCGTCGCCATCGTCACCGTCACCCCGCGCAGCGCCAGCGAGGCGGCGGCCTCGCAGCCGACGAAGCCGGAGCCGACGACCAGCGCCCGATCGGCGCCGCCGAGCCGGCCGAGGCGCTCGGCGTCGCCGATCCGGCGCACGGTCTGGACCGCGTCACGGTCGGCGCCGGGGATCGGCGGCACCAGCGGATCGGCGCCGGTCGCGAGGAGGACGCGGTCGAAGGGATGCTCCTCGCCGGCGGCGGTGCGGACCGCCGGGACCGCGAGGTCGAGCTCGGCGACCTCGGTCCCGGTGCGCAGGTCGATCCCGCGCTCCTCGTACCAGCGGGCGTCGACCAGCGGCAGATCGGCGCGACCCGACTCGCCGCGCAGGAAGTCCTTGGTCAGCGGCGGCCGTTCGTAGGGCGGGTCGGGCTCGCGGGCGAGGATCGTCACCGCGGCCTCCCCGCCGGCCTCGCGGTAGGCCCCGGCTGCCGCCTGCGCGGCGGGCCCGCCGCCGACGATCACCAGCCGCTCCTCGCCGCCCATCAGCGCGCCACCCAGCGGTCGAGCAGGTAGTCGGGGGTAGTGCGACTGGCGTCGAGGCGCAGGTGGGTCTCGGCGTCGACGATCGCGTGGACGTCGTCCCCGTTCAGCTCGCGGCGCGGGTCGCCGTGGCGCCAGGAGACGACCAGCAGGGTGCCGCCCGGAGCCAGCGCGGCCTCGATCCGGCGCAGGCCGTCGCGGACCAGGTCGGGGCTCCAGTAGTAGAGGATCTCGGTGCAGAGGATGGTGTCGAAGGGGCCGTCCGGCATCTCCTCGGGGAGTCGGCGGCGCTCGAACTCGACGCGGGGGTCGCGATCGAGGCGCTCGCGGGCGCGCTTCAGCGCGGTCGGGCTGAAATCGACGGCAAGCAGCGAGGAGGCGCGCGGCGCCAGCATCGCGGTGAAGACGCCGACCGAGCAGCCGAGCTCCAGCGTGCGCCCGGTCCGTGCCGGCAGGTAGTCGAGCGTGGTCCGGTACTTCGCCTGCTCGTAGGGGCTGGTGGCGTAGTTCCAGGGATCCTCGGACTGATGGGCGAGCCGCTCGAAGTGCTCGACCGGGGCGCGGTCGTCGTCGGTGCTGGTGCTCATCGGCTTTCCAGGATCTGGCCGCCGCGGCGGGCCAGGAGCGGCTCCAGCCGGTGCTGGAGGAGGAAGGTCTCGAGGTCGCGACGGGCGCGATCGAGACGGCCGCCGGTGACGAACGGGTGCGACCCGCAGGCGGCCGCCGCGACCTCGAGGATCGCTTTCGCCGCCCGGTCGATCTCGGCCCGCATCGCGATGCTCGTCGCGCGGGGGTCCAACCCTCTGTCCTTTGTCACCCTGTGGGTGACAAAGGACAGAGGGTTCGTCGCCTCGTCGGAGGCCGCCGTGTCGGCGACCGTCGCGCCGCGCTCGAGCCAGGCGTCGACGGTGGCGTGCATCGACGCGATGCGGCCCGCCGCGAGCCGGGCGAGCGGATCGTCGGCGCGGCGCTCCGCCAACTCCTCGAGCGCCGCCGCGACGGCGGCATCGACCATCCCCGCCCAGCTCGCCGCAGTCCGCATCGCGTCGCGGGAGAACCACGGATCGCGCGCGAGCTCACCCGGCTCGCCGAGGACGGCGGTGACCGGGGTGTCGTGGAAGGTGACCCGGTGGCTCTCGGAGGCCCGCAACCCGGCGGCGCGGTACCAGTCCCGGTCGATCTCGACCTCGGCGCCGCAGTCGAGCAGCACCAGGGACGGCGCGCTCCCCCCGTCGCTGCCGACCATCACCAGCGCCGCGTCGACCCCGCCGGCGCCCGAGCAGAACGTCTTCGTCCCGCTCAGGACGAGCCCGCGGGCGCCTTCGCGCAGGCGCGCCGGCTCGCCCTCCCCCGGGCCGGGATCGGCGCCCCAGACACCGAGCAACCGCTGCGAGGCCGCGACCGCCGCCAGCTCGCGCTCGCACACGTCCGGCTCGGCGGCGACTTCGAGCCGCTCGACCGCGTTCAGGTGGCCGTCCAGGATCCGGCCGACCGAAGCATCGGCGGCGGCGACGCGCCGCAGGAGGTCCCACTCGTCGCGGACCGAGGAGCCGGCGCGATGCGCTCCGATCGTCGCCGTGAGCACCCCCGCGTCGGCGAGGTGGAAGAAGGCCTCGCGGGGAAAGCGCGGCGCCCGGTCGAGGTCCGCCGCCTCGCTCGCAATCGTGCGCAGCGCCTGCTCCGGCGCCGCGTCGCGCGCGTGGCCGATCACGCTCATAGGGCCCTACCCTTCGTAGCCGGCGAGGCGGGGATGGTCGACGTCTCGACCCGCCAGGCGCGCGAGCGCAGACCCGACCCGTCGAGCAGGCACAGGCCGACGTCGAGGTCGGCCGCCGGCGCATCGGCGCTCCGCTGCGTGTGGCGGACGCGGTCGAGGCAGTGGAAGCCGACCTCGCGTCCTGCCTTCACGATCGCCCCGATCAACTCGGGGTTGGCGACCGCCCGCCGCGCCTGGACGAAGAAGGTCGCCCGGGCGCCACCCCGGTGCAGGACGTCGAGCACCCGCGCCGTCCAGACGCGGTCGGGCCCGTCGTCGAAGGTGAGGGCGACCGTGCCGCTCACCCCTTCTCGAGCACGCCGTCGCCATCCCCGTCGCGCTCCTCGGCCGCCGCGCGGCCGTGATTTCGGCCATGTGGATACCCCTTCCCAGGCCCGTGAGGTGCATCCCTCCCTCGAGGCTGTAGTCGTGGTCGCGCCTGAGGTACCCGGTTCGCCACCTTCCTCACAGTGGCGCGTCGCTCGCTCCACGAGGCCCGGTCGCAGCCGCATCGGGAATGATCCCGCGACGAGCTTGCGGGGCCGTCCTTGCTTCACCGCTGGTCGCGCCAGCGCCGGTAGAGCTCGCCCAGGTCCTCGCGCATCGCGGCGCTCAGATCCTCCGGCTCGAGCCGCCCGGTGAGGCGGATCGTGGCTCGCATCTGGGCCAGGTACTCGGTGCAGTGCGGACAGTCGGCGAGGTGGGCCTCGAAGCGGCGGCGGTCGGCTCGGGAGAGCGAGCCCTCGAGGTAGTCGGTCACCAGCTCGACGACCTCGCGGCAGACCAGCGGATCTTGGCGGCGGAGGAGGCTCATGCGTCGACGAACCCCTCGACCGCGGCGCGCAGGTGGGAACGGGCGCGGTGGAGCAGCACCCGCTGGTTGCCCGCGCTGATCTCGAGCACCCTGCACACCTCCTCGCTGCTCATGCCGTCCACATCGCGCAGGATGACGATCGCCCGCTGCCGCGACGGCAACCTCCGCAGCGCCGACTCCAGCCGCCCGCGCAGGCCGCTCGCCAGCAGCCGGTCCTCGCTCTCCTCGATCCAGTGGCGCGGCGGTGAGGACCAAGCGCCGCCCGCGTCGAAGCGCGAGCCGTCGACCGCGGGGCCGGCGTCGCCGATCGGCAGGCTCCGCGCCTCACTGATGCCGGTGCTCTTGGCCCGGTTGACGAGGATCGCCAGCAGCCAGGTCTTGAACGCCGCCCGCCCGTCGAAGCGGTCGATCCCGCGCAGGACCGCGACCCAGGTGTCCTGCACCACCTCCTCGGCGACCGCCGCGTTCGGCACGAAGGTCGAGGCGAGCCGCAGCATGCTCGCCTGGTGGCGCCCGGCGAGCTCGACGAAGGCCGCCTCCTCCCCCGCCCGCAACCTCGTCACGAGCTCTGCTTCGGCGGCTGCTGCGGGGTCGGGGCGACGGCGGAACATCGGTCGCCCGGCAAGCTACGGCGCACATCTTACGATCCTGAAAACGCCGCAGCTCGCCGGACGAGGCGCTACAGGGCGACGATCCCCTCGCCGCCGACGGCACCCGGGACGGTGACCGTCCCGACCTTGCTCAGGGCGCCCCCGGTGCCGATCGAGAACGCGTCGACGGTGCCCGCGGCACCCCCTTGGACGTAGAGGTATCGCCCGTTGGCGGCCACCGCCGCGTCGACGGTCGCGCCGCTCGTTTCGGTGGTCCCGAGCGAGCTCAGCTGACCCCCGACACCGAGGCCGACGTTGCTCAGCGTGGCGCTGCCGGCATTCGAGGCGTAGGCGACGCCGCCGACCTGGACGATCCAGCAGGTCGCCTGCTGGCCGGTGGCCAGGGTGCTCAACGCGGTGACGGTCCCGTCACCGTGCAGCGCGTATGAGGTCACCGCGTTCGTCCCCGCCTGGGTGACGACGAGGTTCCCCGCCTGGTCGAAGGTGAGCGCGAACGGCACCGTGCCGGGCTCGGAGTTGACCACCGGCGTCGAGGAGAGCCGGCCGAAGGCCTGCACCCCGAAGACGTCGATGTCGCTGCCCGCGGCCTTGGTGGTGACGATCACCTTGGAACCGTCGGGGGAGAAGGCGACCTGCCCCGGCGTATGGGTGAACCGCGGCGTTTCGGTCGCGTCGAGGCCGAGCGCCCGGTTCGATCCCGGGATCGGGAACAGGTGCCCGAAGCCGGCCCGGTAGCCCTGCAGCGAGCCGCCTTCGTCGGCGTTCAGCACGTAGACCAGGCCGTGGTCGACGGCGACGCTGACCGGGAACGAGCCGCCCGAGCCGATGACCTGCTGGAGCGAGAGGCGATCGCCGAAGACGGCGAAGACCGACACGCTGTCGCTGCCGGCGTTGACCGCGTACAGCAGGTGGTTGTCGGCGTCGTAGGCGAGCGACCCCTGCGAGGCGAGGTGGTCGACCACGGAGCCTTCGAGTTCGCCGCCGAGCCCCCCGGTGGGGTAGGCGCCGACTTCGGTGAGGCTGCCGTCACGGCCCTGGTCGTAGGCGATGACCTGGTTGCCGCCGGTGTTGTCCGTCTGGACGAAGACAGGGTGGTTCGAACGATAGGGCGGCGGCGGAGGGGGCGGCGGCCCCGGATGGTGATGGAACGGCGGCGCGTGATGGTGCTGGGGCGGGTGCGACGGGAAGTGACGGTCGCCGTGCCGGACTCCCGCCGTGGCGGCGCCGGCGGCAACGGCGGACAGCGCCGCGACCACGGCCAGCGCGATGCCCGCGCGGATGATCGATCTCATGCGATTGCTCCTCGGGTTGGGATGGACTTGCAGACCTCAGTCCCGAGGAGGGGCGCCGGCGTTACGGTCTTTTCGATCCTTCCGCCGGGATGCCGCGCAGCGTCCACTCGTCGCCGACCCGGTTCAACTCACCAGCCTCGGCGAGCCCGGCGAGCGCCGCGCTCACGGTCGGGCGGCGGGCGGCGACCAACTCGGCGAGGAGCGCGTGGGTGAGCGGGGCGGTGACCCGCACGCCCTGCGCGGTCACCCGCCCCCAGCGATCGGCGAGGAGCCAGAAGAGCATGCGCAGACGCTGCTCGACCCGGCGCTGCTGGATCACCGCCAGCTCCATCGCCAGGTGGCGCGAGCGCAGCATCGCCCGGTCGACCAACCGCACCGCGATCTGCGGGTAGGCCGAGACGCGCTCCGCGAAGTCCCGGTCGAGGACGGCGAGCTCGGCGGCGGCGATCGTCTGCCAGCTCGACTCGAAGGGCGTGCTCGCGATGCGGCCAGGCGTCTGCCAAGGGCGAAGCAGGTCCCCCGGACCGAGGATCTCGGCGCCGAAATGCCCCTCCCTTCCCACCCGGCGGACGAGGAAGCCCGAGACCACCAACAGCCCGAAGCCCTCGCGGCCGGCCGACGGCTTCGACGGATCCCAGGCCCCGGTCGGGAGACGCTGGAGGCGGGCCCGGCCCGCGCGCCGCGCCGCCTCCGCCTGGTCCGGCGGGACGCCCTCGGCCAGGTCCGGGTCGGCGTCGAGGACGCTGATGATGTCCCCGGAGTGCGCCGGTGCGCTCATCGGCTGTCAGCTTTCTGACAAAAGCCCTTGTTCAAGCCCTTCGAGGGGCCTGAGCGGACCCTTCGCTCTCCTACTGTCGGGAGCATGCGCCCTGTCGGCTCGGCCTCCACCTCCCCCAGTCTCCCAAGTGGCTTCCTCGCCACCGCCCGCGACCGCCTCGGCGGGCGGGACGGGCTGCTGGTCGCGCTCGCCGTCCTGGTCGGGATCGGCGCGGGCGTCGGGGCGATCGGCTTCCGCTACCTGATCACGGCCTTCACCTGGATCCTCTCCGGCCATACCGACCCGAGCGCGCTCGGACATTTCACCAACCCCCACCTCGCCTTCCTCGGCCCGTTCGTGGTGCTGGTCGTGCCGATCGTCGGCGGGCTCCTCTACGGCCCGCTCGTCTACCGCTTCGCGCCGGAGGCCCGCGGCCACGGGGTGCCCGAGGTGATGCTGGCCGTCCATCAGAACGAAGGGCGGATCCGCGGCCGCGTGCCGATCGTCAAGTCGCTCGCCTCGGCGATCTGCATCGGCGCCGGCGGCTCGGTCGGGCGCGAGGGGCCGATCGTCCAGATCGGCTCGGCGATCGG
The DNA here is from genome assembly GCA_001898095.1 of Solirubrobacterales bacterium 70-9. Lineage (GTDB taxonomy): Bacteria > Actinomycetota > Thermoleophilia > Solirubrobacterales > 70-9 > VAYN01. The sequence continues at coordinate 18,216 of MKSH01000026.1, read as the reverse complement.
CTCCGGCCTCGGGCAGCTGGCCGGACTGGCCGGGGACAACACCCGCCTCCTGGTCGCCTGCGGGGCGGCGGGCGGGATCGGCGCCACCTTCAACGCCCCGATCGCGGGGGTCTTCTTCGGCCTCGAGCTGATCCTGCGCGACTGGGAGACGCGCTCGTTCGGGCTCGTCGTCCTCGCCGGGGTGGTGGCGACCGCGGTCGGCCGGATCGCCTTCGGCTCGGAAGCGTTCCTCACCCTGCCCGCCTTCACGCTGGTCTCCGGCTGGGAGTACCCGCTCTACGTCCTCCTCGGCCTGGTCGCGGCGGTGGTCGGCGTCGCCTTCATCCGCGTCCTCTACGGGATGGAGGACGTCGCCGACAAGGTCTGGCGCGGCCCCGCCTGGCTGCGCCCGGCGGCCGGCGGCATCCTGCTCGGCCTCGTCCTGCTGGCGCTGCCGGAGATGTACGGGGTCGGCTATCCGGTCCTCGAAGGGGCGATCCACGGCGAGTACGTGGTCGGCCTGCTGCTCGCCTTCCTCGCCGGGAAGATCCTCGCCACCAGCCTGACGATGGCGATCGGCGGCTCCGGCGGCGTCTTCGCCCCCTCGCTCTTCATCGGCGCGATGCTCGGCAGCGCCTTCGGGATCGGCGCCCACGACCTCCTGCCGGGGGTGACCGCCGGGGCCGGCGCCTACGGCCTGGTCGGCATGGCCGCGGTCTTCGCCGCCGCCGGGCGAGCGCCGATCACCGCCGTCCTGATCGTCTTCGAGCTGACCGGCGACTACTCGATCATCCTGCCGCTGATGCTGGCGGTGGTCGTCGCCACCGGGCTCTCCAAGCTGCTCAGCGAAGACTCGATCTACACCCTGAAGCTGCGCCGTCGCGGGATCGACATCGAGAAGCCCGTGTCCCCGCCGAGCGTCCTCGGCGGGATCAAGGTGGCGGCGGCGATGCGTCCGGGACCGAGCGCCGTCCGCGACGGGGCCTCCGCCGCGGACGTCGCCGCGCGACTCGCCACCGAAGGGCGCGACGCCCTTCCCGTGATCGACATCGAGGAACGGGTGATCGGGATCGTCGACGC
>MKSH01000026.1:16452-17121 GCA_001898095.1 Solirubrobacterales bacterium 70-9 | reverse complement strand
TGCCGCCACTGGGCCGGGACGACGACCTCGGCCAGGCCGTAATCTGGCTCGCCGAAGGTGAGCGCTCGGCGCTGCCGGTGCTCTCCCCGGAGGGCGGCCTCGAAGGTTGGCTCGAACACCGCGACGTCCTCCACGCCTACGCCGATGCGAATACGCTGCCGTCCGTGAACGGTGGAGGGAAATCGATCTGAAGCGGGTAGGCGCGGCGCTACTCGCCCTGGCGTTGATCGCCGCCCCGCTCGGCGGCTGTGGGTCGATCGCGGCCTCCGCCGGGGAATTCACCCCGGTTGAACCCGGTGTCCTCACCGTCGCCACCTCGGCCGTCCCGAGCCCCGGCTTCTGGGAAGGGACGCCGTCGCACCCGACCGGCGGCTTCGAGTACGAGCTGGCCCTGGAATTGGCGTAGCGGTTCGGGCTTTGCCGGGTGGCGGTGAAGATCGTCCACTTCCACCGCATCGTCCGCGGTCACCTGGGCGGCGCCGACCTCGGCATCGACCTGATCACGCCGACCTCGGAACGCGAAGAACATCTCGAATTCTCGACGCCATATCTGAAATCGGCGCCGACCGTGTTGGTCCGTGCCGGAACCGAAGTCCCGGACCTCAAGACCGCCCAGGAACTGCGCTGGGGCGCGATCCAGTCGACCACCTTCGTCGAAACGATCGAAGA
>MKSH01000026.1:14139-16365 GCA_001898095.1 Solirubrobacterales bacterium 70-9 | reverse complement strand
GCTCCTCGACCTGCCCCTGGCCGTCGCCATCGCCGAACGGTCAGCTGGGCAGCTCGAAGCGGTGGCCCAGCTTCCCGACGCGGAGGCGCTCGCGGTGGCGCTGCCGAAGGGCTCGTCGAACCGCCAGGCCGTCGACTCGGCGATCCGGGCACTGACGAGCGACGGGACGATCGAATCGCTGCTCGAAGAATGGGTCGGCGGCGACGCGGCGAATCCCGAGGCGGAAATCCCCCTCCTCCACACCACCCTGCGCTGATGCTTGCGGCCCTCACCTCAGCCCTCGCCGGCATCTCGCTCAAATCACCGAGCGGGGCGGCCTGGGAGTTCCTGATCCTCTTCTTGGTGGTGATCGTCGGGCCGCCGTTGATGACCAAGGCGCGGGTCCCGGGGATCATCGGCCTGCTGGTCGGCGGCTTCGTGATCGGTCCCTACGGGCTCGACCTGATCGGTGCCGGCAACACGACCGTGCCCGACCTCGGCCAGCTCGGCCTGCTCTACCTGATGTTTGTGGCCGGCGTCGAGCTCGACCTGTCGTTGGTCCGTATCCACCGACGCGCGGTGCTCACCTACGGCGTCCTCACCTTCGCCCTGCCGATGACGTTCGGCACCGTGATCGGCCTGGCGCTCGGATGGATCCTGCCGGCGGCCCTCCTGCTCGGCGCCCTGCTCTCCTCCCACACCCTGCTGCTCTACCCGACCGCGCGCGCCGCCGGACTCTCCGCCGACCGCGGGGTCGCCACCGCGGTCGGCGCCACCGTGCTCACCGACACCGCCGCGCTCGTCGTCCTCGCGGCCATCTCGGGCACGCAGGTGGCCGGCGGCTCGCCCACCTCGATCGCCGCCCAGATCGTCCTCGGGCTCGCCGTCCTCGTCGCGTTCACCCTCCTGCTGCTGCCCCGTCTCGCCCGCCTCGCCTTCCGCTATCTGGGGACCGATCGGGTCGTCCGCTACCTGCTCGCGGTCTCCTCCTTCCTGGCCGCCGGGACGGTCGCCGACATCTTCGGCATCGAGCCGATCGTCGGCGCGTTCTTCGCCGGCTTGGCACTGAATCGACTGGTGCCGAACGAGGGGCCGCTGATGGACCGGATCGACTTCTTCGGCTCGGCCGTCTTCGTGCCGATCTTCCTCGTCTCGGTCGGCCTGCTGCTCGACCCCAAGGTGATGGTGGAAGGCGGGACCCTGAAGCTGGCCGGGCTCTTCATCCTGGCCAGTCTGGCGGGCAAGGCGCTCTCCGCCGGGATCGCCCGTCTGGCCCTCGGCTACAGCGGGCCGCAGGCGACGCTGATGCTGGGACTGACCGTGCCGCAGGCGGCGGCGACCCTGGCGGCGACGATCGTCGGCTTCAACATCGGCCTCTTCGACCAGTCGGTGGTCAACGCGGCGCTCGTCCTGATCCTGGCCTCGATCGTCGTCGGCACCCTGCTGGTCGATCGCTCGGTGGCGCGGGTGCCGACTCCGGAGGGGGTCGGCGCCCGGATCGGAGCGCGGATCCTGGTCGTGCTCACCGATCCGGCCCAGGCGGCACTCGCCTTCGCGCTGGCAGCGCGGATCGCGGCGGCCGACGGCGGCGTCGTGCGTGGATTGCTGGCGGCGCCACGCGGGAACGCCGCGGCCCTCGAGCCGCGCTTGGGCGAGCTCCTGGCGGCCGGCTACGCGGTCGGGGTCGACGCCGAGCCGCACCTGTTGGTCCACCACGCCCTCGCCGAGGGGGTCGTGAACGTCGCGACCGAGAGCCGCGCCTCGTTGGTCCTGCTCGGAGTCGCCGATGCCGCGGGCGGCTCGCCGTTCGGCAGCGAGGCCGAGGCGATCGCCGCCGGACTGGCGGTGCCGCTGGGGGTCCTGCTCGGCACCGAGCCGACCGTCCGCGAGGTGGAGGTGGTGCGCGAGGCCGACGATCATCCCGGCTGCGCCTTCGACGCCGGCGGCCTTGCGATCGACCTGGGCCGGCGGATCGCGGGGGCGGCCGTCGAGGCCGCCGACCTCGGGCCTGCGGCGCTCGAATCGCCGCCCGAGGGCGTCCTGCGGATCATGCCCGCCACCTCCTGGCAGCTCGCCGCCGGGTCGGCGGATCCGCGACCGGGATCAGCGGTCCTGCTGCTTCCCGACCTCTAGGCCGCGGCGACCGCGCCGCCGCGACGCATCGCCGTCGCCACGAATGGGAAAACCAGGGTCGAGAGCATCGCCGCGCCGACCAGGCTCGCCGCGGTGGTCGTCCTCATCTCCCCG
>MKSH01000026.1:0-14105 GCA_001898095.1 Solirubrobacterales bacterium 70-9 | reverse complement strand
CCGCTGCCCGCGGTCGAGGACGTCGCGGTAGAGCAGCAGCGCCGGGGCGCCGCGGACGACGAGGAAGAGGACGAAGAACATCGCCAGCTTCGCGATCGCACCGGCCGAGCCGAGCGCCTCGAGGTCGAAGGTCATGCCGCTGTAGAGGAAGAAGAACGGGATCAGGAAGCCGAAGCCGACCGCCGACAGCTTCGAGTCGAGCACGCTCACCTCGTGGCCCTGGAGCGCGACCCGGGTGATCATCCCGGCGACGAAGCCGCCGAGGAGGATGTCGAGACCGAGGTGACCGGCAAGCCCGACGAGGCCGAAGACGAGGACCATCGTGATCCGGATCGCCAGCTGGTTGCTCGCCTCCAGGGTCCGCTCGAGCGCCGGCCAGCCGCGCCCGACCGCCCGGGTCGAGAGCACCGCGATCGCCAGGGCCACGAGGACGAAAAGGATTAGGATCCCGGCCTCCTCCACCGGATGTTCGGTGGAGAGGAAGAGCGTCACCAGGAGGATCGGCCCGAACTCCCCCGCCGCTCCCGCACCCAGCAGGAAGGTGCCGAAGCGGGTTTCGAGCTCGCCGCCGTCGCGGAGGATCGGGATCAGCGTCCCGATCGCCGTGGTCGCCATCGCCGAGCCCGTGTAGACGAGCGAGTCGACGACGCCGAGCAGCGCCAGGACGCCGCCGATCGCGTAGGCGATCAGCACCGAGAGGACCCAGCCGCGGGCGCCGAGCCGCAGCGGCGCGCCGCGGATGCGGTTGAAGTCGATCTCGTAGCCGGCGAAGAAGAAGAGCATCCCGAGGCCGAGGTTGGAGAAGAACTCGATGAATTCGTCGGTCCCCGCCCAGCCGAAGCCGTGCGGCCCGATCGCGATCCCGGCGATCAGCTCGAGCACGACGACGGGCGGGGCCAGCCGCGAGGGAAGCGCGGCGACCGTGGCCGCGGCGATCGCGGCGCTGAGGACGATGAGGAAGAACGAGGTGGTGTCGACGCGGATCACGGCGGGCGCAGATCGTATGGCGCGGGGCGCCGGGAAAAGGAGTGCGTACCGTGGGGCGCCACCGTGTCAGCACGCTGACAACAGCGGAACTCTGGCGCGGGCATCTGTTTCCAGGGGCAGGGTCCCGATGCGGACCCGGCTCCCGAAAACCGATGTCACCGCTCGGCGCGGTGACGTAACCGGAAGGCAAACATGCACAACGCCCCGCAGCCGGCGAGGGCATGGCGGTGGACGCCCATCTACCTGGGAATCGCCGCCCTCCTCGTCCTGCTCGCATTCGCCCCGGCCGCCTCGGCGGCCCGCGACCCGATCGCGAGCGGCGCCACCGACCTGCACATGAAGAAGGGGTTCCTGCACAAGCTGTCCAACGCCGGGATCACCGTCACCGGCATCCAAGGCGGCCAGACCAGCGGCAACAAGGTCGGCCTCTCCGTCCGCTCCGGCATGCTCGACCCGACCGACGCCGAGGGGCATCTCGAGGCGCAGGGGGGCTTCAAGCTCTCGCTCGGCAACCGCGGCGTGCCGATCTACAACATTTCCGTCAACACCGTCAGAGGCTCGGTGTACGCGACGATCGCCAAGGCCCACATGCAGATGGCGACCTTCGTCAACCCGATCCTGACCCGCGAAGGGTTCGGCGCCAACTTCAAGTCGACCCAGCTCGTGCTCACCGAAAAGGCCACCCGCCGGATCAGCAACCGACTCGGGCTGCGTGGGTCCCGGCGACTGAATGCGGGCCGGGTGATCAGCAACCTCTACAGCTCGGCGCAGCCGCGTACGGTGACCCTGCTGGCGCAGGGAGCGGCGACGCTGACGCCGAACCAGGCCACGCTGGCCAAATTCGCCGCCAAGGGCGTGAAACTGCCGAGCGGCATCGCCCCGATCGCCCCGGCCACGGCACCGACGCCGACCACCCTTCAGTTCCCGATCGTGGGGGGCACGCTCGCCCCTGACGGGACCGCAGGCACCCTGCAGACCGGCGGCGGCGTGATCGTGACGAAGGAAGCGAAAACGCTCTCGCCGCAGCTCAAGCTGGTGAACATCGCGGTCGACTTCGGCACCAAGGTCGCCACGGTCGAACTCGAAATCCTCCCCGCGCCGCCGTTCCCCGGCGCCGCCGGGCGGGCCTCGATCGTCGACCTGACCCTGCCCGCCAACTCGGTGGTCGCCAACCCCGGCACCCGCCAGATCACGATCACCGGAGCCGAAGCGAAGCTCCAGGCGGTCGCCGCGACGACGCTCGACAGCGTCTTCAACCAGCCCGCTCCCGAACCGCCGCCGTCGAGCAACTTCGTCGTCGGCGACCCGTTCGGGACCTTCTCGCTCATCGCCCAGGCGCAATAGCCCAAGGGTCTCCCGGTCGCGGCCACCGATGAAGGTGGTCGCGACGGGAGGGTCGCTCGGCACGTAAGGGAATCGTCATTTCTCCGTGAAGGATCCTGCGGAGACGGTGTGGGCGAATCTTGGACCTCGACTGCTAGCGTCGGTAGGGACCGAGTCGGACTTTCCGACCAAGCAGTGCCCGCGCCCGTAGCGTTTGCTTAGCGGCATCCTCCGCGTTCGCAGCACTTAAAACGGAGGTATCAACGATGGCAACCGGAACCGTGAAGTGGTTCAACGACGACAAGGGCTACGGCTTCGTCACCCCCGACGATGCGGGCAAGGAGCTGTTCGTCCATCACAGCGACATCGCGGGGGAAGGCTTCAAGTCGCTCGCCGAGGGCGCGAAGGTCTCCTATGACGCCGAGTCCGGCGACAAAGGGCCCAAAGCGGTGAACGTCCAGGCGCTCTGAGCGACGGGGCAAGCGACCAGCCTCGCTACGGCGGGGCTGGTCGAGTCACCTACATCTACTGCTTTCCGACCGTCCTGGACAGCGAGGACGGACGCGTCGCCGTCGACGCCGCTCTCGCCTGCCTCGCCACAGAGCTGGAGCTGGACGAGGGGACCCGGCTCCGACAACACGACGGCAACTCGATCGTCATCAGGGACGTCGAGCCGAGAGAGCTCTGGCGGGCGATGGACCGCGCGGTCCCGGACTGGGAAGACAAGTCCCTCTTCTTCGCCCCGATCTTCCTCTGACCAGAGGCCCGCAAGCGCGCCCAGGAGCCGCGAGCTCCCGGACTGCGGAGCCCTTGCTGCTACGGTGAGTGGGTCGGGTCTGGCCATCTCGCCGCCCGAGAGGTTCCGTTTCCTCCGTGTGCCATTGGTGCCTTGGGGCCGCAGGATCTCCCAAGCAGTTCAATCGCAGGAGAAAACAAAATCACTTCCTTTGCCGACCTCGGCACTTCCCGGTCGGTCGTCGACGCCCTCGCGGCTCGCTCGATCGATCACCCGTTCCCAGTCCAGGAGATGGTCATCCGCGACGCGCTCGCGGGCCACGACCTCCTGGCCCAGTCCCCGACCGGCTCGGGCAAGACCCTCGCGTTCGGAATCCCGCTGGTGGATCTGATCGAGCCGCGCGAGGAGGGGCCCCAAGCCCTCGTCCTCGCTCCGACCCGTGAGCTTGCCGGCCAGATCGTCGACGAGCTCGCATCGCTCGCGGTCGCCCGCCGACTGCGCATCGCCGCGGTCTACGGTGGGGTCGGCTTCGGCCCGCAGGTCAAGGCCGCCGGGCGCGCCGACATCCTCGTCGCCACCCCCGGGCGGCTCGAGGACCTGATCGGACGCGGCGCCGTCTCGCTCGGCCGGGTGCGCGTGCTCGTCCTCGACGAGGCCGACCGGATGCTCGACATGGGCTTCCGCCCCGCCGTCGACCGGATCGTCGCCCTCACCCCGGGTGACCGCCAGACCCTCTTCTTCTCCGCGACCCTCGAGGGAGCGGCCGGACGCGCCGCCTCTTCCTACACGCGGAACGCCCGCTCCCACACCCACACCGAGCGCGAGCGCGACGTGCCCGCGATCGAGCACCGCTTCGTCCGGGTCGATTCGCAGGAGGCGAAGCTGGACCATCTGGTCGAGCAGCTCGCCGCCGAGGGCGTGGGGCGCTCGCTCGTCTTCGTCCGCACCAAGCGCGGTGCCGACAAACTGGTGAAGCGTCTGCGGGACCACCAGGTCGCCGCCGTCGCCATGCACGGCAACAAATCTCAGCGCCAGCGTGAGCAGGCACTGTCCAGCTTCGAACGCGGAAGGGTGATGACGCTGGTCGCCACCGACGTCGCCGCCCGCGGAATCGACGTGCCCGACGTCACCCAGGTCATCAACTACGACGCCCCCGAGGACCGCGAGGCCTATGTGCATCGCGTGGGGCGGACGGGCCGGGCCGGTCGCACCGGCACCGGCATCAGCTTCGTGCTCGCCGAGCAGAGAGACGAGATGCGCCGCATCGGCACTAGCCTCGGGCTTGCCCACGGGCTCGGCGGGTCGGACCGGACGGGGCCTTCCGGTCCCGCCCGGCAACGACGCAACCGTCGCCGGCGCCCAAAGGCGACGGCCTAGGTCGTGGGCGCCGGAGCCGTCAGATGGAGCTGCACGCGCTGCAAGGTCTCCGTCGGGCGGCTCGACGGCTCCCCCTCGCGGCTTCCAACGACCTGGACGCGCATCGGCGACTCGACCTTCTGCCTGACCTGCAGCCGCGCACTGGTCGGTGAGGCGGCGATGGACTCCGCTCCCTCCGCATGCTCACGGCAGGAGCGGTTCCTCTTGCGAAGTGAGGCCGTGATCCGCTTCGAGATCGACCGGACGCCGCTGGCGGCCGACCGGATCATCGCGCACGCCTGCCGCACCTCGCCCCGCAAGGTCGCCTCCGTGCGGGCCGCGCTGGCGGACGTCGGCTCCCAGCAGCCGACCGCACCGAGCGGAGGCTGAGGGGCGCGATGGAGATCGGGATCGGCCTGGCGGTGGCGGTGGCGTTGATGACCAACCTCGCCTCGCTGCTGAAGCACCGCGGCTGCCAGGGCACCCCGTCGGTCTCCGCCCACAGCCCGCTCGCGAGCCTCCGCAACCTGGCCGGGTCGCGCTGGTTCGTCGCCGGCTGGCTGCTCGCGGGCCTCGCCTGGCTGGCCCACGTCGCGGCGCTCTCGATGGCGCCGATCTCCCTCGTGCAGGCGGTCCTGGCGGGCGGCGCGGTGATGCTTGCGGTGCTCTCCCAGCGGCTCTTCGGGGACCCGGTCGGGCGCCGGCAATGGTTGGCGCTGACGGTCGGCGCCGCCGGGCTGGTACTGCTGGTCGTGACGCTGCCGCGGTTCCACGGGGCGGACTCGAACTTCTCCACCGCGGCGATCGCCAGCTTCGAGGGAGGCCTGATCCTGCTCGCCGCCGGGATCGCCCTCGGCCACCGCTCGACCCGCTTTGCGGCCCGCCGCGGCATCCTCCGCGCGGTCCTCGCAGGGCTCCTCTTCGCCCTCGCCGGGATCGCGATCAAGGCGCTCCTCGGCGGCAGCGGCGGCGCCCCCATGCTCGCGCCGCTGATCGTGACCACCTTGACCTGCGGCGCCCTCGCCCAGTACGCGGCGGTAGCGGCGCTGCAGGGAGGCGGAGCGATCGAGACGATCGGACTGATGGGTCTGGTCGCCAATGCCGTCCAGATCGTCGGCGGGATCCTGGTCTTCGGCGATCCGCTCTCTCCTAGTCCGCTCGGCCTCGTCCTGCAGGCAGTCGCCTTCGCGATGGTCTGCCTCTCGGCGTTGCTGCTGCCGTCCCCGGCCGCCGGCCGGCTCGAAATGGCGAGGTGACCGTCACGAGACAGCCGTACGAGCAGGACGGCCATCGCGGGATCGCAGGGCCGCCGCCGAGGATCGCAAGGCCGCCAATCGCGAACTGGCCGACGAAGGGATCGACGAGCTCACCGGCGTGATGCGCCGTGGGGTCGACACGGTCGGGTCGGGCTGAAGAAGATCAACGACACCAGAGGACACGCGGCCGGGATCAGATTCTGCGTGAAGTCGCCCGCGTCGGCGGCGACGAGTTCGTCGGTGCGGCGATCACCGTCGAGCTCGCCGCCCACCGCGCCGGGACTCCGTCGAGACCCTGATCGACCACATCCGATCAAATTGGAGTGACTCCAGACTGGGTACCCGGGGACCGAGGAGTAAACGATCTCGAGGAGGCCCGCATGGCAAGCGAGGAGAAACGACCGACGACGACCACCGACTCGGGGGTCCCAGCGACGAATGACGAACGGTCGCTGACGGTCGGCCCGCAGGGGCCGACGGCGCTGCACGACCACTACGTCGTGCAGAAGATGCAGCACTTCAACCGCGAGCGGGTGCCGGAGCGGGTGGTGCACGCGAAGGGCTCGGGCGCGCACGGGTTCTTCGAGGTGACCGAGGACGTCAGCCAGTACACGAAGGCCGACCTGTTCCAGCCGGGGAAGCGGACGCCGCTCTTCGCCAGGTTCTCGACCGTCGCCGGCGAGCAGGGCTCACCGGACACGGCCCGCGACCCGCGCGGGTTCGCGATCAAGTTCTACACCGAGCAGGGCAACTACGATCTGGTCGGCAACAACACGCCGGTGTTCTTCGTCCGCGACGCCTCGAAGTTTCAGGACTTCATCCACTCGCAGAAGCGCCTGCCCGACACCGGGATGCGGTCGAACGAGATGCAGTGGGACTTCTGGACGCTCTCCCCGGAGAGCGCGCACCAGGTGACGATCCTGATGTCGGACCGCGGCGTCCCGCGCACCTACCGGCACATGAACGGCTTCGGCTCCCATACCTTCTCCTGGCAGAACGCCGGCGGCGAGAAGTTCTGGATCAAGTACCACTTCAAGACCGTCCAGGGGATCGAGAACTACACCGAAGACGAAGCGGTCGAGATGGCCTCGCAGGATCCCGACGCCCACCGCCGCGACCTGCGCAAGGCAATCGACGGCGGCGACGCGCCCGAATGGAAGCTCGAGGTCCAGGTGATGCCGTTCGCCGACGCCCTCGACTACCGCTTCAACCCCTTCGACCTGACCAAGGTCTGGCCCCACTCCGACTACCCGGCGATCGACGTCGGGCGGATGGTGCTCGACCGCAACCCGGACAACTTCTTCGCCGAGGTCGAGCAGGCGGGCTTCTCGCCCTCGAACCTGGTGCCGGGGATCGGCCTCAGCCCCGACAAGATGCTGATGGGCCGGATCTTCAGCTACCACGACACCCACCTGCACCGGATCGGCCCGAACTACGAGCAGCTGCCGATCAACTCGCCCAAGGTCGAGGTCCACTCCTACAACTTCGACGGGCCGATGACCTACATCCACTCCGGCGACCAGCCGGTCTACGCCCCGAACTCGAAGGGCGGGCCGGTGGCCGACGGCGAGCACGGCGCCGATCTCGGCTGGGAGGTCGAGGGCGGCGAGCTCCGCCGCTACGAAAACCCGAAGCACCGCGACGACGACGACTTCGGGCAGGCCGGGACGCTGGTCCGCGAGGTGATGGACGACGACCAACGGAGCGCGCTGGTCGAAAACATCGTCGGCCACGCCAGCGCCGAGGTCACCGAGGAGACGCAGGATCGGGTCGTCGCCTACTGGGCGAACGTCGACCAGGAGATCGGCAACCGGGTCGCCTCCGGCCTCGATCGCGCCGAGCAGGCGACCACCCCGCCGCAGGCCGAGGTGCCGAGTCGGGTCTGAGCTCGCGCCGCGAGCTCCACGTGCAGGTCTTCCTCGACGCCATCACGGACAAACGCCCGAACGCCGGTGCCCAGAAACGGGGAAATTCCGCCGTCGTCCGGCCGTCATCTCTACGATGGCGGGGTGATCGCCGCCCGGCACGGTGCCCGCCGCACCGCGACTCTGCTCATCGCGCTCGCGCTGACGGCCTCGCTGGTGGTCGCGGCGACGGCCCAGGCAGGCGCGCCCGCCGCCAACCCGAAGGCGACCGCCTCGGTGATCGGCGGCCACAACGCGACGATCGCTCAGTACCCCTCGCTGGCCTACATCGAAGGCGTCCAGGCGACCTCCGGCTACGCCTGCACCGGGACCGTGGTCGCCCCGCGGGTGGTCCTCACCGCCGGCCACTGCGTCGAGGACATCGAATCGAGCTCGATCGTCGAACCGGGTGAGATCGCCGTCGCCACCGGCGTCTCCAACCTGACCAAGATCCCCGACGCCAACGTCAGTCAGGTCGTCCAGGTCCTCGCCTATCCGAACTTCGACCCGACCAAGCTGCAGGGCGACGCCGGGCTGCTGATCCTCGCCGCCCCGGTCGCCGCGCCGCCGATCCCGCTGGCGACCACCGCCGACGCCGCCCTCTACGAACCGGGCGACCCGCTGACGATCGCCGGCTGGGGCATCGACGACCGCAGCACCGGCCACACCCCGAACCAACTGCAGGCGGCGACGGTGCCGGTCGAGGAAGCGGCCCGCTGCAAGAAGGGCACGCGCCGCTTCTACCCCTTCTTCGACCCGAGCCGCCAGGTCTGCGCGCTCGACATCCCCGGCTTCAAGATCACCGCCTGCCACGGCGACTCGGGCGGCCCGGCGATGGCCACCCGCCCCGACGGCTCGGCGGTCGAGGTCGGCGTCGTCAGCCTCGGCGACGGCAGCTGCAACCCGGCCAGCCCGGCGGTCTTCACCCGCGTCGACCAGATCTCGACCTGGGTGCAGAGCTGGATCAACGCAGTGGAACTGGGGGCGCCGGCGCCGAAGGTGGTCATCCCCAAGGCCCACCTCCCGACGCTGACCCGCGAACGAGCGGAGGAAATCAGCGCCTACGGGCTCGAAGAAGCGTTCGGGCCGAAATTCATCCACGCCCAGGAACCGCAGATCAACTGCGACCGCAAGTCGAAGTCACGCCTCAAGTGCGGCGTCACCTGGTACCAGGGGCCGAACGATTATTTCGGCACGACCACCGTCTTCTACGCGATCCGCCACAACGTCGTCCTGGCGGGCCTCCACTTCTCCGTGCACTGGGTCAACGACCAGTGCTACTTCCACAGCGGCCACCGCGCCAGCTGCCAGGTCCAGACCAAGCGCGACTAGCGCGTCCCGCCCCGCCCAAGCGGGATCGGCGTGCTTCTACGTCAACGGGGAGTTCCCGAAAGGTCGACCTGCATGAGTTGAGCACACCATGGTGTGCTCAACTCACTCAGCGCGTCCGAACGTCAGGTCAGCCTTTCCGCGGCGGCAGCCAGACGAAGCGCTTTGCCGCCACCGCCGCCCCCAGCCCGGCCCAGGCGATGAGGATCGCGACGTCGAGCACCACCGGGCCGGTCGGGACGACGCCGACGTAGGCGCGGTGGACGAGGTCGGCGACGTGCTCGACCGGGAAGACCTTCGCGATCACCTGCAGCCAGTCGGGCAGCTGGGAGAGCGGGATCCAGATCCCGGAGATGAAGAAGAGCGGGAAGGTGACCAGCTGGATCATCGGCTGGGCCGAGTCGGCCGAGTCGGCGAAGGTGCTGAGCGCGTAGCCGAGGCCGCAGAACGCGGCGGCGCCGCCGAGCACCCCGAGCACCAGGCTCGGCACGCCGCGCGCCGGGAAGTGGACGCCGAAGGCGATCGCCCCGACCAGGAGCAGCAGGATCACGGTGGCGATCGCCATCGCCACCACGGTCAGCGACTGGCTGACGATCAGCGCCCAGGCGGGCAGCGGCGTCGCCCGCCGGCGCTTGGTGATCCCCAGCTCCCGCTGCGAGACGACCGTGGCGACCAGCATCGCCAGCGTGGTCAGGGTGAGCGAGAAGACGATCACGCTGGGGACGAAGAACTGGCGGTAGTCGATCGTCACCCCGCTGACCGTCGTTTCGCCGCCGTGGAAGACCCCGGCCAGCAGCGCCAGCAGAATCAGCGGGATCACGATGGTGAACATCCGCGCTTTGCGGTTGCGCAGGTAGGCGCGCAGGTTGAAGCGGGTTACGTGCAGGACCAGGTCCATCAGGCGACCTCCTCGCCGATCGGATTGCCGTTGGCGCCGGCGACGCCCGCCGCTTCCGCGGTCAGGCGCAGGTAGACGTCCTCCAGGGTCGGCCTGTGCACCTCGAGCTCGGTGACCTCGAGCCCGCGGCCGTCGGCCCAGGAGCCGAGCCGGCCGAGGTCGGCCAGCGGCGCGGCGCTGTGCAGTTCGATCCGGCCGTCGCGGCGGGCGGGCTGGGCGAGCGCGAGGAGGTCCTCGGGCAGGTCGCCCTCGCCGATGCCGGCGGGCAGCGCGAAGATGATCTCCGAGGCGGCGAGGTCGCGGTGGCCGATCGTCGCCGGCGTCCCCTCGTCGATGATCCGGCCGCCCGCGATCACCGCGATCCGGTCGGCAAGCCGCTCCGCCTCCTCCATGTAGTGGGTGGTGAGGAAGATCGTCTTGCCCAGCTCGCGCAGGCAGTCGAGCATCTTCCAGGCATCGCGGCGCGCCGCCGGGTCGAAGCCGGTGGTCGGCTCGTCGAGGAAGATCAGCTCCGGGTCGCCGACCAGCGCCAGGGCGACGTCGAGCCGCCGCCGCTGGCCGCCGGAGAGCGTCGCCGCGATCTTCGCCGCCGCCTCCGCGTCGAGCCCGACCTGGGCCAGCGTCTCGTCGACCCCGCGCGGCGCCTTATATAGACCGGCGTACAGTTCCATCACCTCGCGCACGGTCAACTCCTGCTCGCCGGGGGACTCCTGCATCACGATCCCGACCCGCTGGCGCCAGTCGGAGGTCGCCTGCGCCGGGTCGACGCCCAGCACCTCGACCTCCCCCGCGTCGCGCTCCCCGAATCCCTCGAGAATCTCGATCGTCGTCGTCTTCCCCGCCCCGTTGGGACCGAGGAAGGCGAATATCTCTCCGTGGCCGACCTCCAGGTCGACCCCCGCGACGGCCTCGACCTCGCCGAATGACCGCCGCAGCCCGCTGACTTTTATCGCCATGTCCATGGTCGGGGAAGCTACGCTTGGAGGCGGCGCCCCGCATCGGCTCGGGCGCCGAAATCGGCTCTCAACCCGTGGGTGGAGGCGTCCCCTGGACGCTCAACCCGGGCGCCCATGACAAGCCGTGGGCAGACTCCTAACCTGTGGGTATGCAGATCTTCCGGCCCGACGACCAACCGGACCGTCCGCACGGGATCATGATGCTGCGCGAACGCGCGGTCGGACGCGACGAGGACTGCCGCCCGCCGCTGCGGACCCGGGTCTGGCCGCTGGTCTCGCTGACTCTGATCCTGATCTCCGGGCTGATCGGCACCCCCGCCCCGGCGCTCCACGGCGAGGGCCTGGTGACGCTGCTCGGCGGCGCCACGATCGCAGGGCTGATCGTGATCGAGGTCTGGCTCGATCCCCAGGACGACCGCGCCGTCTTCGTCTACGTGCTGCTGCTCGGCCTCGCCTCGATCGCGCTGATGACCGTGCAGCCGGCCGGGACCGCGGTGCTCGGCACCTACGCGGCGGTCGCCTCGGCGGTGATCCGGCTGCCGAAGCGGCTGGCGATCGCGGCGATCGTCCCGATCATCGCGATCGTCGACATCATGATCCTGATCGGCGGTCAGGATCGGCTGCTCGTCCTCGCCTGGACCAGCCTCGCCTACGTCTTCATGTTCGTGATCGGCCACCTGCTGCGGCTGAGCGAGGAGCGCCAGATCCAGGCACGCGACCTGCTCGAGGAGGAGGAGCGGACGCGGCTGGCGCGCAACGAGGCGGCGGCGCTGGACGAGCGCAGCCGGATCGCCCGCGAGCTCCACGACGTGCTCGCCCACTCGCTCTCGGCGCTCTCGGTGGAGCTCGAGGGGGCGCGCCTCCTGGCCCTCGATCGCGACGCCGACTCCGACGTGATCGCCGCGATCGGCCGTGCCCACCGGCACGCGGCGGCGGGCCTGGACGAGGCGCGCGCCGCGATCAAGGCTCTGCGCGGCGACTCGGTCCCCGGGCCGGACAAGATCGAGGACCTGGTCGAGGAAATCCGCGCCCACGGGATCGAGTGCACGATGGAGGTCGGCGGCAAGCCGCGGCGCCTGCCCTCGGAAGCGGCGCTGGCGGTCTTCCGCACCGCCCAGGAGGCCCTGACGAACGTGCGCAAGCACGCCGAGGAGGCCGAGCGGGTCGAGATCCGGCTCGACTACGACCCCGACGGCGTGCAGCTGATCGTCGCCGACTCCAGCGGCGATGGGGCCGAGCCGCGGGTGCCGCAGCCGGCGGCGCTCGCCGCGGCGGGCTCCGGCTACGGGGTCAGCGGGATGCGCGAGCGGGCCGAGTTGATCGGCGGGCGACTGCTCGCCGGGCCGACCGAGGATGGCTTCCGGGTCGAGCTCTGGGTGCCCGCGTGACGCTTCGCGTCATCGTCGCCGACGACCAGCGGGTCGTTCGCGAGGGCCTCACCTTGATGTTGGGACTGATCGACGGGATCGAGCCGGTCGGCGCCGCCGCCGACGGCGAGGAGGCGCTGGCGATGGTTGCCGCCGAGCGCCCCGACGTCGTCCTGATGGACCTGCGGATGCCGCGGCTGGACGGGATCGAGGCGACCCGGCGGCTGGCCGAGACGCACCCCGGCGTCGGCGTCGTCGCGCTCACCACCTACGCCGACGACGAGACCGTGGTCGCCGCCCTGCAGGCGGGCGCGCGCGGCTACCTGACCAAGGACGCGGGCGCCGAGCAGATCCGCGCCGCGGTCGAACGGGTGGCGGCGGGCGAGGCGGCGATCGACCCGGCCGTGCAGCGCCAGCTGATCGCCGCCGTGCAGCGCGGCGAGACGCCGGCCGAGCCGGACTGCGACGAGCTCCCCGACGGCCTCACCCCGCGCGAGGCCGAGGTGCTGGAGCTGATCGCCGCGGGCCTCTCCAACGGCGAGATCGCCGACCGCCTGGTGGTCAGCGGCGCGACCGTGAAGAGCCACGTGAACCACCTCTTCGCCAAGATCGGCGCCCGCGACCGCGCCCAGGCGGTCGCCTACGCCTACCAGAACGAACTGGTCGCCCCCGCCGACGACTGACCCTGGTCCTTTTGTCGCCCACAGGGCGACAAAAGGACCCTCAGTCGTCGAGCCAGAGGTGCCTGAAGATCGGGTGGCCGCCGACGATCTTCAGCCGGCCGATCGAGTGGTGCTCGGCGCGACGGCGCTCGGTCGGGCTGCCGGGATTGAAGATCTGGAAGCCGTCCTTCTCCTCCTGCAGCGGCAGGTGGCTGTGGCCGAAGACGACCGCGTCGGCCTCGGGGAAGCGGGCGCGCATCCGTCCCAGCCTCCCCTTCGCCGGGCCGGCGTCGTGGATCATCGCGATCCGGGCGCCGCGGAGCTCGACTTCGAGCGTCTCCGGCAGCAGCCGGCGCAGCGCCGCGTCGTCGACGTTGCCGCGCACCGCGTGGACCGGGCCGCGGGAGAGCGCCTTGACCTCGCGCAGGATCTCGGCGGTGAAGAAGTCCCCGGCGTGGAACGTCACCTCCGCTTCGCGGAGCAACTTGACGGCACGCTCCGGCAGGCGCCTGCCGCCCTTGGGCATGTGGGTGTCGGCGAGGATGACGATCACGCCGCGCCGAGGGCGCGATCGATGAAGGGCCCGAGCAGCTCGGCCACCGAGGCGGCGGTCGAGTCGGGGGTTTCGGAGGGGTTGGTGATGTAGGAGATCGCGAGGCGGACGAGCGCCTCGGCGAGCAGCTTCACCTCGTGCTTGGGCGCCTGCGGCCAGCCCTCCTCGATCACCGCCGAGAGGCGCGCCGTCGCCCAGGTCGTCACTGGCATCCCCTGCGTGGTGACGAAGGGGAGCATGCCGCCGGAGCCGTCGTCGGTGACGACGACGCGGATCAGCGGGTCTTCGGCGGCGGTGCGGAGGAAGAGCTCGAGCGCCGCGCGGATCGCGTCGCGCGGGTTGTCGGTGTGGGCGCGCACGGCCTCCTCGACCGCGCCGAGGAAGCGCTCGCCCTCGTGGATCGTCAGGTTGACCGCGAACTCGCTTTTGTTGCCGAACTCCTTGTAGAGCGTCTGCCGGCTGACCCCGGCGGTGGCGGCGATGTCGCCCATCGTCACCTCCGACCAGGGCCGGGTTTCGAGGTGGTGCCGGGCGGCGTCGAAAAGGGTCTGCCGCAGCAGCTCGCGGGCTGCCTCGGGGTACGGGGTGCGGCTGGCCATCCCCCGTATCGTCGCAGTGCCGGCGGTCAGGCGGCGTCCTCGGCCGGCTTGAAGTCGACCTTGTCGCGCACGCCGCAGTCGGGGCAGGCCCAGTCGTCGGGCACCTCGACCCACGGCGTCCCCGCCGGGAAGCCCTCGCGCGGGTGGCCCTCGGCCTCGTCGTAGCCGTAGCCGCAGGA
>MKSH01000025.1:37094-37312 GCA_001898095.1 Solirubrobacterales bacterium 70-9 | reverse complement strand
GCGAAGTGAGGGTCGGGACGGATGGTCCGGTGGCCCTGCGACCGAGCCAGTTGGTCGAGCCGGAGGCCGATTTCGTGCTCCAGGCACGCCCGCGGTTCGTCTCCCGCGGCGGGATCAAGCTGGAGAACGCGCTCGACGCGCTCGGGGTCGACGTGGCCGGGCGCGACTGCCTCGACGTCGGCGCCTCGACCGGCGGCTTCACCGACTGCATGCTGCGG
>MKSH01000025.1:34882-37001 GCA_001898095.1 Solirubrobacterales bacterium 70-9 | reverse complement strand
GGCGACGATCGACGTCTCCTTCATCTCCTTGGACAAGGTGCTGTCCGCGGTCGCCACCTGTCTGGTCCCCGGCGGCGAGGTGCTGGCGATGGTGAAGCCGCAGTTCGAGCTGGGACGGGAGCGGGTCGGGCGGGGGGTCGTCCGCGACGCGGCCGATCGCCAGGAGGCGGTGCTGAAGGTCGCGCTGGCTGCCCGCGAGACCGGCCTGCCGGTCCGCGGCATCGCCTCCTCGGGGCTGCCGGGACCGAAGGGGAACCGTGAGACCTTCGTCTGGTGCGGCGGCGAGGGGCCGGGGCTGGAGGACCTGGAGGGAGCGATCGCGGCGGCCGACGTCGCGAGCCTGGCGGCCGATGGGGGCGAGGCGCCTGGGTCGGAGGCCGCCGCACCGGGAACCGAGGGGGCCGAGGAGTGAAGACCGCCGCGCTGATCACCCACTCGCATCCGCCCGCCGCGACCGAAGCGGTGGCGGTCGCCGTCGCCGCGGCCCGCGCCGCCGACTGGCGCCTGGTCGCCGACCAGGGTGAGCTCGACAAGCACGGTGCTTCGGCTGCGGGCGTCGAGCTCGAGCGCGAGGGCGAGAAGCCGGACCTCTGCCTCGTCCTCGGCGGCGACGGCACGATCCTGCACGCCCTTCGTCGCTTCTCCGGGAAAGACGTGCCCGTGTTCGGAGTGAACTTCGGCACGGTCGGGTTCCTCGCCGCGGTCGAGCGCGCCGACGCCGAGACCGGGATCGCCCGCGCCTTCGCCGGCGAGATCGAGACGATCCAGCTGCCCGGGATCCGGGTCGAGGTCGGCGGCCGCGACGCGATCGGCTTCAACGACGTGACGCTCTCGCGCCGCCCGCACGACCGGGTCGCCGAGCTGAGCTACCGGATCGCCGCCGACGAGGTCGGCCACGTGCGCTGCGACGGGTTGGTCGCCGCGACCCCGGTCGGCTCGACCGGCTACAACCTCGCCAACCAGGGTCCGATCCTCGCCTGGGGCGTGAAGGGCTACGTGGTCAGCTACATCGCCCCGCACTCGCTGACCGCACGGGCGCTGGTCGTGGCCCCGACCGACGTCCTCACGGTCGGCAACGCGCCGGGCCGCGAGCCGGTGGAAATCGCCCTCGACGGGACCGAGTTCGGTGAGCTCGCCTCCGGCGAGGAGCTCGAGGTCAGCTTCGTCGACTCCGCCGGCCGCCTCGCCCAGCTCCCCGGCACCAGCTTCTACGGGCGCATCCGGGACAAGTTCGGGCACCTCGCGGTCGAGGCGGGTTCGGCGCGGTAGGAAGGCCGGTCCACCCGCTGTGAAAGGGTGCCGCTAATGGAACGTAAGTGGTGGACTCTGGTCCTGGTCTCGGTCGCGACCTTCATGCTTCTGCTCGACGTGACGATCGTCAACGTCGCGCTCCCGGACATCCAGCGCTCGCTTCACGCCAGCCTGTCCAGCCTGCAGTGGGTGGTCGACGCCTACTCGCTGATGCTGGCGTCGTTCCTGCTCACCGCGGGCAGCCTCGGTGACCGGCTCGGCCGCCGGCGGGTCTTCACGATCGGCTTCGGGATCTTCACCTTCGCCTCGTTTCTGTGCGGGATCTCTGACGACCCGACGGTGCTGAACCTTTGTCGTGGCCTGCAGGGGGTGGGCGGCGCCGGCATGTTCGCCACCTCGCTGGCGCTGATCGGCCAGGAGTTCCAGGGCAAAGACCGGGCGACCGCGTTCGGGGTCTGGGGGGCGACGGTCGGCGGCGCGGTCGCGGTCGGCCCGCTGATCGGCGGCGTGATCACCGAAGGCCTCGGCTGGGAGTGGATCTTCTTCGTCAACGTCCCGATCGGGATCGTCGCGATGGTGTTGACGGAGCGCAAAGTTCGCAACGTCTTCGCCGAGAAACCCGAGCCGGTCGACGTCCCCGGCCTGGTCACCTTCTCCTCGGCGCTCTTCCTCTTCATCTTCGCCCTGATCCGCGGCAACCCGGAAGGGTGGGGGAGCACCACGATCCTCGCCTGCCTGATCGGCGCCGCCGTGCTGATGGCGATCTTCATCGCGATCCAACTGCGGACGCGCTATCCGATGCTCGACCTGACGCTGTTCCGGAACCCCGCCTTCAACGGGGTCTCCGCGGTCGCCTTCTGTCTCTCGG
>MKSH01000025.1:33215-34765 GCA_001898095.1 Solirubrobacterales bacterium 70-9 | reverse complement strand
CTCGGGATCGGCCTGACGCTGGTCGGGGTCGGGCTCCTTTTCATGCACGGCATCTCGCCGGACTCCGAATGGACGACCCTCCTGGTCGGCTTCCTGATCTCCGGCATCGGCGTCGGGATCACCAACCCGGGGATCGGCCAGGCGGCGATCGCGGTGGTCCCGGTGGAGAAGTCCGGCATGGGGTCGGGGATCAACTCGACCTTCCGCCAGGTCGGCGTCGCCACCGGCGTGGCCGGCCTCGGCGCGATCTTCCAGTCGCAGATCAACTCGAAGCTCGCCGAACTCCTGCCCCACGCGCCGAAGGGCCTCGGCGAAGTCGTCGCCTCGAGCGGCTCCCGCGGCGTCGAAGCGCTCCACTTGCCGCCGGCCTTGGGCGCCAAAGCCGTCCACGCCGCCGACGTCTCCTTCGTCAGCGCCTTCAACTCGATCATCCTGATCGCCGCGATCCTCTCCTTCGTCGGCGCGGTCCTCGGCTTCCTGCTGACGAGGTCGTCGTCCTTCGTGCAGTCGACGGGGGCGTAGGGGCGCAGGGGAAGGGAGGGGTACGGGGCGCCTGCGTCCGGCGTTCGCACTTTCCCGTAACCGGTACGGGGAAGTGCGAACGCAGATGGGGGACGGCGGGGTCTGGCTGGTACGGCCGGGACGGAGTGCTTCGGGGCCCCTGCGGCCGGGGACGGCGCACTTCGTGACCCGCGCGGCCGGGGACGGCCCCGTCCCGGACGTCTCGCGGCGGCCCTGGCAGGCCGTGGCCGCCTCGAGACGCCCAGGACGCGAGGCTCTCGGCAGGAAGTGCGCAGGTCCCGCGCGCTTCCAGGGGAAAGACGTCACGCCTCCGCGACGCCCCCAGGTCGACGGGCCGAAAAGCGCTGATATAGAGCGCTTTTCGGCCCATCGACATCTCGGCCCTCGCGGAAGGGTCACTTCGCGGCGTCTTCCCTCGGGGAACGTGGAGTTCCCGGCGTCCCCCTCGCGACTCCCCGCTCCTGCGGCGGCCTGTGGAGCCTTTCCGCCCCATCGGGACGGTTTCGCTCCACACCCGGGACCCGCACGGGACCCGCGCCCTCGGCAGTCTCCCCGTGACGCGG
Source organism: Solirubrobacterales bacterium 70-9 (assembly GCA_001898095.1). Taxonomy (GTDB): domain Bacteria; phylum Actinomycetota; class Thermoleophilia; order Solirubrobacterales; family 70-9; genus VAYN01. Next base: position 33,680 of record MKSH01000025.1, on the reverse strand, counting down.
CCCTCTCGTAGGCGGTCACAGCCTGCCCGGACCGCCTACGAGAGGGCCGCGTCCCTTGGCCGTCCCTCGCCCCCCGCCGGACATCTCTCCCAGCCCCGACCTCGCAAATAGCGAACGTATGTGCGATTGATCCGCCGGGGGCGGTGCTAAACCGGACTCGTGCTGCGTGAGCTACGGATCGAGAACCTGCTGCTGATCGAGCGGGCCGAACTGCGGCTTGGCGGGGGGCTGAACGCGATCACCGGGGAGACCGGGGCGGGGAAGACGGTGCTGGCGCATTCGCTCGACCTGTTGATGGGCGGCAAGGCGAAAACGGGGATCGTGCGGCCGGGGGCCGAGGAGGCCTGGGTCGAGGGGGTGTTCGACCTGCCCGCGGGGCTGCTCGACGACCCCGAGTTGGCCGAGCTCGCCGAGCGGCTGCCGGGAGGTGCCGAGGAAGTGGTGTTGGGACGTCGCGTCTCGGCG
>MKSH01000025.1:31269-33205 GCA_001898095.1 Solirubrobacterales bacterium 70-9 | reverse complement strand
CGAGTGCCTTCGTCGCCGGGCGGGCGGCGACGGCGGGCGATCTGAAGGCGCTCGGCGGTCGGCTGCTCGCCTTCTTCGGCCAGCACGAGCACCGTAAGCTGACGATTTCCTCGGCGCAGATGGAGGTGCTTGACGGGTTCGCCGGGGCGAAGCACCTGGCGGTGCGCGACGATTACCGCGAGGCGCACCGGGAGGTCGGTCGGCTCTCCGCTGAGTTGGTCGAGTTGCGCGAGCGGGAGGGCTCGCGGGAGCGCGATCTCGATCTCTACCGCTACGAGCTCTCCGAGATCGAGGAAGTGGAACCGGACCCGGAGGAGCGGACGGCGCTGGCCGCCGACCGCGAGCGGCTGCGGCACGCCGAGGGGTTGAGCGAGGCGGCTGCGGGGGCGCACGCGGCGCTGGCCGGCGCCGATCTCGAAGGCGGCGGCGCGGCGGGTCTCCTGGCCGAGGCCGAATCGCGGCTCCTGGCGGCGAACGGGCTCGACCCGACGCTCGACGGGATCGCCGAGCGGGTCGCGACGCTGAACGTCGAGCTCGGCGACGTCGCCGCCGAGCTGCGCGACTACGCCGAGAGCGTGGCCGCCGACCCGGGCGGGCTGCTCGGCGTCGAGGAACGGCTGGAGGCGATCGACCGGCTCGAACGCAAGCACGGCGGCAGCGTCGAGTCGGTGCTCGCGCACGCCGAGCGCTGCCGGGACGAGATCGCCCGGCTGGAGGGCGCCGAGGAACGTGGGGCGGAGGCCGCCGCGGCGCTGGCGGAGGCGGAAGCACGCCGCGCCGCGCTCGGCAAGAAGCTGAACGCCGGACGGCAGAAGGCGGCGAAGCCGCTGGAGGAGCGGGTCGGGGCGGAGCTGGCGCAGCTGGCGATGGACGGGGCGCGGCTCGAGGTCGTCCTCGATCCCCACCCGGAGGAGTACGGGGCCTCGGGGCGCGAGACGGTCGAGCTCCGCGTCGCCCCCAACCCTGGCATCGAGCCGGCACCGCTCCGCGACGCCGCCTCCGGCGGTGAGCTCTCGCGGGTGATGCTGGCGCTGAGCGGTCTCGGCCCGGCGGCGGGCGCCGCGACGATGGTCTTCGACGAGATCGACGCCGGGATCGGCGGCAACACGGCGCGGGTCGTCGGCGAGCGGCTGCGGGAGCTCGGCGCCGAGCACCAGGTCCTCTGCATCACCCACCTGCCGCAGGTCGCCTCGCTCGCCGACGTCCACTTCCGGCTGGAAAAGGACGTCGCCGGGGACGCCGCGGTCGCCACCGTCGAGCGCCTCGACGGCGAGGGCGTGGTCGAGGAGATCCGCCGGATGCTCGGCGGGGAGCAGGAGGACAAGGCGGCAACGCGCCACGCGAGAGAGCTCCTCAAAGCCGCCTGACAGCCGGTGAGTTCGCAGAAATGACCGCATAGCGGCCGGAAGTGCGAACGCACCGGAGGGTTGGCGTTCCGCCGCCTGAACGTCCGGGTACCCACGCCCGATTTGGAATCTTTAAGAGCCGTCACTTAACCTGAGCGCGTGGCAACCACTAGTCGTCGTCGCCTTCCCGCCTTGCTCGGGCGTCGGGGCGGAACCCGGGCCGGCCAGGTGTCGATCGTCGGCACCGCGCGTCTCGGCGCCCGCACCAAGCATCTGGTCAAGCGGCTGCAACCCGGCGATATCGCGGTCATCGATCACGTCAACATCGACCGGATCGCGGCCGAGGAGCTGATCGCCTGCGACGTCGCCGGGGTCCTCAACGCGGCGCCCTCGAGCGACGGCAAGTACCCCAACGCCGGCCCGCTGATGTTGGCTCGCGCCGGGATCCGCCTGATCGACGCGCCGGACGCGCACGTCTTCGATCTCCTGCGCGACGGCCAGCAGCTGACCCTGGAAGGCGACGGCGCCGTGATGGCGGGCGAGGAGGAGGTGCTGCGGGGCCGCGTGCTCGGCGTCTCCGACCTTGAATT
>MKSH01000025.1:30903-31257 GCA_001898095.1 Solirubrobacterales bacterium 70-9 | reverse complement strand
CGAAAACACGGTCGAGCACGTCCGCCAGGAGACCGACATCCTCACCGGCGCGATCGACTTCCCGCCGACCCGGGTCTCCTTTCGCGACCGCCACGTGCTGATCGTCGTGCGCGGCGAACGCCACCGCCGCGACCTGAAAGCGCTGCGCGCCTACATCCGCAACGTGCGCCCGCTGGTGGTCGCCGTCGACGGCGGCGCCGACGGGGTGCTGGAGGCGGGGCTGAAGCCGGACATGATCCTCGGCGACATGGACTCGGCCTCCGACGCGGCGCTGAATTGCGGCGCCGAGCTGGTCGTCCACGCCTATCCCGACGGCCGCGCCCCCGGCCAAGCCCGCCTGCTCGAACTGGGCCT
>MKSH01000025.1:27793-30778 GCA_001898095.1 Solirubrobacterales bacterium 70-9 | reverse complement strand
GCGAGAAACTGGTCGACGCCAAGGGCGTGAGTCGCCTCTACCGGCCGAGCTCGACCCTGATGCCGGTGATCTTCTTCGTCGTCGCCTTCCTGGTCCTGGTGACGATCCTGATCATCACCTCGCCGGCGCTGAACGACGTCTTCGAGCTGTTCTGGCTGAAGGTCCGGATCTGGCTCGGCATCTGAGCGCGGGGCGCTCCCAACATCTAGCCTTTGCAGGCTGAATGGGCTACAGCGCGCGCTACCACGCAACCTCCCTGATCGCCGTCTTCCTCGCCCTCGCGGTGGGGATCCTGATCGGCGCCGAGTTCGGCGGCGACGCGCTCTCGGAAACGCGGAAGAACCTCGAGAACAGCCTCGTCGGCAACCTCCAGGACGCCCAGTCCCGGGTCAGCGACCTGAACGACGAACTCGGCCACGCCGACGAATTCGACGAAAAGGTGTACCCGGTGCTGACCCGCGACCGGCTGCAGGGGAAACGGGTAGCGCTGGTCGCCTTCGGCAGCCTGCCGAGCGAAATCACCTCCTCGGTCGAAGAAGCGCTGGGGCCGACCGGGGCAAAACTGGTCGGCGTCGGGGTGGTGCGGGAGCCGGTCGACACGACCAGCCTCGCCGAAGAACTCGCCGACACCCGCTTCTCCGAACTGGCGACCGTGCCGGAACAGCTGAACGAACTGGGGACCGGGGTGGGGCGCCAGATCGTGATCGGCGGAACGCTGCCGGAATTCGTCCGCGGCCAGCTCTTCACCCACGCGAGCGGTGAATTCGGCGCGCTCGACGGCGTGATCGTCGTCCGCAGCCAGCCGGAAAGCATGGGCCCGGTTCAGCGCTCGACCGCCAACGGGCTGGAAACCTCGATGCTGAAGGGGATCACGGCGACGAAGGTGCCGACGGTAGGGGTCGAGTCGACGAAGACCGAACCGTCATCGATCTCCTTCTTCCAGGCGAACGACATGTCCACGGTCGACGACATCGACACCACCGCCGGGGAGCTGGCGCTGGTCTACGCGCTGCTCGGCAACGAGGGCAGCTTCGGCGTCAAGAGCTCGGCCGACCGGCTGCTCCCCGACCTGTCGGCGCCGGGGGGCTGAGCCCTGTACTGGATCGGGTTCCCGCTCGCGACCCTGCTGGCGGTGCCGATGCTGCCCGCCGGGGCGCGCGGCCTGCGCGACGCGGGCCTGGTCCGCACGAACTACCGCGGCGCCACGCTCGCCTTCCCGCTGGGGGCGATCCTGGCGACCGTCGCGCTGGTCGCGCTGGCGCCGCTGGCGGTGCTGAACGACCGCCTCAGCCTCGACCTGCTGACCCCGGAACTGCGCCGCTGGCTGCCCTACCTGCTGGGGATCGCCTTCCTCGGCTTCCTCGACGACGCGCTCGGCCAGGGCGAGGCGGCGGCGACCCCGCGCGGCTGGCGCGGCCACTGGGGGGCGCTGCGCGAAGGGCGGCTCTCGACCGGGGCGATCAAGGCGATCGGCGCCGTCGCCCTGGCCGCCTACGTCGTCTCCGGGCAGGGCCTGGCGACCTGGCGCTATATCGCCGACGTGATCCTGCTCGTCCTCACCACCAACCTCTTCAACCTGCTCGACCTGCGGCCGGGGCGGGTGGAGAAGGCGCTGGCGCTGCTCGGCGCGGCGCTCTGCCTCTGCGGCTGGACGCTGGCGCCGATCGAACTGCTCGGCATCTTCGCCGGGCCGGCGCTGGTCGGGGCGTGGCTGACGCTGGGCGAGCGGGCGATGCTCGGGGACACCGGCTCGAACCTCGTCGGGGCGATCGCCGGCGTCTGGCTGCTCACGGTTTTGTCACCGGATGGACGATTGATCGCCCTCGGAATCGTGCTCGTTTTGACGGTCTATGGGGAGTTACGTTCGATCTCGGCGACCATCGAACGGGTTCCGCCACTCCGCTGGCTAGACTCGATCGGCAGAGCATGAGCCCATCCACCCACGGCGACACCAAATTCATCTTCGTTACCGGAGGTGTCGTGTCGGCCCTCGGGAAGGGCATCGCCGCCGCCTCGATCGGCCGCCTCCTGGTCTCCCGCGGCTACCGGGTCCAGCTGCAGAAGTTCGATCCCTACATCAACGTCGATCCGGGGACGATGAGCCCGTTCCAGCACGGCGAGGTCTTCGTCACCGAGGACGGCGCCGAGACCGATCTCGACCTCGGCCACTACGAGCGCTTCACCGACGAAAACACCTCGCGGGCGTCGAACGTCACCGCGGGCGGCGTCTACAACTCGGTGATCCGGCGCGAGCGCCGCGGCGACTACCTCGGCGCGACGGTCCAGGTGATCCCGCACATCACCAACGAGATCAAGCAGAAAATCCGCATCGTCGCCGAGTCCCAGGCCGTCGACTTCGTGATCACCGAGATCGGCGGCACGGTCGGCGACATCGAGTCGCTGCCCTTCCTCGAGGCGATCCGCCAGCTCTACACCGAGCTCGGGCCGAAGCGGGCGATGTTCGTCCACCTCACCCTGGTCCCGTACATCAGCCACGCCGGGGAGCTGAAGACGAAGCCGACGCAGCACTCGGTCAACCAGCTGCGCGGGATCGGGATCCAGCCGCATGCCCTCTTCTGCCGCTCGGAGAAGCGGCTCGACCGGGAGATCCGGGAGAAGATCGCGCTCTTCGCCAGCCTCCCGGTCGACGCGGTGATCTCCTCCTACGACGTCGACAACATCTACAAGGTGCCGCTCGGCTATCGCGCCGAGGGCGTCGACGACCTGGTGCTGGACCACTTCGGGATGGAGGCGCCCGCCTCCGACCTGAGCGAGTGGGAAGCGATGGTGCGGCGCTCCGACGCGGCGACCGGCAACGTGCGGATCGCGATCGTCGGCAAGTACGTGCAGCTGGAGGACGCCTACAAGTCGGTGATCGAGGCGCTCGAGCACGGCGGCATCCACCACGGCGTGAACGTCGATATCTCCCTGGTCGACTCCGAGAACCTCGACCCGGACGCGCTCGAGGGCCTCGACGGGATCCTG
>MKSH01000025.1:25571-27739 GCA_001898095.1 Solirubrobacterales bacterium 70-9 | reverse complement strand
CGGTGGTCGAGTTCGCCCTCCACGTGGTCGGCATGGAGGGCGCCAACTCCTCCGAGTTCGATCCCGAGACGCCGTACCCGGTGGTCGACCTGCTGCCGGAACAGAAAGAACTGAGCGACATGGGCGGGACGATGCGGCTCGGCGCCGACCCGGTGCGCCTGTACGAGGGGACGCGGGCCTTCGAGATCTTCGGCGAGGGCGTCATCTACAAGCGCCACCGGCACCGTTACGAGGTGAACATGTTCCTGCGGACCCGGCTCGAAGACGAGGGCCTGGTCGCCGGCGGCACCTCGCCCGACGGGCGCCTGGTCGAGATGGTCGAGCTGCCCGATCACCCCTTCTACGTCGCCTCGCAGTTCCACCCCGAGTTCAACTCGCGGCCGAACCGGCCCGAGCCGCTGTTCCGCGAGTTCGTCGGCGCCGCCGCCACCCACGCCGGCGAACATCCGGCCGACGGCGGCGAGATCGCCGGTCCGGATCCGGACGCCGACGGCGACGGGTTCGAGATCGGGATCAGCCGCTCCGGCGAATCCAGGTAGCGGACTCTCCGTCCCCGACCCCGGCCGGTCGAGAGCGTCGTCCGCCTCTCCCTTAGTCTTCCGCCCGTGGGGAACGAGAGGCTCTACGACACCTTCGCGCGGCTCTGCGAAGTCCGCAGCCCGACCGGCGAGGAGCGCGAGGTCGCCGACACGCTGGCGGCCGAACTGCGCTCGATGGGGCTGGAGGTCGAGGAGGACGACGCCGCCGGGCCCGCGGAAGCCGGGGCGGGGAACCTGCTGGCCCGGGTCGCCGGGGAGCGCGACGAGTACGTGATGTTCTGCGCGCACATCGACACGGTTCCGCACGCCGGCCGGGTCGAGGTGGTGAACGACGAAGGGATCTTCCGCAGCGCCGGCGAGACGATCCTCGGCGCCGACAACAAGGCGGCGGTGGCGGTCTTCATGGAGCTGGTCCGGCGCGGGGTGGAGAAGACGCCGCCGGTCGGGATCGAGCTCCTCCTCACGGTCGCCGAGGAGCAGGGGCTGCGCGGCGCCAAGGCCTTCGACGTCGCCAAGCTGCGCGCCCCGATCGGCTACGTGCTCGACCACGCCGGGCCGGTCGGCGAGGTGATCACGGCGACGCCGACCCAGATGAAGATCCTTGCCGATTTCGTCGGGGTCGAGGCCCACGCCGGGGTGCGGCCGGAGGACGGTTCGAGCGCGATCGAGGCCGCCGCCGCGGCGATCGGGCGGATGACCCTGGGACGCCTCGACGAGGGGACCACCGCGAACGTCGGGATCATCAAGGGCGGGACCTCGGGGAACGTGGTCGCCGGCCACTGCGGCATCCACGCCGAGGCGCGCAGCCTCGACGCCGGGCGGGCGGCCGAGGTCGCCGGGCAGATCGCCGACGCCTGCGCCTGGGGGGCGAGCGAGTTCGGCTGCGACGTCGACGTGCGGGTGGCGGAGCTCTTCCGCGGCTACAAGGTGCCGTCGAGTTCGACCGCGCTCGGCCTCGCCGAGGAGAGCCTGCGGGCGGCCGGGGTCGAGCCGCTGCGGGCGGCGATCGGCGGCGGCAGCGACGCCAACGTCTTCCGCCGCGGCGGCTTCGATAGCGTCCTGCTGGCCAACGGCCCCGACGGCGTCCACACCGCCGACGAGCACGTCGCCGCCGCCGACCTCGACAAGATGCTCGAGGTCTGCGAGGGCATCCTCGCCCGAGCGTGAGCGGCCGGCTCGACCTGCGGCGCGGGGTCGTGGTCTCCGAGTCTCCGCTCGTGGTCGAGATCGACGGCGAGCGCCGGCCGGCCTGGGCCGACGAGGTCCTGCTCGGGCCGATGCGCGAGGGCGACGAGGTGGTCGTCAACGCCGCGGCGCTCGACCTCGGCCTCGGCTCGGGCGGCTTCGACGTCGTCCACGTGAACCTCACCCGCGGCCTCGGGGCCGGGGCGGAGGGCTCCATCCACGTGATGCAACTGAACTACACCTCGCTCCAGCACCCGATCGAGCCGGTCGAGGGCGAGAAACCGTTGGATAGCAACGGAAACTCGACACGGAGGTCTTTGACCGGTGGGGAGGAGGGTGTCGCGGCCGACGCTCGGCGCGCGGTGCCGGTCGCCGTCCTGCCGCTGCACGGGCATCTGGCGCCGGCGGCGTGGGCGGCGGCGCAGGCGCGGCCGGGGATCCGCG
>MKSH01000025.1:23750-25212 GCA_001898095.1 Solirubrobacterales bacterium 70-9 | reverse complement strand
CCGAGGGTTTCGCGGACGTCGGGTCGCGGATCGAGGCCGCGAGCCCCGGTCGGCACCGGCTGATGAGCGCGCCGGCCGACCTCGACGGCTACGCAAGTTCCGGCCTGCCGACGAAGACGATGGGGCGGCCCCTCGCCGACGACCCTCTGTTCTTCGAAGCCCCCCTCGCCGCCGGAGCCCTGCTCGCCGGCTGAGCGAATGGTCCCTTGCGGGTAGAGGTTTCGCGTAAAGCGAGCCGAAAGATCCGCTCATGGCCATCGCCGTCAAACCAGAGGTCCCTGCCGCGCGCGCCGATTCGGGCGCCGATGCGCGGTTTCGTTCGCTGACGCTCGACTTCCTCTCCTATCTGGAGTTGGAGCGGGGGCTTTCGCGCAACACGCTCAACGCTTACCGGACCGATCTGCTGCAGTACGGCGAGTACCTGTCGGCGCATCACCTGGACGCGTTGAGCGCGCGGCCGGCGCAGGTGGGGGAGTTCCTCGCCGAGCTGGCGACGGGCAGCGAGGAACGGGCGCCCTGTTCCTCGGCGACGATCCACCGCAAGGCCGCCTGCCTGCGCTCCTTCTACAAGCACCTGCGCCGCGACGAGCTGATCGGCGACGACCCGACCGCCAGCCTGGCCGCGCCGCGGCGCTCGAAAAAGCTTCCCCACGTCCTCAACTACCCCGAGGTGCAGAAGCTGCTGGCCGCGCCGCAGGGGTCCGAGCCGACGGCGCTGCGCGACCGGGCGCTGCTCGAGGTGATGTACGCGTGCGGGCTGCGGGCCTCGGAGGTGATCGGGCTGGAGATGGCCGACGTCGATCTGCACGAGGGCTTCGTCCGGGCGCGTGGCAAGGGCTCTAAGGAACGCCTGGTGCCGCTCGGGCGGCAGGCGATCGCGGCGATCCGCGCGTACCTTCGTGGCGGTCGGCCGGAGCTGCTGCACGGGCGCGAAGAGCCGCGTCTCTTCCTCAACTTCCGCGGCGGGCCGCTGACCCGGCAGGGGCTCTACAAGATCGTTCAGCGCCACGCGCGGGCGGTCGGGCTCGACGGCAAGATGAGTCCGCACACGCTCCGTCACAGCTTCGCCACGCATCTGTTGTCGAACGGATGCGATCTGCGCGCGGTCCAGGAGATGCTCGGCCACGCCGACATCTCGACCACCCAGATGTACACCCATCTCTCCGGCGACCGCCTGAAACAGGTGTACTACGACGCCCATCCGCGGGCGAAGGACCAGTGAGTTCGCAGTAATGACCGCATAGCGGCCGGAAGTGCGAACGCAAGTCGGGTAGAACTCCAGGCGTGCCGGAGCTGCCAGAGGTCGAGACCGTCGCCCGCCAGCTCGAGCCGGAGCTGGAAGGCCATGCGATCGAGCGGCTCGAGGTGCTGGACGCGCGCTGGTCGCGCCCGGTGCCGCCGAAGAAACTCGGCAAGCAGGTAGGCGGGCACACGATCCAGGGGTTGGGACGGCGCGGCAAGT
>MKSH01000025.1:18710-23732 GCA_001898095.1 Solirubrobacterales bacterium 70-9 | reverse complement strand
AGATCCTCGACCCCTCCGAGGGCCGCCTCCTCTACCAGGGCGAGCGCACCACCGAGGAACGCCACCTCCGTGCCCGCTTCGTCCTCGACGACGGCCGCGAGGTCTGGTTCACCGACCCCCGCCGCTTCGGCGAGGCCTTCCTGATCGACGACGCGAAGCTGCCGGAGCGTTTCTCCCGGCTCGGGGTCGAGCCGCTCTCGCCCGAGTTCACGCCGGAGAAGCTAGGGGAGATCGCGGCGGGGAAGAAGGCGCCGCTGAAGTCGTTCCTGCTCGACCAGTCCGGGATCGCGGGCGTCGGGAACATCTACGCCGACGAGGCTCTCTACCGGGCGCGGCTGCACCCGCTGTCCCCGGCCGGGTCGATGAAGCCGGAGCACTGGGTGGCGCTGCGCGACGGGGTGGTCGCGGCGCTGGAAGCGGGGATCGACGCGGGCGGCTCCTCGATCGACGACTACCGCGACGGGCGCGGCGAGAAGGGCCGGATGCAGGAGCGCTTCCTCGTCCACACCCGTGAGGGCGAGCCGTGCCCGGGCGAGGACTGCGACGGCATCGTCGAGCGGATCGTCGTCTCCGGCCGCTCCACCTACTTCTGCCCGAGCTGCCAGGTGAAACTCCGCCGCAAACCGAAACGCCGCAAAGCCTCCCCCAAACGAGTTCGCAGTTAGCTCCGCATAGCGGCCAGAAGTGCGAACTCATCAGAGTGTGACGGGCGGGGCGCATCGTTTCTGTCCGGTCCGTCCCGCACACTTATCTCAATGGCGGGATCTACGGTCAAGACGGAGGCGGTCGTTCTGAGGAGCATCCGGTACGGCGAGGCCGATCGGATCCTGCACCTGTACTCGCCCACGCTGGGACGCTTCGGGGCGATCGCAAAGGGCGCTCGCAAGCCAAAATCCCGCTTCGGCGGCAGGCTGGAGCCGTTCTTCCGCCTCGACCTCGTCCTCCATCAGGGGCGCAGCGACCTGATGACGGTGACCAGCGTGACGACGATCGAGGGCTATCCGCGGCTGCGCTCCGACGGCGCCGCGATCGGCTGCGGCGCTCGTGCCTGCGACGCCGTCCTGCGCCTGCTCGATTCCGCCGAGGCCAACCTGCCCGCCTACAACCTGCTCTGCCGTTACCTCTCGCTGCTCGACCAGCCGGGCAACCCACGCGCGATCAGCCTCGAAGTGGCGCTCTCCTTCCGCCTCAAGCTCGCCCTGGTGGCGGGATTCGCCCCCGAGCTCGCCTCCTGCGCCAACTGCGGGGAGGCGGAGCACCTGGCGGGGTTCTCGGGCGCCTCGGGCGGCGTCGTCTGCGCCAGCTGCGAGGCCGGTTCCTTCGCCCTCACCGAGGAAGCTCACCGCTTCATGGTCGAGGCGCTGGCGAAGCCGCTGATCGAGGCCCCGGCCGCCGAGCCGCCCGCCCTGCGCCAGGTCGAGCGCGCCGTGGGCGAGACCCTGGAGCACCACGCCCATGTCCAGCTCCGCGCCGCCGCATAACCAGAGGCCTGCAAACCGGCGCATCTCGGCGTCCTCAGTCGGTCTCCTCGGGTCACGCACTGGAGTGCGCTCCCCTCGTCGCCCTCCCTGCGTCCACCGACCTGCTTGGTTTTCGGCCTCTGGCAGCGTCGTCCTATGATCATTCGCATGCCACTCACCGTCGCATTCGAGGACCGCGTGCGGGCCTGGGAGGACGAGTTCCTCGCCGCGCACGCGACCCGGTCCTACCCGGCCGAGCGCGCCGTCGCCGAGCCCGACAGCCCGCTGCGCACGCCGTTCCAGCGCGACCGCGACCGGATCGTCCACTCGAAGTCCTTCCGCCGGCTGAAGCACAAGACCCAGGTCTTCGTCGCTCCCGAGGGCGATCACTACCGGACCCGTCTCAGCCACACCCTCGAGGCCTGCGGGATCGCCCGCACCGTCGCCCGCGCGCTGGGGCTGAACGAGGACCTGACCGAGGCGATCGGGCTCGGCCACGACCTCGGCCACCCGCCCTTCGGCCACGCCGGCGAGGACACCCTCGACCGCTGCCTGAAGCGCGCCCGCCCCGACCACGAGGGCTTCAAGCACAACGAGCACTCGCTGCGGGTGGTCGAGGTGCTGGAGCGCGACGGCGTCGGCCTCAACCTCACCGCGCCGGTCCGCGACGGGATCCTGAACCACACCGGCCCGGTGAAGCCGGCGACCCTGGAGGGTCGGATCGTCCGCCTCGTCGACCGCGTCGCCTACATCAACCACGACATCGACGACGCCCTGCGCGCCGGGATCCTCCTGCCCGCGGACCTGCCCGCGGCCGAGATCGAGATGCTCGGCCCGACCGGCTCGCTGCGGATCGACACCCTGGTCGCCGACATCGTCGAGCAATCGCGCGGGATCGATGACATCCGCCAGTCGGAGGAGATCGGGATGGCGATGCTGCGGCTACGCAAGTTCATGTTCGACCGCGTGTACCTGGGTGCCACCGCGCGCAGCGAGCACGCCCGGGTGGAGCGCACGATGACCGGCCTCTTCGACCACTACCTCGCCCACCCGGAGATGATCCCGGCGCTCGACCCGAGCGCCGACACCGCCCAGCGGGTCACCGACTACATCGCCGGGATGACCGACCGCTTCTGCATCTCCCGCTACGTCGACCTGGCGATCCCCGAGCAGGCGCGCTTCTAGTGGCGCTGATCACCTCCGACAGCGTCAATCAGGTCCGCGACGCCGCCGACATCACCGAGGTGATCGGCGCCTACACCGATCTGAAACGCGCGGGCGGCCAGATGATGGGCCTCTGCCCGTTTCACGACGAGCGCTCGCCGTCCTTCTCGGTCGACCCGACGGACAAGCTCTACCACTGCTTCGGCTGCGGCGAGGCGGGGGACATCTTCGGCTTCGTGATGGAGAAGGAGGGGCTGGGGTTCTCGGAAGCGGTGGAAGCTCTGGCGGACCGCTACGGGGTGGAGATCCAGCGCGAGCAGGAGGACCCGCGCGCCGAGGCTCGCCGGCAGGCCCGCCAACGCCTGCAGCAGCTGCTCGAACGGGCCGCCTCCTACTACGCCAGCTACCTCTGGGAGTCACGCGAGGCCGGCAAGGCGCGCGAATACCTCGCCGAACGTGGGCTGACCGAGGCCTCGCTGCGCGATTTCGGCGTCGGCTACGCTCCCAGCGCCTGGGACAAGATCCTCGTCGCGAGCCAGCGGGCGGGCTTCCGGGTCGAGGAGCTGCGCGCGGTCGGGCTGGTCCAGCGGAGCCAGAAAGGCGGCGAGTACGACCGCTTCCGCTCGCGGATCATGTTCCCGATCCGCGACGCCCGCGGGCGCACGCTCGGCTTCGGCGGGCGGGCGATGCGCGACGACCAGGGCGCCAAGTACGTCAACGCCGCGGAGACCGACTTCTTCCACAAGAGTCAGATCCTCTACGGGCTCGACCGGGCGCGGGCGGCGATGGCGCGGGCGAACCGGGCGGTGGTGGTGGAGGGCTACACCGACGTGATCGCCCTGCACCAGGCCGGGGTCGAGGGCACCGTGGCGGTGATGGGGACGGCGATCACCCCGGACCAGGTGAAAGCGCTGTCGGGGGTGGTGAGCGAGGTGGTGCTGGCGCTGGACGCCGACGAAGCCGGACAGGCGGCGATGGTCCGCGTGCAGGGCGTCGCCGGCGAACGGCGGATGCGGCTGCGCGTCGCCGCGATGCCGAAAGGCGTCGATCCGGCCGAGATGATGCTCGAGGAGAAGGGCCCGGAGCGCTTCCGCGCCCTGGTCGATTCCTCCGGCGAGCTGACCGACTTCCAGGTGGAGCTGGTGCTCGGCAAGACCGATGTCTCCTCGCCGGTGGCCCGCGACCAGGCGCTTGCCGAAATCGCCCCGATCCTCGCCTCGATGGGCGAGGGCGCGAGCCAATCGGAGCTGGTGCGCAAGGTGGCCGACCGGCTCGACCTCGAGCCCGCGATGGTGCTGGGACGGGTCGTCGCCTCGACCCCGGCCACCGGCGGCCCGGAAGTCGCCCCGGCGCCGGGGCGGGGACGGTCCCAGGATGCGGAACCGGCCCCGCCGCGGCCGGCCAAGCAGGAGCTGACCTCGCGCGAGCGGCGCGAGCGGGCGCTGCTGGCGATGTGCATCGCGCTCCCCGAGCAGGGCGAGGTCTACCTGGGGAAGCTGGGGGAGGCGCATCTCTCGGGCAGCGGCCAGGCCGCCGCCGACTTCCTCCGCGCCCACCCGAAGGACCCGGCCTCGCACCTGCCGCGCGAAAACGGCGGCCTCGCCGCGCTGATCACCGAACTGGTGATGATGGCCCGCGAGGAGCCCGCCTCGGAGGAGGCGATGGAGCTGAACTTCCTGCTCCTCGAGCAGCGCCGGCTGGAGGGGGAGATCGAAGCGGCGGGCGAGCGCGGCGACTACGAGCGCCGCGCCAGCCTCAGCCGCGAGCGAGCAGCGCTGGTCGAACGGATCGCCCACGCCCAACGGGTCGGTAGCTGACCCGCTAAATTGCGCGGTCGGCCCCGCGGGCCGATGCCGTTCCGGGGTAGCTCAATCGGCAGAGCATTCGACTGTTAATCGAAGGGTTGTGGGTTCGAGTCCCACCCCCGGAGCTTCAAAGCCGCCTCCAGAGCCGAAAAGACGCCTTTCGACCCGGCTCTTCTTCGCCGTGTCTGGGCGCGCCCCCGCCTTCGGCGCGGGGGAGAACCGCGATGACCTGTCCTGATCCGCGCTAGCCGCGCGGCCGGGCCAGGCCCAGCGCCCGCTCGCGGGCGGCCAGCGCCTCCTCGGCGACCTCCTCGCTCTGGCGCTCGATGTCCTCGCAGAGCGCGTCGCAGCTAAGCACCGATTGACGCGCCGAGTGCAGCAGGCGCCGCGTCTCGGCCGCCGCGGACTCGCGCACCATCGCCGGGCCGGCCAGCGCTTCGATCCGCGCCAGCGCTTCGACGAGGCCGCCCTGGGCGGCCTCCAGTTCGGCGATGTAGGAGCCGCCGACGCTCGCGGCCAGGTGGGGGAAGAGGGCGCTCTGCTCGTAGGAGAAGTGGGCCTCGGCGAGGCGGCGCAACTCCTCGACCAGGGTG
>MKSH01000025.1:18179-18676 GCA_001898095.1 Solirubrobacterales bacterium 70-9 | reverse complement strand
GAGGCGCTGGGCCGCCGTCCCCGAGGTCGGTGGCGCGACCGGGGTCGACCCGGTCGGGGCGGGGGTGCCGCTGTGCTCGATCTCGGGGACCAGGCGATCGAGCCAGGAAGGCAGCCACCAGACCCGGGGCCCCAGGGCGCGCATCAGTGCCGGTAGCAGGATCAGCCGGACCACGGTCGCGTCAAGGATCACGGCGAAGGCCAGCCCGGCGCCGAACTGCTGCAGCGAGGCGATCTCGGCGGTCGCGAAGGCGAGAAAGACCGAGCACATGATCGTCGCCGCGCCGGTGATCACCCCGGCGGTGGAGGCGAGGCCCTCTTCGATCGCCGCCTCGTGGTCGCCGCTCGTAAGCCAGATCTCCCGCATCCGGGTCAGCAGGAAGACCTCGTAGTCGATCGAGAGCACGAACATGATCGTCATCACCCCGGCCGCCGAGATCGCGTCGATGTACCGAGGGCCGACCAGGATGCCCGCCCCGAAGAAGAGCTGCAGGGCGC
>MKSH01000025.1:3933-18080 GCA_001898095.1 Solirubrobacterales bacterium 70-9 | reverse complement strand
GCATTGGTGTAGTCGGCGAGGCTCTGGGCGCCTTCGCCGATCGCCACCTCGGTGCCGCTGGCGCGGGCGAGGACGGGGAGCCGGCGCTGCAGGCGTTCGCCGAGGTGGCGGGTCGCATCCGAGCTGGGGCCCGACCTGGGCACCACCAGCATGCGCACCGCGCGGCCGCCGCGGTCGAGGTTGACGAGCTGGGAGGCCTCTTCGCGGACGCCCGGCACCGTCCCGTCGAGCGCGGTCAGGAGCAGGTAGCCGGAGTCGATCGCCCCTGGAGATCGTTCCCGGAATTCCTGGTAGTCGCGCTGGTAGCTGTGCAGCACCAGGCCGTAGTGGTGCAGCGGGCCCTGCGGCCTGCGGAGCCCGTCGATGAGCTTGCCGGTTTCCCCCCGCCCTTCCCGCAGGCCGGCGGAGAGGTGGTCGGCGCCGGCGGTGATGGCGCCGAGCCCGGTGGTCAGGCGCGCCTCGGGCGCCTGCGCTTCGGCGAGTCCCGTGGCGAGCCGCCGCGAGCCGCCGCGCAGGCGCCGGAGCGCCGCGCTTATCGCGGCGCCGCCCCGGCGGCCGGCGCGGGCCCCGGCCGCGAGCCGGCCACCGCCTCGGCGCAGCTTCTTGACCGCCGCCGAGAGCTGCTCGACGCGTTCGGGCAGGGCCCGCATCCGATCGAGCGAGTCGGCGGTCCGCTCCTCGAGATCGGCCAGCGCCCCCGCCACCGAGATGGCGACGCCGGACGGCAGCGCCGCCCCGTCGCCCGCGGCGGGCGGGCCGCCGGGCAGCCCGACCAGCGCCGCGGCTTCGCGCAGTGCGGCCTCAAGCTGCGCGTAGCGCGGGTCTTCCCGGCCGACCGTCATCTGGTCGAGCGCGGCGATCCCGCTTTCCAGGCGCGCGCCGGCCAGCTCGGTCGGCACCCGCAGCTCGCGCAGCCAGGCCGACCAGCGGGCCAGCCGCGCCGAGAGCGCCCGCACCTCGCCGAGCGAGGAGCGCAGTTCGCGGTCCAGGCGCCGCAGGCCGGCGGCCAGCCGCTGGGCCCCGCGGCTGAGGCGTCGCTGGCCGGCGAGCAGGCGCCGCTGCCCGTGGGCGGTGCGCGAGATCCCGCCGGAGAGCCGCCCGGCGCCGTCGCTCGCCCGGCCCAGGCCGCTCCCGAGGCGTTCGGCGCCGGCGTGGGCTTCGCGGGTCGCGGCGGCGATCCGCTCCGCGCCGCCGGCACCTTCGCCGAGCCCGGCCCACAGCCGCTCGACGCCCTGGCTCGCCCGCGCCAGGCCCGAGCCGAGCGCGGTGAGGTCGTGCCTCGCCCGCGTCAGCCGCGCCGGTGCCTGGCGGTAGGCGCGGCGCGCCTTGTCGAGCGGCGCTTCGGCCCTGCTCAGCGCCGAGGGGCCGATCACCGCGGCGACGTCGGGGTCGCGGGCGAGGCGGTCCTGCCAGCGCGAGATCGCCGCCAGGCGCCCGGGGGCGGAGATCGGGCCCTGCTTGGCGGTGGCGATCACCGCGATCGGCGCCGCCCAACCCGGGCCGATCGCCTGGCGCAGCGCTTCGAAGCCCTGCCGGGTCGGGTCGGAGGGAGGCAACTGGTGGGGGTCGGGGGGACCGATCCGCAGTGCGCCGGCGGGGGCGGCGATCGCCAGCATCGGGATGACGATCGCCGGGATCGCGATCCAAGGACGGGCGATCGCCGCCCCGGCGAGGTTGAGCAGGCGGCTGCGCCGGCCCGAGCCGGGGAGGTGCCAGCGCTCCAGGCCAGGGGCGAGGATCGCCAGCAGCGCCGGCAGCAGCGAGACGGCCAGGAGCACGCTGAGCAGGGTCGAGACGACGACGCCGGCGGCGACCGAGCTGAGCAGGTCGCCGGGGGCGACGAAGGCGGCGCTGACCATGACCAGGGCGAGGGTGGCGCCGGCGACGACGATCGTCCGCCCGGCGGCCCGGGCGGCGGTCGCGATCGCCTCCTCACTGTCGGCGCCGGCCGCGCGCTCCTGGCGGAAGCGGGAGACCATCAGCAGCGCGTAGTCGACGCCCAGCGCCAGTCCCATCATCGAGGCGATCGCGACGGCGATCGCGTTGATCGGCATCAGGTAGGTGCTGAGCAGCAGCAGGCCCCGACCGGCCAGCACCGTCGCCGCCCCCATCAGCAGCGGGATCGCCGCCGCCGGCGGCGAGCGGAAGACGAGCAGCAGGACGATGATCAGGATCGGCGCGACCAGGAGCTCGGCGTGCCTGGTGGCGGCCAGGGCGTTTTCCTGCAGGGCGACGGCGATCGCCGCGACGCCGCCGACGTAGGCGTGCACCGGCCCCCGCACCTGCGCCGCGACGATTCGCTTCGCCGCCGGCACCACCTCGCTCATCGCCGCCGCTTCGGAGCGCTGGAAGCTCACGACGAGGAGCGCCGCCCCGGGGCGCGGCCGCAGGACCGCGAGCTCGCCGCTGCCGGGCTGCCAGGGCGACATCACCCGCACCGCGCGTTCGCCCGCCAGGGCCGCGGCCAGGCGGCGGCCCTGGCGATCGAGCGCCCG
Source organism: Solirubrobacterales bacterium 70-9 (assembly GCA_001898095.1). Lineage (GTDB taxonomy): Bacteria > Actinomycetota > Thermoleophilia > Solirubrobacterales > 70-9 > VAYN01. The sequence continues at coordinate 15,585 of MKSH01000025.1, read as the reverse complement.
CGGGGGCCCCTCGAGCAGGACCGTGACGACGACCTGGTTGCCGAACTGGCGCTCGAGCATCGCGTGCGCACGCGCCGACGGGGTGCCGGGGACGAGCAGGGAGGTCGGCGCCAGCCGTGCCGCGATGCCGCTGCCGAGCAGGGCGAGGATCGCGACCGCCACCGCCCAGGCGGCGAGGATCGGCCACGGCCGCCGGGCGGGGAGCGGCGGGCGGCGCATCGCGCCCTCCGCCTAGCGCCGCGACCGCGCGTCGCCGCGGCGCAGGCGCTCGAGCGCCCGGGCCAGCCGCGCCGCGTCGCGCTTCTCGCGGGCGAGCCGCACGGTCAGCACGTTCACCCCGTGCGCGAGACCCGCCGCGCGCGCCGCGCGGCGCCGCAACGCCGCGCGGGCGATGGCGAGTTCGCGTCCGAGCCCGGCGTATTCGGGGTCGATGGCGGTCGACGTCAGAGGGTCGGAGCCGGTGGCGGCGGCGTAGGCGCGCCCGACCGCCATCGTGGCGGGCAGGAGATGCTGGTCGTAGGCGAGCGGGCTCACCTGCTGCAGCTGCGCGAGGGCGAAGCCCAGCTGTTCTTCGGTGGTCGCCGCCGGTTTGCGGAGGGAGCCGAGCCGGTTCAGGATGCCGGGCAGCCCGTGGGCGAGGGTGCCCGCGACCGGACGGAGCCGGGCACGGGCGAGGTGCTGGGAGCTGGTGATCGCGGCGCTGAGTCGGGCGGCGCCGGAGGCGGTGTCGGCGGGGGAGGGACCGGCGGCGGCGGTCGTCGCGCCGAGGAGCGCTGCCGTCAGGGCGGCGATGAGGAGGAATCGGCCGCGGGGGAGAGCTGCTCGGTGACTGCGATCTTCGTCCATCGGCCGTCTCCTATCTATACATACGTCCGTATGAAGCGTATGGTACGCGGCCGGTGCCCAGTCAACGTGACAGCGGTCACAGAGAGCGACTGCTGGAGGCGGCGATCGAGTGCCTGCAGCGGAAGGGATACGCCCGCACGACCGCCCGCGACCTGGTCGAGGCCTCGGGCACCAACCTGTCCTCGATCGGCTATCACTTCGAATCCAAGGAGCACCTCCTCAACGTCGCCCTCACCGAGGCCTTCCAGCGCTGGCTGAAGCCGCTCGTCGCGCTTGCCGCCGAGCCGGGGCCGGCGACCCCGCTGGAGCGCCTCGGCCGCACCCTGGCCGGGCTGACGGACAGCCTCGAGGAGAACCGGCCGCTGATCAGCGCCTGTCTCGAGGCCTGGGCGCAGCTGGCACGCTCGGAGGACCTGCGGGTCGAGATGCTGCGCAACTACGAAGACTTCCGGGTGGCGATCGCGGCGACGGCCCGTGACGCCTTCGAGGAGATCGGCGCCCCGGCAGTCGACGCCGACTCGCTGGCGGTACTGATCATCGCCCTCTTCGACGGCCTCCTGGTTCAGTGGCAGCTCGACCCCGGTGGCTCGCCGAAGGGGGCGCGGCTGATCGAGGCGGCCCAGGGCGCGGCGGTGGCGTTGGCCCGGAACGGAGCGCGCTTGGCCGGCGACGTCAGGCGGCCACGATAGCCACGGTTATGGCGAGCACCATGGCCTGATGGAACGCGACCAGGATCCCCGGGCTCTTCGGCTGGAGGTTCACCGCGTGGAAAAGCAGGAAGCCGACCGACACCTGGGCGACGGCCAGGTAGAACGCCACCGGGAACTGCGGCATCAGCCACCCCAGGGTGGCGACCAGGAACAGTGCGGCGATCAGGTGGAGGACCGTCACCAGCTGCGGAAGGCGTCGTGGCCAGGAGAACGCGCCGATGGCCTTGCCGAAGCCTCGCTGGCCGGTGGTCATGCCGCCGAGGAGCACGGCCACCAGCACCGCCCGCAGCGCGGTCATGTCGCCCAGGTATGACCAGAAGTTGACCCCGGGTACGTAGATGGTGGTCAGGTAGCAGATGAACACGCCGTAGGCGAGAAGGCCGTGGACCCCGTGCACGACGGAGGGAAGTCGACCGGCGAGCACGTGGAGCGTGCCCACCCCCAGCACCGCCGTGATGACGATCAGGATCAGGCCGTTGGTCGTCGCGGAGTCTGAGGCCAAGATCACCAGGAGCACGCCGATCAGGCCGACCAGCGTCGCCACGATCCGGTGGGCCGCCTCCGGATCGCCCTCGATCATGAGCACCACGATGTTCCGGGTGTAGGGCCATTGAGTGCCCAGCGAGAGCCCGAAGCCGAAACCCTCGACGAAGCTGCCGAGCAGGATCAGGATCGCGGCCAGCGCGGCCTGCGTCAGATATAGGCCGTTGACCACGGGATCCTCGCCCGAGGTGATGCCGCGGACGATGCCCGCGACGATCGCGGCCACGATCATGGCGGTGATCAGGATCCTGACCAGCCGAACCACGGTCGTCACCTCACCCTCTACCACGGAGGAGGGTGAGGTCAGGAGGGGCGTGGACTGGTCGATGCGGCACATGCTACTTACCGGTCGACCGCCGGCCGGCTGATGTCCCCTTGAGGAACCCCCGTTGTCGGAGCGGGGTTCGCACGGATGGCGAGGTCGTGGTCTGGAGCGTCACCCGTCGCTGCAACCTGCACTGTGGGCACTGCTACGCGGACTCCCACGACCGCGAGTACCCCGGCGAGCTCAGCACCGGCGAGGGGGAACGGCTGCTCGCCGACCTCGCCTCCTTCGGGGTGCCGACCGTGCTCTTCTCCGGCGGCGAGCCGCTGCTCCGTCCCGACGTGCTCGAGCTGGCGGCCCGGGCTGGCGAGCTGGGGATGCGCACGGTGCTCTCCACCAACGGGACCCGGATCGACGCCGCCAAGGCGGGTGAGCTGGGCCGCGCCGGCTTCTCCTACGTCGGCGTCAGCCTCGACGGGCTCGACTCGACCAACGACAAGCTGCGCGGCTCGCGCGGCGCCTTCGAGGCGGCGCTGGGCGGGATCCGCGCGGCACGCGACGCGGGCCTCCCGAGAGCTGCGCGACCCCGCGGCGCTCGGCGGGCGCTGCGGGCGCTGCGAGTGCCGCGAGGTCTGTGGCGGCAGTCGCGCCCGCGCCTACGCGACCAGTGGCGACCACCTCGCCGAGGATCCGAGCTGTCCGTATGAGCCCGGCTCGGAGGTGCGTCTTTCCGCCCTGGGAGACCCTTTTCCGGCCGGGGTCGAGAGCGCGTCCGGGACTCTCTCGAGCGCGACGGCATCGGGAGGCGCACCACCCTGGGCCTCTGGGTCATGCGCGCGGGCCGGCGCGTCCTCGATCGCCTCCTCGATGCTCTCGGTCGAGGACCCGACTATCTCGCTCACCGCTTGCGCAGCGCCAGCTCCTCGACCAACTCGGCGCCGCGGTCGGCGCCGTCGTGGGTGGCGCCCCAGGCGGCGATCTGGCGGGCGCGGGCGGCGCAGCGGGGGTCGGCGAGGACGCGGCGGGTGGCCCAGCGGAGCGGCCCGGGGCGGCAGAGGCGCCAGGGCAGGGAGCGGCCGACGCCCGCCCAGGAGACGCGCATCGCGGTCTCGCCCATGTCGCCGGTGATCGGCGAGATCAGCACCGGGGTGCCCGCCCCAAGCGCCCGCGCGACCGTTCCGTGGCCGCCGTGGGAGATCACCAGCGCCGCGATCGGCATCAACTGGCTGTAGCTCAGCCAGTCGACCAGGACGGCATTGCCAGGGACCTCGATCGGGCTCTGCGGGCGCATCCGGTTGGTGGTGGCGACGACGCGGACCGGCTCCTCGGCGAGCGCCGCCAGCGCCGTCCGCACGAGCTGGTTCTCGGAGTCGTGGGCGGTGCTCGGGGCGACGAGGACGAGCGGCGCCGCGCCCGCGGGCAGCTCGATGTCGGGATGGGGGACCTCGAAGGCCATCGGCCCGGTCACCTGCACCGCGGCGGGCCAGGCGCGCGGGTACTCCAGCTGCGGGTAGGTCGCGACCAGCGCCAGGTCGGGGCTGATCCCGCCGTGGAAGTAGTCGAGAGGCGGCAGGCCGAGGCGCTCGCGCTGGTCGTTCAGGTCGCGCCGGCCGTGCTCGAGGCCGACGTCCGGCGCCCGCTGGCCCGCCTTCCAGACCGCCCGCCCGACCGGCGTCCGCGGCGCCCGCAGCCCGACCGCGAAGAACGGCAGTCCCGGCTCGACCACCGGGTAGATGTGCGGGATCAGGGTCGCCAGCGGCACCCCGGCGGCCTCGGCGGCGAGGGTCGGAGCGGCGGTGAGGATGTCGGAGACGACCACCGCCGGGTCGAGGCGCTCGATCAGCGGCAGCAGCGCCCGCGCCGCGTCGGCGGCGTGGCGCCCGTCGTCGGTGTCGGGCTCGGGCGGCGGGAAGGTCTGGTATTCCTCGGCGGCGGTGAAGCCGAGCCCGGCGCCCTCGACCGCGGCGCGCCGCTCCTCCCAGGTCTCGATCGTCACCTCGTGGCCGCGCCGCGCCAGCGCCCGTCCCAGCGAGATCGCCGGGAAGACGTGGCCGGGGTCGCCGAAGGCGGCGACGAGGACGCGCACTAGCCGGTGACGCCGATCGCCTCGCCGGGCCGGGTGAAGACGATCTCGGGGACGTGGCAGTTGGGCGAGGTCTTCAGCAGGTAGCGGACCGCCTCGCCGATGTCGGCGGGCTTGATCATCTCCTCGGCCGGGACGGTGCCCTTGACGAAGTCGGTCATCGCGGTGTCGACGAAGGCGGGGGCGAGGGCGGTGCAGGAGATCCCTTCGCCGCCGACCTCGCGCTCGGTCGCGACGCTGTAGTTGACCACGGCGGCCTTCGTCGCCCCGTAGATCGAGAGCCAGGGCTGGCCCGCTTTGCCGGCGATCGAGGCGGTGTTCACGATCAGTGCCTTGCGGTGCTCGGCGCCCGCCTTGCGCAGCAGCGGCAGGCCTTCGCGCGTCCCGAGGATGATCGAGCGCAGGTTCACCGCCAGCTGCAGGTCGAGAAATTTGGTCTGCACCTCGTCCATCGGCGCGCCGATCCCGACCCCGGCGTTGTTGACCAACACGTCGAGGCGCCCGTAGCGCTCCTCGTGCGCGGCGAAGACCGCTTTCAGCTCCTCCTCGTCGGCGACGTTGGCGGCGACGGTCTGCACCTCGTGCCCTGCCTCGCGCAGCCCGGCGACCGCCTCCTCGAGTTTCTCCGGGCGCCGCGCCGAGAGCGTCAGCGCGTGCCCTTCCTCCGCCAGGACCGCGGCGATCGCCAGTCCGATTCCGCCCGAGGCCCCCGTGATCAATGCCGCTCGCTCCGCCATCCCCTTCTCCTCCCGCTCGACGACGCGGCCAGCCTACCGGCGGGGCGGCGCGGGCGGGCCGCCTCGTCGGCGGCACACTCTGAAAGCATGCGTGCCGATGCGGCGCCCCCCTCTTGCTCTGGGCCTCGTCTGCCTGCTCGCGTGCGGGGCGATCCTGCTCGCCGGCTGCGGCGGGAGCAGCAACACCACCTCGCACGTCAACCCGGAAGCCGAGGCCGGCAAGAGTCGCCCGGCTCCGGCGAAGAGCTCCTTCCCCTCGGCGCAGGGGAAGACGCTGAAGGAAGTGATCAACGAACCGGGAAACCACCCCGCGCAGGTGAAGATCAACAGCGAAGCGCAGGCCTTCTACCCGGGCCAGAACCGCTATCCGTTCACGCTCGCCGAAAAACTCGAATCGGGGAAGACCGGCAAGGAGGTCGCCGACGCGGAAGCGGCGATCTACTACGCCAAGGTGCCGTCGATCAAGCCGGGGGCGAAATCGAAGGCGGGCAACAAGGGGATGGTGCCGAAGGCGCAGGCGCAGGCGCTGGACCAGCCCGCGGTCGGGCCGTTCCCGGCGCGGATCGAATCGCTGGCGACGAAGCCGCCCTTCCAGGGCAAGACGACGACCGAAGGGGCCGACGTGGCGAGCGTCGTCTACTCGACCCAACTCGACCTCCCCGGCGAAGGCGAATATCGCCCGGTGATCCTGATCAAGGAAAAAGGCGGGGTGGGGGCGAAACTGCTTCCCAGCATCAAAGTGGGTGAATACGCAAAGATTCCGAGGCCTGGAGACAAGGCGCCGCTGATCGAAACGCCGACCGCGAAGAGCGTCGGCGGGGATCTCGCCAAGCTGACGACCAGGATTCCACCGGACACGCAGAACAAGGTCAATTACGCAGAAGTGCTCGGAAAGGAACCGATACTCCTCTTGTTTGCGACCCCCAAGTTCTGCCAGAGTCGGGTTTGCGGGCCCGTCGTCGACGTCGCCCAGCAGGCACAGCACGAATTCGAAGGCAAGGCCAACTTCATCCACATGGAGATCTACAACGACAACGATCCCGCGCAAGGAGTGCGCCCCCAGGTGCGCCGCTTCCACCTGCCCAGCGAACCGTGGTTGTTCGCGATGAACCGCGAAGGGATCGTTGTCGCGGCGATCGAGGGAGCGTTCGGGACGGAACTGATGGACAAGACGGTGGAAAAGGTGGTGGGGGAATGAGCGACAAAACTGCTTCCGAGGAGGAACTGCTCGATTCCTTCGCCCAGGAGGCGCGGCGCCGTTGCGACGTGATCTCGGCGGGGCTGGCGACGGCGACCACGGACTTCGAGACGATGCGGGCCGAAGCGCACGCGCTGCGCGGCACCGCCGGGGTGGTGGGGCTGCGCCGGCTGGCGGAGCTCGCCGGGCTGATGGAGTCCGACCTCGCCGAAGCGAAGAAGACCGGCACGATCCGCGGTGGCCGCGACCACCAGATCGCCGACGCCGCGAAGGCGCTCGCCGAGGGTGCCGCGGCGGCGGCCAAGGGCGAGGAAGAGCCGCCCGACGTCGGCCGCAGCCTCGCTCAGCTGTTCAGCGCCTAGCGCGTGCGGACCGCCCCTCTGCGCCTCGCCCTGCTCGTCGCCGCCGTCCTCGCGGGCGGCGTCCTCGTCGCGGGCTGCGGCGGCTCGGACGGAGAATCGGCGACCGTCGGCGGCGGCACGGTCACGGTCCCTAGCGACGTCAAGGACGTCTACGGCGAACTGGAAGCGATCCTCGACCAGCTGCCCTACCAGGGCTGGTACACCCACTGCGTCGTCGCCAAGGTCGAAGGCCTGCTCACCCCAAAAGAAGCCGAAGGCCTCGCCGACCTGCCCGAAGCCGAGCGCGAAGCGAAGGCGACCCGGATCATCGGCAAGGCGGGCCCGGCCTGCGAAAAGTCCGGCCGCCCGATCATCGACCCGAATGCCTCGAGCAAGGAATTCGAGCTCCTCCGCACCGCCTCCATCGTCCCCGAGATGGTCGGCCTCGCCGAAGCCAACGGCCTCAGCCCGAAGGCGGTCGCCTGCATCAAGCGCACCTTCGAAGCCTTCCCCGACCGCTTCCTGGTCGAACTCCGAAACGGCACGGACAAGGTCCGCGAAGGCATACTCCGTGGCGCCTTCGAACCCTGCGCCAAGGTGAAGTAACCGGCGCGCCGGACAGGAGGCCCGGGGCGGTAGCTCAGTTGGTCAGAGCACGGGACTCATAATCCCTTGGTCGCTGGTTCGAGTCCAGCCCGCCCCATGTCGATACTGCCGTGATGGGGATCAGGGACGACATTCGCCAGGGATGGCGGCAGGGCTTGCGCCAGGCTGCGCTGGAGCGGTGTCGGAAGCTGCTCCTGCAAGGCACGGTCGAAGAGTTCATCGCCTTCAGTCGGGACGCGGCCGGCCGCTTCCCGGAGAGTGCCGAGATCCAGCTCATGCATGCGCGGGGCCTGCGTCAAGCCGAGCGGTCAGACTGCGAGGTGGCGGCGCAGGCCACGAGGGCGGCGCGGGTCGGCGCCCGGGACCCGAACATCCAGGTGCAGGCGGGGTACGTGCTGATGGATGCCCGCGACGCCGAGGGGGCGAGAGAGTGCGTCGCTCGCGCCGAGGAGTCGGGCGGCGATCAATTTGCCCTCGCGGTCGACCTCGACGGATTGCGGGGTCGGCTCGCCTCAGCCGACGGTGAGTTCGAGGAAGCCGAGAGACTGTTTCGTTCGGTCCTGTCGCGTGAGCCGCAGTGGTCCGGCAATTGGAGCCAGCTTGCGCGCTTCCTCTGGAGCAGGGGGAGAAACGACGAGGCCTTGACGGTGATGGCCGAATCGTTGGCCCGTCTCAGGGACGACGAGGAATCCCCGGCCCGACTCCGGGATATCGAGAGCGCCGAATGCCTTCAGGGCGAGATCGCGGGAGACACCCGGGCGGACCTGGGCGACTGAGTCGGCCCGCCCGGGACTGCGCAATCGTCAGCTCTGGCGCTTCACGTTGTAGGTGCCGTTGCCGTCGCAGGACACTTCGCTGCTTGACGAGTTCAGCAGGTGAATCTTCACCACGACGAGCTTTGCCGACTTGAAGGTCAGGGTCGCTTCGAGTTGCGAGTGCTGGGGCTCTTCGTCTTCTTCGCCGCCCTGGGTTTCGGTTTTCTTGATCGTGTAGGACTTGCCGACCTTGGGGTGACGCTTGTCGCTGAGGCCGAATGCCAACTCCTGTTTGGGGCCGAGCATCGGGGCGTACTTGGTGCACTTGATCTCCACCGCGTAGACGGTGAGGGAGAAGCCCTTTTCGCTGACCTGGACCGTGATCGCGGAGCTGCCGCCGTAGTTCTTGTAGAAGCGGGCTTCGACCGGGAGGGTGCATCCCGCGGCCTCGTTTTTCGGCGGGCATTTGGTCCCCGCGCCGGCGGCGTCGCCGACCGATATCGAGAGGAGGAGGGCGGCGCAGAGCGCCGCCGCGGACAGGACTGCGAGCGAACGACGGGACGTGACACTCCAGGTCTTCATACGACTCCCCAGTGTGGATCGTGGACGATCCGGCGACGGTACTGGGGAAATTCGCCGTGCGGGCGCGGGAGAGAGCCGGGCTGGGTAGGAACCACCCGGTGCGTCTTCAGGGGGTCCGAGGGAGCAGCGTGTGCGCGGCGAGGGCATCGAGGATCTGCTCGACGACCCCGTCGCGGCTCTGCGCGTCGGTGTCGATGACGAGGTCGATCCCGTCGATCTGCGGCACCAAGACGGCGAGCTCGCGGGCGTGCTCGATCAGCGCCCCCTTGCCTGGCCAGGAGTTCGGCTCGCGGGACTCGACCCGCGCCGCCACGGTGTCGGGGCTCGCCCGCAGGCAGACGACGAGGACCTTGTCCGCCCGCGCCGCGTCGACCACGCCGCGCAGGTCCGCCTCGCTTTCGATCGTCGCCACGATCAGGAAGAGCCGCCGCCCCGCCTCGCGCTGCAACCGCAGGACGGCGGCGAGCTGTGGGATCAGTTCCTCATTGGAGAGGACGGGCGAGCCCATCGTCAGCTGCTCCGACTCGATCGCCCCGTACTGGACGCCTTCGATCTCCAGGCGCGTCCCCAGCTCGAGCAGGGCGGAGGTCTTCCCGGCTCCGGGGGCGCCGGTCAGGACAAGGGCGGCGACCATGCGTCGCAGTCTGCCAAGGCGCCCGACTCGGCCGACCCGCGCTCAGCGGACCACGCGGTAGCGGAGGTGGGTGGCGCCGCGGCCCTCGCGCACGTCCGCCACCTCGAACTCGTGCAGGCGCTCCAGGTCGATCCCTTCGAAGAGGCGGCGGCCGTCGCCGAGCAGGATGGGGACCAGGTGGAGCTGGACCTCGTCGAGCACGCCCGCTTCGAGTGCCGCCGCGGCGCAGCCGACGCCGTGGACGAGGACATCGCGGTCGCCCGCCGCCTCCTTCGCCCGCCCGATCGCCTCGCCGGCATCGTCGAGCACCGTGATCAGCGGCCACTGCTCGACGCTCTCCGGGGTGCGGCTGCGAGTGAGGATGAAGATCGGCACGCCGTCGTGGTGATCGCCGTCCCACCAGCCCGCCGGTTCGACCGTCCCGCGTCCGGCGACGACGGCCCCGGACGTCATCAGCCCGTCCCAAATCTCCCCGTTCACCCCTTCGGGTCGGCCCGGAACCACCTCGCCATCGGCTTCCTCGCCGAACCCGATCCACCGGTGCAGCCGCAAGCCGTTGTCGCCGAGCCCGTTCTCCGGCGTCTCGTTCGGCCCGGCCACGAACCCGTCCAACGACACCGACATGTCCAACACGCTCTTGCCCATCGGATCCTCCTCGTCTCGCTCCGCGCGCCCGCTTCTGAGCGCGCCTCTGCCAGGACGACGAACTCCGCGCCCCGAATTCGACCTGGATCGGTCGTCAGCCGCCGGGGCCGGTCCGTGCCTCTTCCTTGATTTCGCCTACCACCGCTTCGATCGCGTCCATCTCGGTGCAGGACTCGAGCCCGGTGCCGGCCCGGCACCTGCGTTCGATCTTCTCGGCGGAGTGGATGAGTTCGTCGATCAGCCGCGCCGCCCGCCGGGGCTTCGACTTGGCAGTGCGTTCGTCCTCGGCCAGATAGGCCTTGTCGAGTTCGACTTCGGCGAGCATGAATTCGCCTTCGAGTTGGTCGCGATGCTTGGCCGCCGCTTCGATCGCGTCTTCGGGATCGCTCGATCCGCCGCCCCCACAGCCGGCGAGGATCGCGGTGGCGACCACGAGAGTGAGCACGACGACGAGGCGCCTCGGTATCCGTCCCATACCGAAGGCCTTACCCGCGGGCCGTGGTCCCTAGTGCAGGAGCAGGAACACGACCAGCGCCACTCCGAGGACGAGCGCGGCGACGATCCAGGCGCGGGCGTAGGCGCCGAAGAGGGAGTAGTCACGGGGCGGGCGGCCGGCGGCGTCGGCGAGGTGGGCGGCGTTCGCGGGTTCGGGGATCTCGGCTTCGCGCGGGTCTTCGACCATCGTCTCGCCGAGCAGGGTGCGGGCGCGGTCGGCGTGGTCGGGACGGACGTAGATGCGGCGGGGGCTGCGGGTGAGGAGGCCGGCGCCGAGGGCCGGGCCGTTGATCGAGCTCTGCTTGGCGAGGCTGGGGATGCCGTCTTCGCGCAGGAGGCCGCGGATCAGTGCCGCCTCCTCGCGCGTGTCGGCGAAGGCGATCTGGACGAGATCTTCGCCGGAGCGTGCGTCCGCGTCGATGATCTCCACACCGGAAGGGTACGGCGCGGGCGGGCGGGCGGCCTACTGGCCGTCGGGGCGGAGGCGCAGTTGGCGCCGGGGGTGCTCGTAGGTGATGCGCAGGTTCAGCTCGGGCGCCTCGGCGGGCCAGGCTTCGTAGATCCCCGGCTGCTGCTCGAGTGGCCGCGCAGACGCGATCGCGACGATGGCATGTTCCGCGGTTTCCGCGGTGACCTCGTGCAACTCACGTTCTCGGTGACGACGCCGCTCCCACGCGGCTACGACATAGCTCCGCATTGGCGGGGACTCTACCCGCTGGGAAGGAATCTTTAACTGACGTTTGTTCGGTGAAACTTGCGGTAATCGCTATTTTTTGTCGTCTTCGCTCGGTCCGATGCCCAGCATGACCGCCAGCAGGAGGCAGGCGAGCACGAGAACGACGCAGCCGACGCCGACGAAAGCGCCGGTCGCGAAGCCGAGGAGGCCGACCACGATGAGGACGAGCGCGACAGCGATGGCGATGCTGCGACGCATGCCGCGATCCTATGGGTCGGCGAACGCCGGCCGCCGCGTCGCGGCGCTGCAGGATCGCGACCGGCGCGCGAGGCTGTCCTGCGGCGGTGCGATACCTATGCGATGAAGCGCACCGGCGCGATCGTTCTCGTGGTGGTGCTCGGCCTGGCCGCCTGCGTCGTCGCCGCGACCTCCTACATCGGCGGCGGCTCGGTGCGCTCGCAACGAGGGGGCGCCGGCGAAGCGGTCGCCGACGTGACCTCGAAGCCGCACCACAAGCACGGCGGCTCCGGCTCCAA
>MKSH01000025.1:0-3926 GCA_001898095.1 Solirubrobacterales bacterium 70-9 | reverse complement strand
GACACGATGCTCGGCAACACCCCGGAGCTCCCCGCCGACCCCGGCTCCTACCTCGACCAGGTGAAGGGACAGCTGAAGGGCGACGTCGTCTTCGGCAACCTCGAGGGCACCCTCACCGACGTCTCCGACTCGCCCAAGTGCGGCGACGCCCCCTCCGGCACCTGTTACGCCTTCCGCACGCCACCGAGCTACGCGCGCTACCTCGCCGCCGCCGGCTTCACGGTGATGAACAACGCCAACAACCACTCCTACGACTTCGGCCAGGCCGGGCTGGAACAGACGATCGAAGCCCTGCACAAGGCCGGGATCGCCCAGGACGGGCTGCCGGGCAAGGTGACGGTGGTGAAGGCGGGAGGGGAGAGGATCGCCTTCGTCGGCTTCGCGCCCTACGCGCAGACCGCCTCGCTGCTCGATCTCGAAGCCGCCCGCAAGCTGATCCGCTACGCCGCCAAACGCTCGCCGATCGTCGTCGTCGCTATCCACGCCGGTGCCGAGGGCTCCGACGCCCAGCACGTCACCGGCGAAGAGGAGAACTACCTCGGCGAGGATCGCGGCAACCCGGAGGCCTTCGCCAAGATGGCGATCCGCGCCGGCGCCGATCTGGTCTTCGGCTCGGGCCCGCACGTCCTGCGCGGGATGGAGATCTACCGTCACCGGTTGATCGCCTACAGCCTCGGCAACTTCTCGGGTTTCCATAACTTCGATACCGAGGGGGTGCTGGGTGCCTCGGCGGTGCTGCACGTGACCGTCGACAAGGACGGTGCCTTCAAGTCAGGCCGGATCGCCTCGGTGCGGCTGATCGAAGCCGGCCGGCCGGTACTCGACTCGAGCGGCGAAGGCGCCCGGATCATCGGTCAGTTGTCGCACGAAGACCTCGGCAAGGCGGCCGTGCGGATCGGCGGCAAAGGCCGGATCCTCGGCACCGTCGCCGAAAGCTAGCCCGCGGCAGGCGCGCCGCCGCGGCGGTAGACCTTGGCAGCTCAGCGGGCGACCAAGGTCTACGGGTTCGACTACGGCAGAAGTTCTTCGGCCTTCTTCTTCGCTTCTTCGACGGCTTCTTCGGCCTTTTCCTTGGCTTCTTCGAGGTTCTGCTTCGTCTTGCCCTTGCTGTTTTCCAGCTTTTCCTTCGCTTCTTCGAGGCCCTGTTCGGCCTTTTCCTTGCCTTCTTCGATTCCGCGTTCGGCCGATTCGACGCCTTCTTCGGCTTCCTTCTGGGCGTTGTTGACGCTGGTCGAGACTTCTTCTGAGACGCTGCTGCCCCCGGTGCTGTCGCCGCCGCCACCGCAACCGGCGAGGAGGGCACCGCCCCCGATCGCCGCGACGGCCGCGAGCAGCGCCGCGCCGCGACGAAGCTTGAGGTCAATCTGGTTCATCTGTTCTCCCCTTCGGTTGCGTTGACGGGTACCGCCTACCCCGATTCTCCCTGACTCCGAACTTGACAGCTGCGGGACAGCACCGTGTGCATGGTGCGCCCGCCGGGGAAGCTGAAGGCGGCGCGGGCAAACGGGAAGGTGGCGCCGGGAAAGCCTTCCGGAGCGGCGCAGGCGGCGCTCAGGTAGCTGTGCGCGACGCCCCGGTAGGAGTAGCGGCGGCCGATCCGCAGCTGCAGCTCGGTGATCGAGCCGATGCCGCCGGCGAGCTTCGGCACGCGGGTCGAGAGCACCGTGCCGAAGCTGCCGCTGCCCCGTTCGATCTTCAGCGGGATCACCAGCGTCACCTTCACCGGGTGAGAGATGTAGATGTGGATGAACATTCCCGGCCGCCCGTCGACCGGGCCGTTGAAGACGAGCGCCCGCCCGTCGACCAGGATCGGCCGGCCGGAGAACAGCAGCCGCGCCTCGAACTGGCCGTGGCCGATCCGCGCCGGTCGGCAGCGTTCGAGCGCCTGTTCTGAGCTGGTCGCCTGCAGGGCCGCGCCGCGGCAGGCCGGCAGCCCGCGCGCGTCGATCCGCCCGGCGCTGTTCAGTTCCAGGCGCAGCTGCTGCAGCGGCGGCGGCTGGCTGCCGTCGGTGGTCGAGATTTCGCCGTCGAGTTCCACCGCGATCGGCGCCGGCCGTTCGCGCGGCAACGTCTGTGGGGAGAAGCTGCCGCGGAAGGCGACCCGCAGGTCGCCGGACTGGACGATCTCGGCCCGGGCCACGGCGGCGAGCGCCCCGGTGGCGATCAGCAGCAGCGCGAGCGTGGCAAGTCGGCGACGCATCCCCATTCCCAGGAACGACTCTAGGCCGGCCGACCGCCCCGACTGTTGAGCGCCGGTTGAGCCCGCCCGGCGGGATCGGCGAAGCCCTAGCTTAGTCGTCGCGGTCGTCCGGATGGACGATGCGTTCGGCGCGGGCGCGCATTTCTTCGCCCGCCTCGCGGGTCGCCGCCATCGCCTCTTCGGTCGCGTGGGTGACGCCCTCGCTCGGCTTGCCGCCGACGATGTCGCGGAACGCTTCCTTGAAGCGGTCGGTGCGCCGGCCGGGGCGGAAGCGCTCCTCCGCCTTCGCCTGCTTCTTCGGGTGCTTCTCGCCGTAGCGGTGGTGCGCCCAGGCCGAGTCCGGCTTGCCGATCCGGCAGGTCGCGTAGATCGCCAGCGGCGTGAAGACGACGCCGAGGATGCCGTGCAGTCGCCGGCCCTTGAGGAAGCTGGCGCCGAGGAAGAAGATGATGATCGCCCAGGAGATGATCGACTCGATCACCGTGGCGCCTTCGCTCTCCGCCTCGAACGGGTTGATCCCGATCACGATCATCCCGATCAGCGCCGCGGCGATCACCGTCGCGTCGATCGAGCTGCGCCCCTGCTCCGCCCAGTAGACGTCTTCGAGGTAGACCCAGAGGGCGAACTCGTCGATCGTCAGCCCGGCGCCGATGCCGAAGAAGAAGGCGCAGATCTCGGTCAGCGGGCTGCGGCCGAAGGCGGCGAAGCCGACGGTCCCGGCGACCATCATCGTGATGATTCCGAAGACCAGGTGGTGGACGTGGAGGCCGCCCTCGCTTTCGATGTTGCCCGGCCACCAGCTCACTTCGGCGCGGATCATCCGCGTGCTCATGCGGATGAAGGCGAAGGAGCCGAGGAAGCCGACGAGGACCAGGAACACACCTTGGCGATCGTTGGCGACCAGCTGGTCGTTCCAGAAGTCGGTGATGAAGCTGGCGAGGGGGAGGGCGACGGTCATGCCGGACCCGAGGCGCCGAGCGCTTCCGGGCGTCGCTTGAGCTTCGGTGCGCTGCCGTCGCGGTGGCGGATCAGGTCGAGGGTGAGCAGGACGATCGCCACCGAGACGACGGGGGCCGTCACGATATTTCCGACCGACTCGCCGACCCAGGCGGCGAGCAGGGTGTGGCCGAGCAGATGGTGGGCGGCTCCGACCAGCGCTTCGTTGACCCCGTCGCCGACGATCTCGACCGGGATGAGGATCGCGGCGACCATCCAGAAGTGACCGCGAACAAGGCGGAAGCTGCGCTTGAACCCACCGCTGACGCTGATCTTTTCCAGCTCGACCACCGGGCCCGCGAGCGAGAGGTAGATGAACACCAGGATCCCGGGCACGATGAAGAGGGCGAAGCCGACCACCGACATCAGCACGAAGAGGAGGTCGACCGCGATCAGTTTCCCGTAGGAGATGTGGCGGGCGAGCTGGACGAAGCCCGGGCACTCCTCGTCCGCGGGGTGGGTGAGCGAGGCGGCGATCGCACCGCTGAAGAACACCTCGCCGAAGAGGCTGGAGGCGGTGACGGCGGCCAACGCTCCGAGCAGCGCCGCGACTTTGAAGCCGTCGGTGACGTCGAGCCCCGAGGTGTCGACCTGCTCCAGCAGCGCGTCGACGAAGCCGAGCGGGATGAAGACGATGACCGCCAGCGCCAGCAGTCGCGGCGCCCAGGCCCAGTAGACGCGGCCGATGCGGCCGTAGATCCGCACCAGCCGGTGCCGACGGGTCATCGTC
>MKSH01000024.1 GCA_001898095.1 Solirubrobacterales bacterium 70-9 | reverse complement strand
CCTGCATGAGTTGAACACACCAGGGTGTGTTCAACTCACTCAGCGCTCCGGAACCTCCTTAAGGAACGCGGAGTTCCCCGCCGGACCCGCGCACCTCGTCGCGGATCTCCGCCGAGACCCGCACGGGATACGCGCCCTCGCCATCTCCCCGGGGGACGGCCCTCTCGTAGGCGGTCACAGCCTGCCCGGACCGCCTACGAGAGGGCCGCGTCCCTTGGTCGTCCCTCGCCGTCCCTCGCCATCCCTTCCCGTCCCCCGCACCCCGACCGTCCCTCCGGACGCCGCCGCGTCCCTTACCGGTCTCCCTCCAACTCCTCTTTCATCTTCCGCAGCGCCCGGTACAACCGCCCTTCGACGGTCGTCTCCTTCTCGCCGAGGACCTTGGCGGCCTCCTTTGCGGTCAGCTCGCCGCCGTAGCGGAGGGCGACGACCTCGCGTTCCTCCTCGCTGAGGCGATCGAGGGCGCGCTGGATCTCGTCGCGGCTCTCGGCCCGCTCGATCCCGGGATCGACCAGGGTCTCCCCGGCGGGGGCGCCGACGCGGTCGAGGGCGCGCATCTCGGCGCCCTGGCGCCGCTGGTGGTCGGTGAGGCAGTTGAGGGCGATGGAGTAGAGCCAGGTCTTGGCGCTCGCCTTGCCCGGGTCGTAGCGTTTGCGGGCCTTGAGGGCGCGCTCGAAGGCCTCCGACATCACGTCCTCGGCCAGGGCCCGATCCCCCGTCCGGTAGGCGAGGAAGCCGAAAAGGGCCTGGGCGTGGTCCTCGTAGAGGCGCTCGAAATCGCTGTCGCGCATGGGTCGGGGCTAATTCTCCGAAGAAATTCGGATGGGTCGGTCAGAAATCGGTCGGCTCGTCCGTATAAGTGACATCAGCAAGAAATTCGACAACCCCAGTGTCTTCGATGACTTCCGCGATGTAGAGCGGCGGCTGACCGATTCTCGGCCGGCTATGACCGCGCTGGAGCTCGATGCGGCGAAGGTGCGAGTCATGAAGTCGGCACAGAAGCAGTCGGGGATGTTCGCCAAGAAGAAGGGAAGTTTGATGAAGTCACGATTCGCGCTCATCGCGGTCCTCGCGCTCGGCGTCTTCATGAGCGGCACGGGCGCCAGCCTCGCCGTCTCCGGGTTCGCCGACTCGGGCAGCGCCGGGCAGACCCAGTACCCCCAGCACAACTCGCACAACAACGGCAAGCACGTCGTCGAAGCCGCCGACGGCGGCGGCAGCAAGTGCACCGAGGGTTCCTCGGGCAACGGTGCGAGCTCGGGCTCGGGCGCCGAAAACTGCAACGAGCCGGAAGTTGCCGCGGTTGAAGCTCAGGCCGTCGAACAGACTGCCGTGACGGGCTCCAGCAGCTCGCTGCCGTTCACCGGTCTCGCCGCGATCCCGGTTCTGATCGTCGGGCTCGGCCTGCTGGCCGCCGGTGTCGCGATGCGGTTCCGCCGCCGCGACGACGCTGTCTAAGCGTCCCAGCCGGACATAGGTTTCACAGGGGGAGGCTGGCCGATTCGGCCAGCCTCTTTCTTTTGTCCGGGCTCTTCACGCCTTCGAAACGGGCGAGTTCTTCCCGGACCAGCGCTTCCAGGGGGTTGAGGCGGCTGGTTTCACGCAGCTGCGGCATCGGATTCTTCCCCTGGATCGCTCGGGCGATCGCCAGGCCGTAGTGCATTTCCCAGTTTTCGGGGTCGCGCGAGATGGCGCTTTCCATCGCCTGTTCGCCGAGCTGGTACTGGCCGTAGCGGAGGTCGCAGTAGCCGATGATCTCGTAGGGCTCCGGCCGCACGCCGAGCGCGTCGATCGAGTCGAGCGAGGCATGTATCGCGGGCGCGCATTTGTTCGCTTCAAACGAGGCGAGCGCCGATTCGAGCCGCGTCTGCGAGAGCGCCACCAACACCGGGGTGATCGCCAGCACGCCGACGCAGAGGGCAGCGACGATCCGCGGCATGCGGCCGGCGACGACCTCGCGCCGCGGCTCCGGCGAGAGCCAGCGTGAGATCGCGATCCCGCCGCAGGCGAAAAGCCAGACGGTGATCGCCGGCATCTGCCAGTCCCAGTCGATCCCGGCGTGGATCATCCACATCGCCGCCAGTGCCAGGAAGGCGGCGTAGGCGTGGCGGTCCGGCCCGCCGAGCCTGCGCGCCGCCCCGACCAGGAAGGCCAGCATCACGGTGACGATCAGCAGGAGACCGACGATCCCCAGCTCCCCCATCACCTCGACGTAGAGCGAATGGGCGTTGACGACGGTGAATTCGTAAGGACGCTTCTGCGCCCACTGCAGCGCGTACGTGTTGGCGCCCTTGCCG
>MKSH01000023.1:39155-42609 GCA_001898095.1 Solirubrobacterales bacterium 70-9 | reverse complement strand
GATGAGCTTCATCTGGGTCCAGTACTGCTGCGGAAGCGACTTGTCGAATCCCCATTCTTCTTCGACCGACTTGACCAGCTGCGGAGTTGCGTTCTTGCCCGCGATGCGCTGCGCCGGGTTGGTCGCCGGGACGACGTTGAAGATCAGAAAGACGAGGACGGAGATCGCGAAGAGGACGGCGATCGCGCCGAGTAGCCTTCTGACCAGGAAGCGCAGCATCTAGATCCCCGTCCCACCGAGCTCGGCCAGCTCGGTGCGCTCGGCCGTCGCCCCGGAGCGCGCCTCGAAGCGAACTTTCGATTTCGGGTCGAGCGCGTCGCGGAGTCCATCGCCGAAGACGTTGATCGAGAGCACCGTGAGCAGGATCGCGGTGCCTGGGATGATCGTCAGCAGCGGCTGGCTGTATAGGGCTTCGAAGCCTTCCGAGATCATCGTTCCCCATGAGCTGTTCGGTGGCTGGACGCCGGCGCCGAGGAAGGAGAGGGTCGCCTCGAGCAGCATGTTGTTGGCGACGTTGAGGGTGAAGAAGACGATGATCGTGGAGATCAGGTTCGGTAGCAGTTCGATGAACATGATCCGGCGGGCGCTCGCGCCCTGGGCCACCGCCGCCTCGATGAACTCTTTCTCGCGCAGTGCGAGCACCTCACCGCGTAGGGGTCGAGCCATATACGGCGTGGTGACGACGCCGATGATCAAGGTCGGGATCCACAACGAGCTCGACTTCAGGTGGATCGGCCCCACCTGCAGGCCGCCCACCGCCAGGGCGATGCCGAGTGAGATCCCGAGCAGAACCACCGGGAAGGACCAGATGACGTCAAGTGCCCTGGAGATGAGCGTGTCGGTCCAGCCGCCGCGGTAGCCGGCCAGTAGGCCCAGGGTGACGGCGAGGATCAGCGTGATGAGTGCCGCCGTGAAGCCGATGAAGAGCGAGGCGCGACCGCCGTAGAGGAGACGGACCATCTCGTCGCGGCCGAGGTGGCCGTCGGCGCCGAGGAAGAACTTGCCCCCGGCGGCGAACCACTGCGGGCCGATCGCCTTGCCGGTGACTTCGACCACTTCCTTCGTTTCGCCACCCTCGTGAAGTTTCTCCAGCGTGTGGGTCTGATTCGGGCCGGTGTGCGCCACGTGGTGCGCCCAGACCGGGGCGAGCAGACAGCAGATGACGATGATGAGGAAGACGGCAAGCGCGAAGAGGGCCAGGTAGTTGCGACGTAACCGACGCCAGGCGATCGCCCAAGGGCCGCCCTGACGCCCGTCGGCATCACCTCTCGTCACCCGCCGATCGGAATTGCGCGGGCTGGTCCCGGGGGAGGCGGCGGCCTCGTCGGCCGCCGCCTCCGTACCGGACTTCTCGGACTCAGGAGGCACGGGAATGCCTTGCACCCGTTATTCGAATTCGATGCTGGTGAGTTCCGTCTCGAAGGTCGGATTCCAGATGATGTTTTCCAGATTCACGTTTTCCGAGACGAAGAGGGTCTCGGTCTCGGTCCCGTACGGGGCCCAGGCTGCTTCCTTCATGAATTCTTCGTCCAGTTCCGCGTATTCGGATTCTTGCTGCGGGCCGAGCTGTTCGCCGCCCAATTTGTCGATCTTTTCGTTCAGGGCCTTGATGTTGGTCTGCGAAAAGTTCTCGTTGTTGGTCTGCTGGATGCTTTCGCCGTTCAGCAGGATGTCGAAGAAATCATTCGGGTGCGGATAGTCCTCGAACCAGTCCGACCAACCGGTATCCAGATTCGGCGTGGACAGATTGCCGAGGACCGTGAAGTAGTTGTCGGCATTGACAACCTTCAGTTCCGTCGTGAACCCGAGTTCTTTCAGAACGCCTTCGTAGTAGGCGCCGACTTCGGGATTGGGGTTCCTCGTATCGGTCCACACGGTGATTTCTTTGTCTTTGACGCCGCTTTCGGCCATCAATTCTTTCGCTTTGCTCATGTCGTGCGGATACAGTTCAAATTTCTTGTATCCGGGCATCCCCGGGGGCAGGATCTGCTGGGTCCCGTTGATCAGACCCGTGTAGATGCGTTCCAGGGCGGCCGGGTCGACCGCGTAGTTGACCGCTTCGCGAACTTTCTTGTTGTTGAACGGTTCCTCGGTCATGTTCATCCAGAAGTAGAGCGTCGAGATCGTCGGCTCTTCTCTCAGCTGCGTGCCTTCGAACTTTTCTTTGACCTGCTGGAAGCGGTCGGCCGGAATCGGATCGAAGATCCAGTTGAGCTTGCCCGATTCGACCTCATTCACCTGCGTGGCCTGGTTGCGAAGGACTTCGATTTCGATCTTGTCGACGTGGCCAGAAGGAACTTCCGTCAACTGTTTGCCGTTGTCTTTGGCCCAGTACGGATTTCGTTCGTAGTCCCATCCACGGCCGGGCTTTGAGCTGGTGAGCATGTAAGGACCCGAGGCGGGAATGGGGTTGGCCGACTGGTCTTCGTCCGGGGTGCTCTGCGGGACCGGCGCGACGAACATCAGCGCGAGCTCGTTTTCAAAGGTGCCGCGCGGCTTTTCCAGGTTGATGACGATTTCGCCGGTCTTTTCGTTGACTTTGATGCCGGAGATGCCGCCCTTTTTGGTTTTGGCGAATTCTTCGGCGCCGTCGATCGTGGTGTAGAAGGGCGAGCCGCCCGAGTTGGTGAGGAAGGCGCGTTCGACCGCATATTTGAAGTCGCCGGCTTTGATTTCTTCGCCGTTCGAGTATTTGAGGCCTTTGCGCATGAACATCGTGTAGGTCTTGCCGCCGTTGGTGACTTTCGGCAGTTCTTTGGCGAGGCCCGGGACGATTTCGGACCCTTCCTGCCCCTCACCCGATTTGTAGTAGAGCATCGGGATGTAGACGGGCCGCATCGCCGTCCATCCCTGCGCGGTGTAGGAGAGCTGAGGGTCCATGTAGTCCGGGAACTCGGAGTAGGCGCCCTTCAGGGTGCCGCCTTCGTTGCCTTCGCCTTCGGCCGGCGTGGCGGCGGATTCGCCTTCCGGTTCAGAGGTCGATGACGGTTCGGAGCTCGAGCCGGAACTGCTGCCCCCGCCGCCGCAGGCCGCCAGCGCGACCGCGGAGACCGCTGCAAGCGCAGCGACCAATAGAAAAATCGTGACCTTCTTCAAAACTCGACCTCCGAAGAATTAGGTGTTGGCATGCCTCCAGGGAGCAACTCCAGCACAACGTCGTTGGTTTCGTCAAGCGGAAATCCCTGGGCTGTGGCGAGACGCCCTGCACGCTGTCCGCGAAGCGTCGGAGCGAGTAGCGCGACGATCGCCAGGACTCCCAACCCGGCGACCAGAAAAGTGGTCCGAGGCGTCGCAATCGCAGCTATCAAGCCGCCTACGACGAACCCGACACCCGGCATCGCCGCTCCTATGGACTCCAGGACCGCCATAACCCGCGCCTGCATACCCGCCTCGGTCAACTCTTGAACCGCACTGATCGCGGAAACCCATTGAACCCCGTTCCCGGTACCCCCTA
>MKSH01000023.1:36039-39095 GCA_001898095.1 Solirubrobacterales bacterium 70-9 | reverse complement strand
CAGGACGATCAGCGGCGCGCGTCGGGCGCGGGCGAAGACGAGGCTGCCGAGCACCATCCCGACGCCCCAGCTGGCAAGCATCACGCCGTACCCGGTGTCGTTGGTACCGAGCGTTTCCTTGGCGTAGATCACCTCGATCGGGATCACCGCGGAGAAGAAGACGAAGGCGGCGCCTTGGGCGACGAGGAGTCGGCGGAGGACCTTGTTGGCACGCAGGTAGCGAGCGCCGGCTTTCGCGCGGGCGACCGTGCCGCCCTCTTCCGGCTCGACCCGCGGCAGTTTGCCCGCCGTGATCAGGATCCAGGCGACGAGATAGAAGGAGGCGGCGTTGAGGAAGAGCGCGGTCTGCACCCCGAGCCCGGCGACGATCAGCCCGGCGAGGCCCGGTCCGATCGCCGCCGCGGCGGTGAAGGCCACGTTCAGCACCGCGTTGCCCTCGCGCAGTTCGCCTGCCGGCTCGAGCCCGCTGACGACCACCGCCCGGGTCAGCGCCCGGCCCGCCAGCGCGAGCGTGCCGTCGATGGTCGCCAGCACGACGACGGCGGCGAGCGAGAAGTGGGAGGCGAGCAGGGCGAGCGCCCCGAACGCCGCGGTCTCGCCGCAATAGACCAGCGGCAGCGCGATCCGCGGCGGGGGGCGCTCGATCCGGGTGACCAGGACCGGGGCCAGGAAAGCGGGCAGGAAGCGGGTCCCGAGGAAAAGCACGGTCGTCGCCAGGGCGCTCCCGGTCGCTTCGTAGACGAGCACCGAGAGGGCGACGACCCCCATCCAGTCGCCCATCTCGTTGATCGCGTAGGTCGAGATCAGGCGCCTGAAAAGCGGTCTTCGCAGGGGCTGGGTTATTGCAGGCTTAGGCACGGGCTACGCCCCTTGATACTCAATTTATGCACAAGATTTCCTGCAGTTGCACAAGTTTCGGACAAGCTGTGCTACAACTTCGGTGTCGCTTTTGGAAGTTTTTCGACCCCCGTGCACAGAGTTCGGGCTTCAACAAAGAGAAGGGGCATAGATATGGGCTGGAAACACGGCTGATCACCAAACTTGATCTTCAGTTTTGAGGGCGCCCCGAAGTGGGCGCCCTTTTTTTGTCCCGGGCCGGCGGCGGGGGACTCGCTTCGAATCCTGCCCATCGCCCTTCGAGACCGGCTCTGCATACGTCCGGTCATCTGGCTACGAGTCTTGAAAGAGGCCGCTATGGAGGCTAATTTCAGGCGGACTCGTCGCATCGTCTTCGCAACTGTACGAGCCGGTGGCGTCGCCACCTTGCGTCTCGTATCAACTTCCTTAAGCAAATGGCAACCGAACACAGTCGCCCCACGATCTGGATCGTGCTTCTGGAATGCGTGTGCCTCGTGGCCACGATCGTCGTGGCGATCCTCACGGCGGCGACCGCCGACTGGGATCTCGCCCTCATCGGCATCCTGCTGGCCTTCGCTCTGTTCAGCGATCTGACCGCGATCAGGACCAATCCGAAGCTGAAACTCTCAAGCAGCTTCTTGCCGATCGTCGTGGCGATGGTGCTATTGGGTGGACCGCCGGCGGCGGTGGTCTCTGTGATTGCGATCGCTGTCGGGATGGTCATCGAGCGGACGCCGCTGCATTACGCGCTCAACAACTTGTTGACCTATGCGATCTTTCCGCTGGCCGGGGGCCTTGCGTTCCACGCGGTCGCTACGGCGACGGGTGTCACCGACAACCAGCCGGCGTTCTACGCCTTCGTGGTTGCGGACTTTGGACTCGCGCTCCTGATCAATTTCTCCTTGATCGCCGGATACGGCTCGTACATCGAAGGCACGCCGTTCCTGCCGAAGTTCCGATACATCTTCCTGCCGGTCCTCCCCTCCGAGGCCGCCGCCGCAGTGATGGCCGTCGGCATCGTCTATCTCTACTCAAGGGCCGGACTCCCTGCAATTGCCCTGTTCGGGGTCGTCCTGATCGTCTTTCAATACCTCTTGGGGGCACTGCTCGTTTCGCGGGACCGGGCCGAAGAGCTGGAGAAACGGTCCAACCAGCTGGCCAGCTTCCAGGTGGGGATGTTGAGCGCGCTGCTGCGGACGCTCGACCTGCGGGACCAGATGACCGCCCGGCACTCGGCCGCGGTGGCGCGCTACTCGCGGGCGATCGCCCAGCGGGCGGGCTTCTCGCGGCAGGAGGAGGAGCTCGTGCACATCGCCGCGCTGCTCCACGACATCGGCAAGTTCATCCTCCCCGACCGGATCCTGAAGGCGAACGTGCCGCTCACCGACGAGGACTGGATGCTGATCAAACGCCACCCGCAGCAGGGCGCCCGGGTGGTCTCGGCGCTGGACGGCTACGGACCGGTCGCCGACATCATCCTCGCCCACCACGAGCGGATCGACGGCAAGGGCTACCCGCGCGGGCTGAAGGGCGACGAAATCCCGGAGCTGGCGCGGATCATCTCGGTCGCCGATACCTATGACGTGATGACGGCGCGCGACTCCTACCGCACGCCGATGTCGAGCTACGACGCGATCGTCGAGCTCCGCCGGGTGGCGGGCGCCCAGCTCGACGCGCGCTTCGTCGAGGTCTTCATCGAGCTGCTCGAGGGCAAAGACGTCTCCTTCCAGCACGGCGAGGCGGCGGACTTCGAGAAGGAGCTCGCGCTGGAGACGCGGATCGCCGAGACGGCGAGCCCCGACGGGCCGAGCAACCGCTTCCAGGTTGCCGGCGTCCAGCCGTCCTGAGCACGCCGCCCGGCACCAGATAGGTTGCCCGTATGCGCGCGGTGACTTACCAGGCGCCGGGGGAGGTGCGGATCGACGAGGTCCCGGAGCCGGTGCTGAGCAGCCCCGACGAGGCGATCATCGCGATCGAGGCGAGCGGCGTCTGCGGCTCCGACCTCCACATCTACCACGGCCGGGTGCCGGTCGATCCGGGGACCTGCATCGGCCACGAGTACGTCGGCAAGGTGCTGGCGGTCGGCGACGCGGTGACCCGGGTGGCGGTCGGCGACCGGGTGTTCGGGACCTTCCTCGTCGCCTGCGGCACCTGCACCCTCTGCGTCCGCGGCGACTACCACCGCTGCGAGCGCGGAC
>MKSH01000023.1:30510-35933 GCA_001898095.1 Solirubrobacterales bacterium 70-9 | reverse complement strand
GGATGCGGGAGGGCGACACGGTCGCGGTGCTGGGGCTCGGCCCGGTCGGGCTCTGCGCGGTGCAGGCGGCGGTGGCGGGCGGCGCGATCCAGGTCTTCGCCGTCGACTCGGTCGAGCAGCGCCTCGACCTGGCGGCCCGGTTCGGCGCCACCCCGGTCCACCTCACCGAGGGCAACCCGAAGGCGGAGGTCCGCGGGGCCACCGAAGGGCGCGGCGCCGACGTCGTGGTCGAGGCGGTCGGCCACCCGGCGGCGGTCGACTCGGCAATCTCCCTCGCCCGCAGCGCCGGCACCGTCTCCGGGATCGGCGTCCAGGTCGGCAAGGTGGAGATGAACCTCGGGCTCGCCTGGCTGAAGGGGCTCGACCTGCGCCTCGGCCAGGCCAACGTGATCGCCCACGTCGACCGCGTCCTGTCCCTGCTCGACAGCGGCAAGCTCGACCCGACCCCGCTGGTCACCCACCACATGAAGCTGGACGAAGCGGTCGAGGCCTACGAGATCTACGACCGCCGCGAAGCCCTGAAGATCATCCTCACGCCGTAGGGCGGGCCGACTAAGGTGTCCCAGATGGCGTTGCTGGGAAACGAGGAGATCGAGGCGAAGCTTGCCGGGCTGGAGGGCTGGGAGCGCTCCGGCGAGGCGATCGTGAAGGCCTATGACCGAGGCGACTTCGTCGGCTCGGTGAAGTTCGTCGATGCCCTGGCCACTCCGGCGGAGGAGATGGGGCACCACCCGGACCTGCAGATCTCCTGGGCCACGGTGACGGTGACGATCTCCACTCACTCCGAGGGCGGCCTCACCGCCGCCGACTTCGAGCTCGCGGCGAAGATCGACTCGGTCGCTTAGGGCCGGCCCCGGGGTCAGCCGGCGAGCGCGGCGACGAGGCGCCGGCCGTAGGCGAGGCCCGGATCCTTGTCGGGGTTGTAACAGGCGAGCGAGGCGCCGACCAAGGTGTCGGCGGCGGCCAGCGGGCTGAGCAGGGCGGCGAGCTCCTCCCAGTCGAGCCCGTCCGGCTGCGGGTAATCGGTGGCGGGGAAGATCGCTTCGTCGAGGACGTCGACGTCGAGGTGGAGCCAGAAGGGGCCCGCGCCGCCGAGGCGCTCGGCCAGCTCGGCGCCCGCCGCGGCGACGCCCTGCTCCCTTAGTTCCGCCGCGCCGTAGAGGAGGGGCGGGCGGTCGAGGTCCTCCGGTTGGCGCATCCCGTCGGCGATGGATTCGGCGCGGTCGCGGAAGCCGACGATCGCGGTGCGCTCGGGGACCGCCGCGGCGCCCCCGGCCGCCTCGACCCAGGCCGCCGGGCCGAGCCCGAGCACCACCGAGATCGGCATGTCGGCGGCCTCGCCGCTGGTCGAGGTCTCGCCGTCGTAAAGGTCGAGGTGGCCGTCGACGTGGGCGAGCCCGAGCGGCGCGCCAAGGGCGTCGCGGGCCCCGGCCAGCGCCCCCGGCAGCTCGGCGCAGCAGCCGCCGAGGAGGAAGGGGCGCTCGCCCGCGGCGATCGCATCGGCGACGGCGGCGCGGATCGTCGCCGTGTTCTCCAGCACGTCGTCGCTCGCCAGCAGGCCGGTGTCGGCGTCGCGCTCGTCGCCGCGGATGCGCACCGCGAGGTCGCCCTCGTCGCGGGCGCCGAGCGCTTCCGGCAGGCCGAGCTCCCGCAGCGTCGCCGGCCCGGTCTCGGTGCCGCCGCCGCGGCCGACCGAGTCGAAGGGCACCCCGATCGTCACCGTCGCTTCCACGCCTCGGAGATTGCCAAACTGGATGCCGATGGCCAAGCGTCGGAGACAACCGCGGCGGCCGCGCGAGAAATCGCCGACCGTCTCCTACACCGACCCGCAGGGGAACGTCCTCGAGCTGCGCGAGCGGCTGAGCGCGGCGACGATCGCGAAGATCGGCGAGCCGCCGGCGAGCCACGCCGCCTCGCTGGAGGACGCCTGGGCGCGCCGCGAGGAGGCCCTCTTCGAGCGGCTCGCGGTCTCCTGGGAGATCTCCGGCCTGCCGCTCGACGACCAGAAGATGCTGCTCGGGCGCTACCGGATGGCCGCTCCCGACGAGCGCGCCTGGGTGCGGCGGACGATCGCCGAGCACCTCGAGCGCCACATCCCCGAGCTGACCTGATCATGGCCGAGCAGTTGCGGATCGACGAGCGGACGGCGATCCCGCTGGCGGAGGTCGAGCTGCGCACCAGCCGCTCCTCGGGGCCGGGCGGGCAGCACGCCAACGTGACTGCCTCGCGGGTCGAAGCCGTCTTCGACATCGGCGCCTCGCGCTCGCTGGACGAGGCGCGGCGGGTGCGGCTGATGGAGCGCCTCGGCCCGGTCGTCACCGCGGTCGCCCAGGACGGGCGCAGCCAGTACCGCAACCGCGAACTGGCCCTCGAACGGCTCGCCGCGAAGCTCGCCGTCGGCCTCCGCGTCCCCCGCCACCGCCGGCCGACGAAGCCGACCCGCGCCTCGCGCGCGCGGCGGCTGGAGCAGAAGCGGCAGGCCGGCGAGCGCAAGCAGTCCCGCCGCCGCTGGTCCGCGGACGATTAGCCCCGGCTCGGTGCCGGCGGAGGGACCCTAGGAAGCGGGCGCCGACGACAGCTCGCGGCGGACGATCGGGGCGACCTCGGTACCGAAGAGCTCGATCGAGCGCATCACGTCGGCGTGGGGGAGGGTGCCGACGCTGAACTGGATCAGGAAGCGGTCGTGGTCGAAGATCGAGTGCTGGAAGAGGATCTTCTCGGCGACCTCGGCGGGGGAGCCGACCAGGTTGGCGCCCTCGAGGCGGCGGCTCGCTTCGAAGGCGGCGCGGGTCATCGGCGGCCAGCCGCGCTCGCGGCCGATCCGGTCCATCATCCGGGCGAAGGCGGGGAAGGCGATGTCGGCGGCTTCCTGGGAGTTGGGGGCGAGGAAGCCGTGCGAGTTGATGCTGAGGGCCGGCGCCGGCGCGCCGACCTCGGCCGCGGCGCCCGCGTGCATGTCGGCGAACGGCTTGAAGCGGGCCGGTTCGCCGCCGATGATCGCCAGCGCCATCGGCAGGCCGAGGCGGCCGGCGCGGATCGCCGATTGGGGTGAGCCGCCGACCGCGACCCAGACCGGCAGCGGGTCCTGGAGCGGCCGCGGGTAGACGCCGCGCCGGTCGATCGGCGCCCGCAGCCTGCCGTCCCAGCTGACCTCGGTCTCGGCGCGCACCGCGAGCAGGAGGTCGAGCTTCTCGGCGAAGAGCTCGTCGTAGGAGTCGAGGTCGTAGCCGAAGAGCGGGAAGGACTCGATGAAGGAGCCGCGCCCGGCCATGATCTCGGCGCGCCCGCCGGAGAGGAGGTCGAGGGTGGCGAAGTCCTGGAAGACGCGCAGCGGGTCGTCGGAGCTGATCACCGAGACGGCGCTGGTGAGACGGATCCGCTCGGTCCGCTCGGCCGCCGCGGCGAGCGCCACCGCGGGGGTCGAGACGGCGAAGTCGGGACGGTGGTGCTCGCCGACGCCGAAGACGTCGAGCCCGACCTGGTCGGCCAGCTCGATCTCCTCGATCAGGTCGCGGAGGCGCCGCTCGGCGCTGACGATCGGGCCGCCCTCGACCTCGGGGGTCAGCTCCGCGAAGGTGTAGACGCCGAGTTCCACTCGACGGCTGATTATGTAGATGACCTGGGGTAGGTCAAGATCCCGGCCATGGTCGGCGAACGGAGCGAGGAGGGGTTCGCCGCGCTGACCCTGGAAGCGGACGCGCGGGGCGGCCTCGAGGCGGTCTTCGTCCCCGAGGCGGGGATGATCTGTTGCTCGCTGAAGCACCGGGGCGAGGAGCTGCTCGGGCAGCGCGGCGGGCTGCGGGCGTACGTCGAGAGCTACTCGACGTTGGGCATCCCCTTCCTGCATCCGTGGGCGAACCGGCTCGGCGCCGATCGCTTCGAGCTGGCGGGGCGCGAGGTCGACCTCACCCTGCGCGGCCTGCCGCTGAAGCGCGACGGGGCGGGGCTGCCCATCCACGGGCTGCTCTCGGCGGCGGCCGGCTGGCGGGTCGAGCGCCACGCCGAGCTCGATTCCGGCGGCGCCCTCGCGGCGAGCTTCGACTTCGGCGCCTACCCGCACCTGCTGGAGGCGTTCCCGTTCCCGCACCTGGTCGTGATCGAGGCGACCCTGGTCGAGGGCTCGCTGGAGATCCAGACCAGCCTCACCGCCACCGGCGACGTCGCCGTCCCGGTCTCCTTCGGCTTCCATCCCTACCTGACCCTGCCCGGGGTGCCGCGGGCCGACTGGGTGCTGGAGGCACCGGTCCACGAGCAACTGCTGCTCGACGACCGCGGGCTGCCGACCGGGGAGCGGGCGCCGACCGCGATCGAGACCGCACCGCTCGGCGGGCGCACCTACGACGACGCTTTCCTCGCGCCGCCGCCGGGCACCGCCCTCGCCCTCGTCGGCCCCGACCGGCGGATCGAGATGCGGATGGACAGCGGCTTTCCCTTCACCCAGATCTACGCCCCGGACGACCTCGACGCGGTCGCGATCGAGCCGATGACCGCCCCCACGAACGCGCTCCTCACGGCCGGGCCCGAGCTGACCTTCGTCCCGCCCGGCGAGACCTTCACCGCCAGCTTCTCGATCTCGGTGCTCTGAGCTGCAGGCCCGGCACCGAATTGGCCCATTCTGCGCACCACGCGTGCGCATTTGCCTCCTAGCGTGGCGGGCATGTTCTACCGACGCGATCTGATCGCCCACTTCGACTGGCTGGCGGACTCCAAATATCTCGAAGAGTTCTGCGACGAGGCCCTGGTCGCCATCTCGATGACGGCGTACGGCTGCGGCGACGTTTTCCTCAAATTCGGCCCGGCCACCTGGATGGCGGCTGACCACTTCGTCTGCAGGTACGACCTGCAGATATTCGTCGTCCGCATCCTCGAAGAAGACGCCCTGTATCCCGTCGAGGGCTGGGAAGTGCGACCGCGCTGACCGGCTTTCGGCGGGGTGTCTCGGCGGGCGGCCGGGGACTGCGTGTGCCGAGGCGCCGGCAGCCGGGACGGCGGGCTTCGGGGTCCGGTCGGCGGGGGACGGCGGGCTTCAGGGCCCTGCGGCGGGGGACGGTCGCGTCCTGGGCGTCTCGCGGCGGCCCGGGCAGGCTGCCCGCTTGCCGCGAGACGCCCGGGACGCGAGGCTTTCGGGGGGAAGCGCGCGGGTTCCGGCGCAGGTCGGGACGCGCGGTCGACCTTTTCCGGGCCGGGGGTGGAAAAGGCCGGTCGCACGGGTCGACCGTGCCATGGCACGGTCGCTCGCTCAGCGCGTCGGAAGATCGGGGCCTGCATGAGTTGAACACACCAGGGTGTGTTCAACTCACTCAGCGCTCCGGAACCTCCTTAAAGAACGCGGAGTTCCGCACTGGACCCGCGCAGATCGTCACGGACCTCCGCCGGGATCCGCGCGGGAGGCGCACCCTCGCGCCTCTCCCCGTGACCCGGCC
>MKSH01000023.1:13704-30498 GCA_001898095.1 Solirubrobacterales bacterium 70-9 | reverse complement strand
CGGCGCCCCGGACTCCCCCGCCTGCACCGTCGCGGCCGACCCGAGGATCGCCGTCGCCTGCGCCGAGCGCCGTCGCCTCCTCGCGCCCGCCCGCCGCCAGCGCCACCGCGCTCGCGTGGCCTCCCTCTCTCGTACCGACCGCGGCGAGGCCGCAGCCGACCGTGTCGAGCAGGTGCCGGGCGGCGACGGCGCGCAGGCCGGGGCGCGCGCCGGGCTCCGCGGACACCGCGAACTCGGCCAGCTGATGTGCGATCGGTGGGGTCACGGCCTTCGGGAGGATATTTTTCGATTTCCGGGTCGACGATCGGAGGAACGAAGTGCGACGCATACTCTTGCTGGCCGCCGCTGCTGCCGTCGGCGGATCCCTCTTGGTGACCGCCGGAGCCACCGGCGCCACCAAGGGCGGCGAATTCGGTGACACCTGCGCGGCCACCCAGTCGGGCGCCCCCTTCGGTGCGGTCTTCGAGCGCTCCCACACGGGATCGCCGCTGCCACTGGCGGCTCCGGTCTCCGGGGTGCTGACCAAGTGGACCGCCTACATGCCTGCCCTGTTCCCGGCCGAAGGGGTGCCGCCATTCACGGTGCGCCTCGTCCGCGTCCTCGGCTCGGGGGAAGTCGAAGTCACCGCTAAGGCCGCCCTGGAGAGCATGAAGCCGGGCAAGAACGAATTCGAAACCCGGCTGCCGATCGAGGCGGGCGAATACCTGGCGTTCGGGTCGAACGAAGGCGGCGCCATCGTCTGTCCGCCGCCCTCCGAGGAAGAAGAAGAGAGGGGCATTCACGCGGCAAGCGGCGGGATCGAAATGCCGCTCCCGCAGCCGGGCGGAAAGGCCTCCTTCGCGGCGTCCGAAGTACGGGTGCCGGTGTCGGGGGTGATCGAGCCCGACGTCGACGGTGACGGCTACGGCGACCTGACCCAGGACGGCTGCCCGCAGGGCGCCGAATACCACGGCGCCTGCCCGGTGCTGCACTTCGCGCCCGGCTACACCGTCGGCAACGGCTCGGTCCAGGTGCA
Organism: Solirubrobacterales bacterium 70-9; assembly: GCA_001898095.1. Classification (GTDB taxonomy): domain Bacteria; phylum Actinomycetota; class Thermoleophilia; order Solirubrobacterales; family 70-9; genus VAYN01. Next base: position 29,483 of record MKSH01000023.1, on the reverse strand, counting down.
GGTGAAGTCGAGCCTCGGCGCCCGGGTCGCGGTCACCGGCGTCCTTCCCGGCCTCGGCACCTCGCTGGGGACGCGGAAGACGATCGCCGCGGGCAAGCTCACGACCTTCAACCTGGCGATCCCGCCGGCGCTCGGCGCGCAGCTGCGCAAGCTCGACTCGCACAAGTCGCTGCGCGTCCCGCTCGTCGCCCGCGTCAACCGCGTGACCGGCAACGTCAGCACCGACCGGATGACCGTGCGGATCCCCGGGAGGCACCGACGCTGACCGGACTCGCGGTGGTGGTGCTCGCCGGCGGCCAAGGCTCTCGCTTCGGGTCGCCGAAGCAGCTTGCCGAGGTCGACGGCGAAAGCCTGCTGGCGCGGGTCCTGACGACCCTGGACGGGATCGGCGAGCGCCAGGTGGTCGTGCTCGGCGCCGCCGCCGAGGCGGTCGCCGCCGTCGTCCCCGAGGGACGCTGGGAGACGGTCGTCTGCGCCGACTGGCAGGCGGGGGTCGGGGCCTCGCTGCGGGCCGGGATCGAGGTCGTCGGCGAGGCCGAGGAAGTGCTGATCGCCCTTGCGGACCTGCCGTGGCTGGAGCGCGAGGCGGCGTTGCGGCTGTTGTCCGCGGCCGCCGACGGCGAGGCCGAGGCCTACCGCGCCTTCGACGGCGAGACCCCCGCCCACCCGGTCCTGATCCGCGGGGCGATGATCGAGCGCGCCCGCCACGCTCCCGACGCCGGCCTCGGCCCGGTGCTGCGGGAGGCCCGCACGGTGGCGGTCGACTGCGCCGGGCTCGGGGTGGCCCGGGACGTCGATCGGCCCGCCGACCTCGGGTCCTAGCCAGAGGAGTTCTCAGGAGGGGTGGATCGGCCCGCGCGCCTGGCGCAGTTGGCCGCCGCCGCGCCCGTTGCGGACGGCGACGATCTCGGCCAGGATCGAGAGCGCCGTCTCCTCCGGGTCGCGGGCGCCGATGTCCAGCCCGGCCGGGGAGCAGATCCGCGCCAGCTCGGCCTCGGTGGCCCCGGCGCCGAGCAGCCGCTCGGTGCGATCGGCGACCGTCCGCCGGCTGCCGAGGGCACCGATGTAGCCGACCCCGGTCCGCAGGGCGCCGAGCAGGGCGGGCTCGTCGAACTTGCGGTCGTGGGTGAAGACGAGGATCGCGTCGCGCGGGCCGAGCTCCTCCGCGGCGAGCAGGTCCTCGGGCCAGCCGACGACCACGCGGGCGGACTCGGAGAAGCGCGAGGACCCGGCGAAGGCCGCGCGCGCGTCGCAGATCGTCACCGCGAACCCGAGCGCGGCGGCCGGCGGCGCCAGGGCCGCGGCGAAGTCGACGGCGCCGAAGATCACGATCCGCGCCGGCGGGCTGTGGCTGTCGATGAAGACGCGGACCTCGTTGCCGAGGCGGACGCCGTCGGCGCCGTAGCGGCGCACCCCGGAGATGCCCTGGGTCAGCATCCCCTCGACCTCGCGGACCAGGTGGGGTTCGAGCTCGCCGCCGCTCGCCAGGCGCCCGACCCTGCCCGCCCCGCTGACGGCCAGCGAGCCGCCCGCGCCGGGGCCGTCGAGCACGGTCGCGACCGCCACCGCGTCGCCCTCCCGTTCCGCCGCGAGCACGGCGGCGAGGACTTCGGCGCCGTTCCGGTCGAGCTCCCGCAGGCCGACGTGGACGATCCCGCCGCAGGTCAACCCGACCGACCCCGCCAGGTCGTCGCTGATCCCGTAGCGGAGGTTCTCGGTCCGCGGCTCGCCGGCCAGCATCGCGATCGCCGCCTGCGCCACCGCGCCCTCGACGCAGCCGCCGGTCACCGACCCCTCGATCCGCCCCTCGGCGTCGATCGCCATCGTCGCGCCGGGCTCGAAGGGCGAGGATCCCTCCGCCTCGAACAGCGTCGCGATCGCGACCCGCCGTCCTTCCTCGCGCCAGGCGAGTGCCCCTTCGAGGGTCGACCGGAAGACGCTCATCCCGGCGCGGCGGCCAGATCGGCCCGCCACCGTCCGCCTCCGTGCCGCACCTCGACCGGGGCGGCGAACGCCCGCGAGAGGTTCTCGGTGTTCAGCACCGCCGCCGCCGGGCCGGCCGCGAGCACCCGCCCCTCGTGCAGGAGCACGGCGTGATCGACCACCGCGGGCAGCTCCTCGAGGTGGTGGGCGACGGTCACCGTGGCGATCCGCGGGGCGCCGGCGACCAGCGCCGAGACCGCCTCGATGAAGGCCTCGCGGGCGATCAGGTCGAGCGCCGAGCTGGGCTCGTCGAGCAGCAGCAGCTCGGGGTCCCGCATCATCGCCCGGGCCAGCATCACCCGCTGGCGCTCGCCCTGGGAGCAGACCCGGTAGCGCCGCGACGCCAGGTGCCCGCAGCCGAAGCGCTCGAGCAGGGCGGCGGCACGCTCGCGCTCGGCCGGGTCGATCCGCGCCCCCATCACCGCCGCCGGCCCGGTGCGCTGCATCGAGACGATCTCCAGCACGGTGAGGTTCTCGGCGTAGATCCGCGGGTGGCTCTCGATCACCCCGATCCGCAGCTTCGGGTTGGCCAGGCCGTGCGTGTCGAAGGGCTCGCCGAGCGCCCGCACGGTCCCCTCGTCGGGCTCCAGCATCCCGGCCGCGATCTTCAGCAGGGTGCTCTTGCCGGCGCCGTTGGCCCCGACCAGCGCCCAGTGCTCACCGCGCCGCACCGTCCAGTCGACCTCCGCCAGCATCGGGCGCTCGCCGGCGTCGCCGAACGCGCTCACCCCGTGCATCTCCAGCGCGGCGGTGCTCAAGTCCGATCTGGCTCGTCGGCCTGGCCGTCGTCGATCAGCGGCAGGTGGGCGAGCGCGACGTCGCGGGCCCACAGCACGTGCGCCTTCATCAACGACTCGGCCCGCTCCGGATCGCGGTCGCGCAACGCCGCCAGGATCTTGCGATGGTCCTGCAGCGCCGAGTCGCGGTTCTCCTTCGAGTAGGTCATGTAGGAGCGGTAGATCAGCGGCATCGCCGTGGTCTGGCGGATCATCAGCTCGAGGCGCTCGCTCCCCGCCGCCTCGATGATCGTGTTGTGGAAGGTGAAGTTCTCGCCGACGAGTTCGCCCAGCATCGCGTCGTTGTCCATCAGGCTGGCGTAGCGGTCGACGCTCCGCTCCAGCTCGCCGATCTGGCGGTCGGTGAGGTTAGGGGCGGCGGTGCGCGCCGCGTAGCCCTCGAGCACGGCCCGCAGCGAGTGCATCTCGCGCAGGTCCCCGGCGGTGAAGTTGCGGACCGCGGCCGGTCGGTTCGGCGGCGTCTCGACCAGGCCCTCGCCGCGCAGCAGGACCAGGGCCTCGCGGATCGGCGTCCGGCTGATCCCGAGCTGGCTCGCCAGGTTGGCCTCGCCGAGCGTTTCGCCCGGCCGCAGCTCGCCGGAGAAGATCGCCTCGCGGAGGACCCGGGCGGCGGAGACGCTGGTCTTCTCCCCGCGGGGCAGGGAGCTGGGAACGGCGAGGTCGGCCATATCGCATGATTTTAGGGAAAAGCGAGCCCGGTTGTATGCACTGAAAGTCACTTTGAGCGCATTTGAGGCCGAATGACACCTACGGACGTTGAGCTCGGTATGCATGTATGCAATCATGCCGGCCATGGGTGACGGGTCGACCGACCAGATCTACGAGCGCGCCGGTTGGGGGCAGCGCGTGCCCCGCGGCGAGCGTCCGGGCGTGCTCGTCGTCGACCTCAACCGCGGCTTCACCGAGCCGCAGTGGCCGACCGGGAGCGACCTCAGCGACGTCGTCGCGGCCACCTCGCGGCTCGTCGATGCCGCTCACGAAGCCAATTCCCTGGTCCTCTTCACGACGATCGCCTACGGCGACGCCGACATCGACGGGGGCGCCTGCGCCTGGCTGCGCAAGGCCCCGACGATGGGCACCCTGCGCGAGGGGAGTGAGCCGGTCGAGCTCGACCCGCGCCTGCCGCGCCGCCCCACCGACCCCCTGATCGTGAAGAAGGGCGCCTCCGCCTTCTTCGGCACCGACCTCGCCGCCGCCCTGACCGCGCTCCGCGTCGACACCCTCCTGGTCTGCGGCGCGACGACCAGCGGCTGCGTCCGCGCCAGCGTCGTCGACGCGGTCCAGTCCGGCTTCGACGTGCTCGTCCCGCGCGAGTGCGTCGGCGACCGCGCCCCCGAGCCGCACGCGGCGAACCTCTTCGACATCGACGCCAAGTACGGCGACGTGATCGACCTCGACGACGCGCTCGGCTACGTCGCCAGTTGCTCCCGCGAGGCCCCGGCCGTATGAGCGGCGTCGTCCTGCTCCCCGGCGACGGGATCGGCGTCGAGGTGGTCGGCGAGGCCCGCAAGGTCCTCGCCGCGATCGCCCCGGGGGTCGAGGTCGGCGAGTTCCCGATCGGCTCGGACTCGCTGGCCGCGACCGGCGAGGCGCTGCCGGCGGCGACGCTGGCGGCCTGTCTCGAGGCCGAGGCGGTGATGCTGGGGGCGGTCGGCGCGTCCGACTACGCCTGGAGCGCTTCGAACCCCGAGGACGGCATGTTCAAGCTGCGCAAGACGCTCGACGTCTACGCCAACCTGCGCCCCTTCCGCGACGGGCAGATCGACCTGCTGATCGTGCGCGAGCTGGTCGGCGGCCTCTACTACGGCGAGCGCGGGACCCGCGCCGACGGCACCGTCTTCGACGTCCTCGAATACCGGCCCGACCAGGTCGACCGGGTGCTGCGCCGCGCCTTCGAGCTGGCCCGTACCCGCCGCGGCCGGCTTACCTCGGTCGACAAGGCGAACGTGCTGGCGACCTCGCGCATGTGGCGCGACAGGGCGACCGAGCTGGCCGCCGAGTACCCCGACGTCGAGCTCGACCACCTGCTGGTCGACACCGCCGCCATGCGCCTGGTCGAAGACCCGGCCCGCTTCGACGTGATCGTCACCGAGAACACCTTCGGCGACATCCTCTCCGACATCGCCGCGGCGCTCGCCGGGGGGCTCGGGGTCGCCGCCAGCGCCAGCCTCGGCGATTCCGGCCCGGGGCTCTTCGAGCCGGTCCACGGCACCGCCCCGGACATCGCCGGGGAGGGGGTCGCCAACCCGACCGCGGCGCTGCGCTCCCTGGCTCTGCTGCTGCGGTTCGGGCTCGAGCGCGAGGACGAGGGCGTGCGCCTCGAAGCCGTGATCGACCAGGTGGCCGCCGATGTCCGCACCCCCGACCGCGGCGGTTCGGCCAGCACCTCGGAGTTCGGCGACGCGGTCGTCGCCGCGCTCGGCGGGGGCGTCGCCGAGGTCGCCGATGTCTGAGCGCAACCCGGTCACCGACGGCCTCCGCGACGAGCTGCGCACGCTCGGCGCCGAGAGCCGCTGGGTCGAGAGCAACGGTTGTCGCCTGCACGTCCTCGACTACGGCGGGGAGAAGCCGCCGCTCCTCGTGCTCCCCGGGATCACCAGCCCGGCGATCACCTGGGACTTCATCGTCGCGCCGCTCCGCGACCGGGTGCGGCCACTGGTGATGGACCTCCGTGGCCGCGGCCTGAGCGAGGCCGGCGGCGCCTACGGGGCCCCCGACTTCGCCGCCGACGCGGCCGCCGCGATCGACCAGCTGGAGCTGGCCGACCCGCTCGTCCTCGGACACTCGCTCGGCGCCCGGATCGCCGCCGCGCTGGTCGCCGGCGGCGCCCGACCCCGCCACACGATCGTCGTCGACCCGCCGCTCTGCGGCCCGGGCCGGGGCGGCTACCCGACCCCGCGCACCTCCTTCGAAGCGCAGCTCGACGCGGGCTACGCCGGCACCACCGGCGACGAGGTCGCCGCCGCCTACCCGCACTGGCCGCGCCCCGAGCTGCTGCTGCGGGCGCGCTGGGTCGGCACCTGCGACCGCGACGCGGTGCTCGACACCTACGACCGCTTCAGCGAGGAAGGCTTCTTCGACTGGTGGGCCGCGGTCGAGGGCCGCGCCACCTTCATCAGCGGCGGGGACAGCCCCGTCGTCACCGAGGCCGGAGCCGCCGAGGCACGCGCCGCCAACCCCGACGCCGCCTACGCGGTGGTTCCCGCGGCGGGCCACATGGTCCCCTGGGACAACCTGCCAGGCTTCATGTCGGAGGTCGACCAAGCACTGAAAACCGAGCTCGCCATCGACGGCGCGGCTTCTTAGAACGGAGGTCTCCGATGCCGAAAAACTCCTTCACCGAACTGTGCCGGGACGAGCTCGAGCTCTGCGGCATCAAGGAGGGATCGACGGTCGCCGTCCTCTCCCAGGGGAACCAGAAAGTCGACTACGTCGACGCCTTCCTCGATGCGGCCGAAGGGCTCGGCGCCACCGCCTTCAACGTGCGCCTGCCCGCCGTCGACTCCTCGCTCGACGGTGAAGACGGGGTCTGGGAGGTCGGCGAGACGCCGCTGGCCGGCAACCGTCCCGCGATCGAGGCGCTGAAGGGCGTCGACCTGGTCGTCGACACCGTCTTCCTCCTCTTCTCGCCCGAGCAGATGGAGATCCAGGAGTCCGGCACCCGCGTGCTGCTCTGCATCGAGCCGGTCGAGCACATCGAAGCGATGCAGCCGAGCCCGCGCCTGCGCGAGCGGGTCGAGGCGGGGGCCGAGATCCTCGCCGGGGCGAAGGAGCTGCGGTTCACCAACGAGGCGGGCAGCGACGTCACCTACAAGCTCGGCGCCTACCCGGTGATGACCCAGTACGGCTACACCGACACCCCCGGCCGCTGGGATCACTGGCCCTCCGGCTTCCTCTTCACCGGCGGTGCCGACGACGGCGTCGACGGCAAGGTCGTGATCGCCGCGGGCGACATCATCTTCCCGTTCAAGTCCTACGTGCAGACGCCGATCGAACTGACGATCGAGAAGGGCAAGATCGTCGACATCGCCGGCGGCCTCGACGCCGATCTGCTGAGCGAGTACATGGAGTCCTTCGACGACCCCGACGCCTACGGCATCAGCCACATCGGCTGGGGGATGCTGGAGACGGCGAAGTGGTCGATCCTCGCCCACGACCGCCGCGGGATGGGCATGCACGGCCGCTCCTTCTACGGCAACGTGCTGTTCTCGACCGGCCCCAACGGCGAGCTCGGCGGGCCGAACCAGACCCTCTGCCACGTCGACGTGCCGATGCGGAACTGCTCGCTCTACCTCGACGGCGAGCCGATCGTGATCGACGGCGACATTGTCGTCGACGTGCTGAAGGCCGACGAGGCGGTCGGGGCGACCAATGGCTAGCGACGGCGCCCGGATCCTCTGGATCGACCAGCCGGGGATCGACTCGGCCGCGGTCGGCGGCAAGGTGAAGGGCCTTGCCGAGATGACCGGCGCCGGCTTCGACGTGCCGCTCGCCTTCGGCGTCACCACCGCCGCCTTCGAGGAATTCGTCGCCGCCGCCGGGCTGGCGCCGAAGATCGCCGCGATCCGCGCCGCGCTCGACCCGGGCGACGTCGCCGCGGTCGATCGGGCCGCCGCCGAGATCGCCGCGCTGATCGAGTCGGCGCCGCTGCCCGAGGCGCTCGAGGCGGAGATCCGCGCCGCCTACGCCGAGCTGGAGTCGCGGCTCGGCGCGAGCGTCGCGGTCGCCGTCCGCTCCAGCGGCGTGAACGAGGACCTCGAGGGGGCGAGCTTCGCGGGTCAGTACGACACCTATCTCTGGATCGAGGGCGCCGGCAGCGTCATCGACCACATCCGCCGCTGCTGGTCGGGCCTCTTCAACCCGGCCGTCCTCACCTACCGTCCCGACGGCGTCGATCTGGCGTCGCCCGACAACCTGCCGGGCATGGCGGTCGGCGTGCAGCAGATGGTGGCGGCCCGCAGCGCCGGGGTGATGTTCACCCTCGACCCGCTCAACGGCGATCGCTCGAGGATCCTGATCGAGAGCTGCTGGGGCCTCGGCGAGGGCGTCGTCAAAGGCGACATCAGCCCCGACCGCCACAAGGTCGACAAGGTGACGATGGAAGTCCTCGAGCGCGAAGCCGGCGCCCAGGAGGAGGAATACCGCTTCGAGTCCGGCGCGGGCGAGGTCCAGCTGGGGAAGCTCCCGGCCGAGCGCCAGGGCGAGATCTCGATCAGCGAGGAGGAGGCGCTCGCGATCGCCGCCCTCGGCAAGCGGGTCGAGCGCCATCGCGGTGCTCCCCAGGACCTCGAGTGGGCGCTCGACGCGAGCGGCGCGCTCCACCTGCTGCAGGCGCGGCCGGAGACCGTCTGGTCCTCGCGCCAGGCGGAGGGCTCGGCGGATTCCGCGGACGCCGGCGATGCGGTCGGCCGGGTGATGGCGACCTTTCTCGGTGCCGGCCGCGGAGCGCGGTGAAGCCGTCGGCATTCGAATACGTACGCCCCGACACGGTCGACGAGGCGATCGACTTCCTCGAGACCTACGCCGGTGAGGCGCGGGTCCTGGCCGGCGGACAGAGCCTGGTGCCGATGCTCGGCATGCGCCTCATGCGGCCGGCCGCCGTCATCGACATCAACCGCCTGACCGAGGAGCTCGGGCAGATCGAGGCGCGCGGGTCGGAGACGACGATCGGCGCACTGGTCCGCTACACCGAGGCGGAAGGCTCGCCGGTGATCGCCGAGCGGCTGCCTCTGCTGCGGACCGCGATCCGCCATATCGGCGACCGCCAGGTGCGCAACCGCGGGACGCTCGGCGGCGCCGTCGCCCAGGCCGACCCGACCGGCGAGGTGGCGCTGGTCGCGCTGACGCTCGGCGCCACGATCGTCGCCCGCGGGCCCGCCGGGATGCGCGAGCTGCCCGCGGCGGAGTTCTTCGTCGGGTCCTACGCGAACGCCCTGGACCCGCAGGAGATGATCACGGCGCTCCGCTTCGGCGTCGTCCCGGCCCGCTGCGGCTTCTTCGAGCGCGGCCGCAAGCACAACGACTTCGCCCTGCTCAGCCTCGCCGTCGCCGCGACCCCGGAGCCGGACGGCACCTGGCACGACGTCCGCATCGGCATCGGCGGGATGAACCAGACGCCGATCCTGGCGCGGGCCGCCGCCGCGCGGCTGGAGGGGCAGGCCTGGGACGACGCGACGCTCGCCGAGGCGGCCGAGCTGGCGCTGGAGGGCATCGATCCGCCGGCGGACGTCCGCGCCAGCGCCGAGTACCGCACCCACCTCCTGCCGATCCACCTGCGGCGCCTGCTGCGCGGGATGGGGGAGGACTCGTACGATGGATGAAGCGATCGAGATCACGGTCACCGTGAACGGCACCGTCCACCGCGAGCAGGTCGCGCCGCGGATGCACGTCGCCGACTTCCTCCGCCAGCACCTGGGGATGACCGGCACCCACGTCGGCTGCGAGCAGGGAGTCTGCGGGATGTGCACGGTGCTGCTCGACGGCGAGGCGGTGAAGAGCTGCCTGATGCTCGCCCCGCAGCTCGACGGCCACGAGGTGCGGACGGTCGAGTCGCTTGCGGTGGACGGTGAGCTGGCGCCGCTCCAGCAGGCCTTCAAGGACGCCGGCGGCCTCCAGTGCGGCTTCTGCACGCCCGGCTTCCTGATGACCGCGACGGCGCTCGGCGAGTCGGGGCGGACGCTCGACCGGGCGCAGATCCGCGACGAGATCAGCGGCGTGATCTGCCGCTGCACCGGCTACGAGGGGATCGTCACCGCGGTCGACCGGGTGCTGAACGGGGAGGAGTCGTGAGCGCGGGCGCCGACACCACCACGCGCGAGGCTCCCGGGGTGATCGGGACCGTGGTCCCGCGCAAGGAGGACGACCGCCTGATCCAGGGCGACGGCCGCTTCACCGACGACGTCGAGCCCGCCCGCTCGCTCCACATGGCGGTCGGCCGCTGTCCCTTCCCGCACGCCCGGATCGAGTCGATCGAGACCGCCGAGGCGGTGGCGATGCCGGGCGTGCACCAGGTCCTGACCGGCGCCGAGGTGGTCGCCCGGACCGAGCCGATCAGCGTCCTGCGCCCCGTCCCCGGCGCCGCCAACCTGCCGTTCTACGCGCTCACCCCGGAGTTCTGCGCCTTCGAGGGCCAGCCGGTGGTGAGCGTCGTCGCCGAGAGCCGGCGGATCGCCGAGGACGCGGTGGAAGCGATCTGGATCGACTACGAGCCGCTGACCCACGTCTCCGACACGATCGCGGCGCTGGAGCCCGGCGCCCCGGTGATCCACCCGCAGCAGATGGACGACAACCTCCTCGCCTCGAACCCGCAGCGCCGCGGCGAGCCGGAGCAGGCGCTCGAGGCCGCCGCCGTGGTGGTCGCCGACCGCTTCCGGATCAACCGGGTGGCGCCGCTGCCGATGGAGCCGCGGGCGATCGTCGCCGAGTGGCGCCCCGGCGCCCGCGAGCTGACCGCCCACGTCTCCACCCAGGTCCCGCATCTGGTCCGCATGCAGCTGGCCGAGTCGCTGCGGCTGGTGGAGAGCGAGGTGCGGGTCGTCACCGGCGACGTCGGCGGCGGCTTCGGGCTGAAGCTCGGCGTCTACCCCGAGGACGTGCTCGCCTGCCTGCACTCGATCGAGCTGCGCCGGCCGGTGAAGTGGACCGAGGATCGGCTCGAGCACTTCCGCGCCTCGACCCAGGCGCGCGAGGCGGTCCACGACTTCCGCATCGGCGCCGACGCCGACGGGCGCTTCGTCGCGATGACCGACACCTACGTAACCGACCTCGGCGGCCAGAACTCGGCGTTCGGCTCGGCCCAGCTGTCGAGCATCGTCTTCACCGGGCCTTACAAGATCGAGGACGGGGCGGTGGAACGGCGGGTCGCGGTGACGAACAAGACGCCGATCGGCGCCTACCGCGGTTACGGCCAGCCGGAGGTGAACTTCGCCCGCGAGCTGCTGGTCGACCGGTTGGCGCGGAAGCTCGGCCGCGACCCGCTGGAGCTGCGGCTGCAGAACATGCTGGTCGAGGAGGAGCTGCCCTGGGAAAACGCCGCCGGGGCGATCTACGACAGCGGCGACTATCCGCGCTGCCTGCAGATGGTCGCCGAGCGGATCGACTACGAGGGCCTGCGCGCGGCGGGCCGCGGGCCGCGCGCCGACGGGCGCTACGTCGGCGTCGGCTTCACCTCCTTCGTCGAGCGGACGGGCTACGCGAGCGCCCGCTTCCTGGCCAAGCGCGGGTCGCACTTCGGCGCCCACGAGAGCGTCACCCTGCGCGCCAACCGCAGCGGCGGGATCGACCTCTACACCGGCGTCTCGACCTTCGGCCAGAGCAACGAGACCGCCTTCGCCCAGATCTGCGCCGAGGTCCACGGGATCGACTACGGCGCGATCCGCGTCCACGCCGGCGACACCGGGGCGACGCCGCTGAACACCGGCGCCTTCGCCTCGCGGACGCTGATCGCCGGGGCGGGCGCGGTGCGCGACGCGGCGGCGGCGCTGCGCGACAAGACGCTGCGGATCGCGGGCGGCAAGCTGGGGGAGGACCCGGCGGCGCTGGAGATCGTCGGCGACTCCGTGCGGTCCAAGGAGGACCCGGGGAGGGCGGTCAGCCTGGCCGAGGTCCACAAGGCCGCGATCACCGGCCAGGGCATCCCGATCGACGAGGAGCCCGGTCTTGAGACGACCGCCCACTTCGAGCCGACCGACGCGGCCTACGCCTTCGGCAGCGCCGCCGCGGTGGTCGCCGTCGACGCCGAGACCGGGGACTTCGAGATCGAGCGCTTCGTGATGGCCCACGACAGCGGCCGGGTGGTGAACCCGAAGGCGGTCGAGGGCCAGATCCGGGGCGCCCTCGCCCAGGGCTTCGGCGCGGCGCTGACCGAGGAGCTGCGCTACGAGGCCGATTCCGGCCAGCTCGTGAACGGCACGATGCTCGACTACTTCGTGCCCACCGCCAGCGACCTGCCGGCGGTCGAGCTGCTGCACACCGAAATCCCCTCGCCGGTGACGCCGTTCGGCGTCCGCGGGGTGGGGGAGACCGGGACCATCCCGCCGGGGGCGTCGATCGCGAACGCGATCTGCGACGCGCTCGCCGATTTCGGGATCGAGATTTCGAACCTGCCGATCACCCCGGAGCTGGTCTGGCGGGCCATACGCGAAGCCAACGGAGGTGATGGGAGTGAAGGTTGAGCAGTCCTTCGTGATCGCCGAGCCGCGCGAGCGGCTCTGGGAGTTCTTCGAGCAGGTGGACGAGGTCGCCAAGTGCGTGCCCGGCGTCGAGTCGGTCGAGGTGATCGACCCCGACAACTCGAAAGTCCGCGTCACCCAGGCGGTCGGCCCGATGACGGCGACCTTCGACCTGAAGATGCGGATCACCGAGCGGGAGCCGAACGAGCGGATGAGCTTCACCGCGATCGGCCGCGCGGTGAAGGGGGCGGCCGGCAACCTGCGCAGCTCCAACACCGTCACCCTGGAGCCGCTCGACGAGGGGACCCGGGTGAACCTCGAGGCCGACCTGGCGATGGGCGGCGTGCTCGGCTCGGTCGGCCAGAAGGTGATCGCCAAGCAGGCCGATGCCGTGACCCGCGAGTTCATGTCCTCGCTCGAGCGCGCGGTGAAAGGCGAACCGGTGGGGACGCCGGCGGCGAGCGCCAACGGGGCTGCCGCCACCGCTGCGCCTGGTGCGCCCGTGGCGTCTGCTTCCGCGGCCGGCACGATCGCCCCGGAGCCTCGCCAGGACGGCTTCTTCATCTCCTACGACCTGCTGAAGGGCACCGCGCTGGGCGCCCTGCTGGCGACGGCGCTGTTCATCCTCTTCGGGGCCCGCCGGTGAACGCCGCCGAGACCAGGCGGGTGGGGCTGATCGTCCCCAGCTCCAACACGACGATCGAGACCGAGGTGCCGCGCATGTTGGCGCGGGCGGAGCTCGACTTTCCGGTCACCTTCCACTCCAGCCGCGCCGTCCTCCACAGCGTCGACGAGGAGTCCCTGGACCGCATGGTCGCCGACTCCGACCGCTGCGTGAAGGAGCTCTCCGACGCGCGGGTCGACGTGATCGCCTACGCCTGCCTGATCGCGCTGATGGCGCGCGGTGCGGGCGCCCACGAGAAGGTGGAGAAGCACCTCTCGGCCCTCGCCGCCGAGAACGGCGGTGAGGCGCCGGTGCTCTCGAGCGCCGGGGCGCTGATCCGCGCGCTCCAGCAGCAGGGCTTCGAGCGGGTGGCGATCATGACCCCGTACATGCCGCCGCTGACGGCGCTCGTCGCCGGCTACCTCGAGGCCTACGGGATCGAGGTCGTCGACTCCCTCAGCCTCAACGTCGCCGACAACGTCGAGGTCGGCCGCCTCGACCCGAGCGGCCTCGTCGACCACGCCCGCGGCCTCGACCTGAGCCGCGCCCAGGCCCTGATCGGCTCCGCCTGCGTGCAGATGCCCTCGCTGGAGATCCTCGACCGCCTCGAGGCCGACGCCGGCCTCCCCGTCCTCTCCGCCGCCACCGCCACCGCCGGCGAGGTCCTCGACGCCCTCGGCGCGTCCCGCGCGGTGCCGGGCGCGGGGTCGTTGCTGGCGACCTGACGGGCGAGGGACGGTAAGGGACGCGGCCCTCTCGTAGGCGGTCCGGGCAGGCTGTGACCGCCTACGAGAGGGCCGGGTCACGGGGAGAGGGCGAGGGCGCGCGTCCCGTGCGGGTCGCGCCGAGGGTCCGCGACGATCCGCGCGGGTCCGGTGCGGAACTCCGCGTTCCCTAAGGAGGTTCCGGAGCCCTGAGTGAGTTGAACACACCAGGGTGTGTTCAACTCACTCAGACCGACTTTTGGTCCCCCAAAGGGGCCAAGAGGTCGAGGGACGGCCGGGGGACGGCGGAGCCCGGGTCGGCGCCGCGGAGGCGTCACGTCTCCCCCCGCAGGCGCACCGGACCCACGCACTTCCCCCCGGAAGCCTCGCGTCCTGGGCGTCTCGCGGCGGTCACAGCCTGCCCGGCCGCCGCGAGACGCCCAGGACGCGCCCGTCCCCCGCCGCGAGCGCAGCGAAGCGCGCCGTCCCCGGTCGCAGGCGCCCCGAACCCCGCCGTCCCCTTGGATGCGTTCGCAGTTCCCCGTACCGGCTACGGGGAAGTGCGAACGCCGGCCTCCGGCGCCCCGAACCCGCCCGTCCCCGGCCGCGGGGCGCGAACTCTTTCCCCGAACGACGACGGCCGCCTTGCGGCGGCCGTCGTGGCGTTCGGGATGTCGCGGGGGCTAGGTGGTCGCGACCGGCGGAGGGCTGTCAGCGATCGGCGGCGCCGGGGCGCCGATCGCGAGCGGGGGCTCCTCGCCGTAGTTGTCGATGCCCCAGTAGGTCTGGTCGAGGCCGACCAGCTCCTGCTCTTCGGTGATCCGGAGCCCGCCGGTCCGCTCGAAGGCGAGGCAGATCAACAGGCAGGGGATCGCCGCGATCAGCATCGTCGAGACGATTCCGGCGAGCTGCCACCAGGGGGTGATTTCGGCGTGCTGGAGGGCGTAGGCGCCTTCCAGTCCGGGGTAGCCACCGGTCTTCGTCCCCCAGTAGAGGAAGCCGCAGAGCAGCGCGCCGACGACGCCCGGGCCGAGCGCCAGCGGCAGGACCTTGGGCTCGTCGATGCCGAGCTTCACCGTCAGGTTGGCGGTCCCCAGGGCGACGAACGGGCCCGCGAGGGAGACCAGGAAGACCACCCAGGGCATGCCGACATCGAGCATCGTGCCGCAGATGACGGCGCCCGCCAGTGGTCCCAGCAGCGCCCACTGCGCTTCCTTGCGACGGTAGGCGATGAAGCCACCCGCCACCGCGCCGCCGATGTAGGCGCAGAAGATGTTCTCGAGGATGATCCCTATCCCGGTGTTGGTGAAGCTGATCCCGAAGAACCCTTCTTCCGGGGCGATCCAGGTGGAGGCCACGGCGATGAACGGCAGGGCGAACATGATCAGCAGCACGCCGGCACCGACCAGGGCGATGTTGTTGCCCACCGGTTTGGTGCCGCTGGGGTGAGGCTTGAAGGCGCCGAGCCGTGGCCCGAGTCGCCAGCTGAGGACGGCGACCCAGGTCCCGGCGAAGATGTAGAGCGGGAAGACGCCGTCGAAATCATGGGTGCCGTGGTTGGAGAGCGGCCCGACCGGTCCCCAGTTGAGGTAGGCGACGAGCGGCGAGAGCACCAGGCCGATCACCAGGGCCATCACATATAGGGGCTTGTGTCGCATCCGCTCCATCGCGCCGGTGTGGATCAGCGCCAGCGTTCCCAACGAGAACGTGATGAAGAAGGCGGCGAAGACCTGCTGGACGTCCGCCTCGGGCAGCTTTTCGAACGCCAGTTGGCCCGAATAGTGGGTGAGGAACTGGCCACCCAGCCACCAATCCTTCAACGCCTGCCAGAGGGGTTCATGCACCCCGAAGGCTTCGTTGAACTGCCAGTTCCAGATGCCGATCCCGGCGACCATGGTGCCGCCGCCGGCGATCAGCGCGGCGAGGATCTTGGCGATCCACGTGTCGAGCATGTTCTTGCGTCGCACCAGGCCGGAATCGACGAAACACAGGGCCAGGACGATCAGGACTACGGATACCGCACCAACGAGATAAATGAAAGAAAGCAACAGCATCTCCGGTGAGAGCTGTTCCTTGGCGAATTGCATATCGGCTCCTCGACAAAGGGGGGGTGAGATATGGGTGCGGTTGATGTAACCCCGACCGCGCGCGCAATTGTATACTCGCATCCTTTATGGGGTCAACCACGGCGCTCAGGAAAGACCTGTGCAGGCATAATCACGGAGAGGTTGTATGCAAGCATCCCGCCCACTTCTGAACATTCCGGAGATCGAAAGAACTCCCGGATGGCGGGAGCTACCCGCCGGGAGAGAGTTCTCGGCCGAATTCGAGAAGCTCCGGCCGCAGGTCTTCGACTGGATCGACGACTACTACGACCGCGACCACCTGACCCGCGCCGGCGACTGGATGCTCGCCCTGGCGTCGGAGGCACCCGAGCACCTGGTGGTGGCGGCCCTGCTCC
>MKSH01000023.1:4067-13617 GCA_001898095.1 Solirubrobacterales bacterium 70-9 | reverse complement strand
ATCGCGGTCGCGCAGCCGATCCGCGAACACGAGTTCGGCGGCAGCGAGGAGGGTGACCTGATGCAGGCGGCCGACTCGATCTCCTTCCTCGAGACGAACGCCGAGCTGGTCGCCGGGTGGGCCGGCAACGGCCGTTGCTCGCGGGACAAGGCGCTGGAAAAGCTTCGTTGGATGGGCGAGCGTGTGAGACATCCGGAGGGTGGTCCCATCGCCATGCTGATGATGGCGGGGGCGATCGAGCGGTTCGACGAACTACTGAAGGAGAGTTAGATGGCAGACGGCGGCAGCTTCACCAGTCCCTTCGCGATCGAGACCCCCGCCGGGGCCGAGGGTTGGGAGCGTCTCTACCCCCACTACATGCTCTTCGGCGAGGACCGGCGCGAGGTCGAGGAGGGCCAGTTCTGGTTCTGGGACTCGATGCACTACCCGCGCGCGATGTTCCCGTTCGACATGGTGATGCCGGAACAGACGCACCTGATCCTGAACCAGAACACGACCCGCTACATGGTTGTCCCGACCGCGCTCGGCATCGACCACCGCGTCGTCAACGGCTACGTCTACATCTCGCCCAACCTGGTCGACGATCCCGACGACATCGAGCGTCGCGCCGCCCTCTTCGAGGCCCGCGCCGGTCACTACTTCGCCAACTGGCAGGAGCTCTACGACAAGTGGGTCGAAAAGGCGAAAGCCACCCGCGAGGAGCTGGAGTCGCTGGAGTTCCCGCCGTTGCCGGACCATGAGCCGCTGGAGCGCGTGCAGGCGGGCGAGGACCGCAACTCGGCCTTCGCGATGGTCGCCACCTACAACCGGCTGCTCGAGAACATGATGAAGATCGGGCCCCTCCACTTCGAGATGCTCGGCCTCGGCTACGGCGCCTACGTCACCTTCCGTGACTTCTGCCGGCAGGTCTTCCCCGACATCCGCGACCAGACCATCGCCCAGATGGTGGCCGGGATCGACATCCTCATGTTCCGCCCCGACGACGAGCTGAAGCGGCTCGCCCGGCTGGCGGTCGAGGGCGGGGTGGCCGGGCCGATCAAGGCCGGCGGCGGCGCCGAGACGGTGCTCGCCGCGATCGGCAAGCTCGACGGCGGCGAGGCCTGGCTGGCCGAGCTGGACCGTTCGCGCGAGCCGTGGTTCTGGTTCGCGACCGGCGCCGGGATGACCCACGAGGACCCGGCCTGGAACGACGACCTCTCCTACCCGCTCGACCTGATCGCCACCTACGTGGAGAAGATCGAGGCGGGGGAGACGATCGAGCGCCCGCTGGAGAAGGTCGAGTCGGAGCGCGACCGGATCACCGCCGAGTACCGCGAGCTGCTGCCGA
The DNA here is from genome assembly GCA_001898095.1 of Solirubrobacterales bacterium 70-9. Classification (GTDB taxonomy): domain Bacteria; phylum Actinomycetota; class Thermoleophilia; order Solirubrobacterales; family 70-9; genus VAYN01. Next base: position 12,290 of record MKSH01000023.1, on the reverse strand, counting down.
GCGACGAGGACCGCAAGGCCTTCGACGAACTGGTGGCGCTGGCGCGGATGGTCTACCCGTTCGTCGAGAACCACAACTTCTACTGCGAGCACCAGCACCACACCCGCCTCTGGAACAAGATCCTCGAGCTCGGCGCCGTCTTCGCCGACCGCGGCTACTTCGCCGAGCCGGGGGACATCTGGTACCTGCACCGCTATGAGGTCTCCGGCGCGCTCTGGGACCTGCTCACCGGGTGGGCGACCGAGACCCCCGACGGGCGGGCGCACTGGACCCGCGAGATCGCCGAGCGCAAGCGCATCCTCGCGGCGCTCAACGAGTGGTCGCCGCCGCCCGCCCTGGGCGCCGTCCCCGACTCGATGACGGAGCCGTTCACGGTGATGCTCTGGGGCGTCAACGACGACACGATCCAGCGCTGGCTCGGTGCCGGCGACGGCAGCGGCGACGGCTCCGGGGAACTCCACGGCGTCGCCGCCTCCCCCGGCTCGGTGGAAGGCCCGGCGCGGGTGATCTTCACCCCGGCCGAACTCGATCAGGTGCAGGAGGGCGAGGTCCTGATCTGCCCGATCACGGCGCCGAGCTGGGCGCCGGTCTTCACCAAGATCTCGGCTGCCGTTTCCGACATCGGCGGGATCATGGCCCACGCCGCGATCGTCTCCCGCGAGTACGGCCTCCCTGCCGTGGTCGGCACCGGCTTCGGGACGAAAGCGATCAAGACCGGCCAGCTGGTCAAGGTCGACGGCAGCAAAGGCGTCGTCACCGTCATCGAGTAGGGCGCGCCCGGGTCAGGCGACGCGGGCGGAGACGCGCGAGTCGCCGACCCGGACGTCGACCTCCTCGCCGCCTTCGAGCATGAACGGCGGCACCGCCGCGCCGGTGATGATCACGTCGCCGGCGCGGAGGCGATAAGAGGTGGGGGCGAGCAGGCTCGCCATGCTCGCCAGGACGTCGATCAGGTCGCCGAGGACCGCCGCCGGGTCGGCGCCCAGCGCGTGGTCGGCGCCGGCGGACCGGACGTCGACCCGCACGTCGGCGAGCGCGTTGCCGGGCGCGAGCGGGGCGAGGTCGCCGAGCAGGACGGCGCGGTGGAAGAGGTTGGCGGCGAGCATCGCGCCGGGGTCGTCGCCGGCCGCGCCGAGGTCGACCAGCTCGATCGCGGCGCCGACCGCGCCGACCGCCGCCGCGATCTGGGAGCGGTCCGCGCCCGCTTCGATGTCGGCGGCGAGGCGTACTGCCACCTCGGGCTCGAGCACCGGTTTGGCCCAGTCCGAGACGTCGAAGGTGGCTCCCGAGGCGCCGAGCGTCGTCTCGGTGAGGAAGCCGGCCAGCGGTCCCGACGTGCCGAGCTTCGCCATCGCCGCCGCCGTCCCGAACCCGGCCTTCCACCCGAGCCGCGTCTCGCCACCGGCCAGCCGGGCATCCGATTCGGCTTCCAGGCGGCGCAGTCCGTCGAGCAGGGATGGGTCTTCAGGGGTCACGAGCACTGGGGTTATAGCGAAAGATGCGATATAGATGCAACAGTGGATACCGAGCCCGACAAGTTCTTGACGATGCTGCACGCGCTCGACGGGGTCGGCGAGCGCGTGCTCACCTCCGGGGCCGAGCTCGCCGCCTTCGGCTCCGACGCGCTGACCGCCTTCTACGAGCGGCCGCTGGCGGTGGTCGTGGTGGAAAGCGGCGAGGAGGTCGCGGAGGTCGTCGGGCTCTGTCACCGGGAGGGCGTCCCATTTGTCGCCCGGGGCAGCGGCACCTCGCTGTCGGGCGGCTCGCTGCCGGTCGGCGGCGGCATCGTGATCGCGCTGAACCGGATGAACCGGGTGCTGTCGGTGGATCCGGACGCGCGCACGGCGGTGGTCGAGCCCGGGGTCATCAACCTGAACGTCAGCGCCGCGGCGGCGCCGCACGGGCTCGCCTACGCGCCCGACCCCTCCTCGCAGTCGGTCTGCACGATCGGCGGCAACCTCGCCTTCAACAGCGGCGGCGCCCACTGCCTGAAGCACGGGATGACCGCGAACCACATCCTCGGGTTGCGGGTGGTGCTGCCCGACGGCGAGACGGTCGAGCTGGGTGGCGACTCGACCGAGCACGTCGGGCCCGACTGGACCGCGATCTTCACCGGCTGCGAGGGCCTTTTCGGGATCGCCGTCGAGGCGACCCTGCGGCTGGTTCCGGTGCCCGAATCGGTGCGCACCACGCTCACCGTCTTCGACTCGCTGGAGCGGGCCGGCGACGCGGTCGCGGCAATCGTCGGCGCCGGGCTGATCCCGGTGGCGATGGAGATCATGGACGCGCTCGCGATGGAGGCGGCGGAGGCCTCGGTGAAGCCGGGCTACCCGGTGGGCGAGGCGCTTTTGATCGTCGAGCTGGAGGGCGAGGAGGCGGTGGTGGAGGAGGAGCTGGGCGCGGTCGAAGGGCTGCTGCGCGAGTGCGGCTGCGGCGAGATGCGGACCACCGCCGACCCCGACGAGCGGGCGCTGATCTGGAAGGGGCGGAAGAGCGCCTTCTCCGCGGTCGGCTGGCTGGCGCCCGACTACATCGTCCAGGACGGCGTAGTGCCGCGGACGCGGCTGGGCGAGGCGCTGCGGGAAATCGACCGGCTGAGCGCCGAGCGCGGCATCCGCGTCGCCAACGTCTTCCACGCCGGCGACGGCAACCTGCACCCGCTGATCCTCTACGACGGGCGCGAGGAGGGCGCGGTCGAGCGGGCCGAGGAGCTGGCCGCCGACATCCTCGCCCTCTGCGTCGAGCTCGGCGGCTCGATCACCGGCGAGCACGGGGTAGGGGTGGAGAAGCGCGAATACATGCGGCTGATGTTCTCCGCCGACGACCTGGCGCTGATGGAGGACCTGCGCGCCGCCGTCGATCCGGGGCGCCTCGCGAACCGCGGCAAGATGCTGACGCCGCCGGCGGAAATGGGAGCGACGAGCGCGACGGGGTCGGCCTCGTGAGCGCGTTCGTCGCCAGCGACGCCGCCACGGTGCGGGAGGCGGTGCGGGAAGGGGAGCCGCTCGTCCCGGTCGGGGGCGGCACCCACTCGGCGACCGTGCCGGGTCCGGACGGGCCGGTGCGGGCGCTCGACGTCTCCGGCCTGACCGGGGTGGTCGACTACGACCCGGCCGAGCTGACGATCACGGTGCGACCGGGGACGCCGCTGGCGGAGATCGACGCGCTGCTCGCCGCCAACGGCCAGCACCTTCCCTTCGACCCGCCGCGGCTGGGGGAGGGCGCCACCGTGGGCGGCGCGGTGGCCGCCGGGGTCACCGGGCCGAGCGGCTTTGCCGCCGGGATCCGTGACTTCGTCGTCGGCGTACGCTTCATCGACGGCACCGGCCGGCTCGCGATGAGCGGTGGCCGGGTGGTGAAGAACGCGGCCGGCTTCGACCTGCCGAAGCTGATGGTCGGCAGCCTCGGCCGGCTGGGCGTGATCACCGAGCTCTCGCTGAAGGTCTTCCCCCGCCCGGAGGCGACCGCGACCGTCCGCTTCCCCACCGTCGGCCTCCCCGCGGGCCTCGCCGCCGTCGCCGCCCTGGCCCGCGCCCCGATCCCGGTCACCGCCCTCGACCTCGCCCCCACCGGCACCGTTACCGCCCGCCTCTCCGGTGTTGATGGGCCGAAAAGCGCTGATATAGAGCGCTTTTCGGCCCATCAACATGGGGGGATCGGGGGGCGGGCGGAGCGGCTGGCGGGGCTGGTCGAGCCGGGAGGCGCGGCGCTCGAGGACGAGGCCCGGCACTGGGACGAGGGGCGGCGCTTTGCCTGGGTCGGGGAGGACGCGCGGCTCGTCGTCGTCCCGCTGGCGCCGCGGCAGGTCGTCGCGCTCGATGCCGACCTCGAGCGCCACGGCGCGCGCCGGCGCTACGGGCTCGCCGCGAACGTCGCCTGGGTCGCCTGGCCGGATGCCGCGCCGCTCGCCGACCTCTCCGAGTTGCTCGCCGGCCAGGCGATGAGCGGCGTCGTCCTCACCGGCTCCTCGCTCGTCGGTCGGTCGCCCTCCGACCCGGCGCTGGACGGACCGCTGATCGGGGCCGCCACCGGGGGCGCCTTCGGTCGGCGCATCGCCGGGGCGCTCGACCCGGCCGGTGTCTTCGCCGGAGGCGCGCGGTGAAGCACGAGATCCCGATCGAGGAGCTCGGCGTGCGCGGGCCGCTGATGACGGCGCCGATCGAGTCCTGCGTCCACTGCGGCTTCTGCCTGCCGACCTGTCCCACCTACGTGACGATGGGGGAGGAGATGGACTCGCCGCGGGGGCGCATCTTCCTGATGAAGGAGGTGCTCGAGGGCAAGATGGAGGTGGAGCTGGCGCAGCCCTACCTCGACAACTGCCTCGGCTGCCAGGCCTGCGAGACGGCCTGTCCCTCGGGGGTGAAGTACGGCGACCTGATCACCGAGTTCCGCGGCCGCGCCGAGCCGGAGCGCAAGCGCCCGCCGGCGCAGCGGCTGCGCCGCGAGCTGGCCCTCCGCACGCTGCCCGACGGGAGGCGCTTTCGCGCCGCGGCGAAGACCGGGGCGGTCGCCCGCAAGGCCCGCCCGCTGGTGCCCAAGCCGCTCCGCCCGATGGTCGACCTGCTCCCCGAGCAGCTGCCCGCCCGCCGTCCGCTCCCCGCGAGCTTCCCCGCCGCAGGCGAGCGCCGCGCCCGCGTCGCCCTGCTCGCCGGCTGCGTGCAGCAGGAGCTCGACCCGGAGATCGGCTGGGCCGCGGGCCGCGTCCTCGCCCGCAACGGGGTCGAGGTGATCGTCCCCGCCGGTCAGGGCTGCTGCGGCTCGCTGGCGCTGCACGCGGGGGAGGCCGAGGGCGCCCGCAAGTTGGCGCGGCGCAACCTCGCCGCCTTCCCGGCCGACGTCGACGCCGTGATCACCACCGCCGCGGGCTGCGGCTCCGGGATGCGCGAGTACGGCGCCCTCTTCCTCGGCGAGCCGGAGGAGGAGGCGGCCGAGCGGCTCGCCGGACGCACCCGCGACGTCGCCGAGTTCCTCGCCGAGCTCGGCCTCGCCGCGCCGCCGCCCGCCCTCCCGGCGCCGCGCCGGGTCGCCTACCAGGACGCCTGCCACCTCGCCCACGCGCAGAAGGTGACCGCGGCGCCGCGGCGGCTGCTGGCCGCGATCGACGGTGTCGAGCTGCTGGCGCCCGCCGAGGCCGAGCTCTGCTGCGGCTCGGCCGGCATCTACAACGTCGAACGCCCCGAGGTCGCCGCCGAGCTGGGCGAGCGCAAGGCCCGCAACCTGCTCGCCACCGGGGCCGACCTGATCGCCAGCGGCAACATCGGCTGCCTCACCCAGCTGCAGAATCACCTGGCCAAGCTCGGCCGGCCGATCCCGGCGCTGCACACGATCCAGATCCTCGACCGCGCCTATTCCCAGACCCTCTAAAGGAGAGAACCGCCCGATGCCCGACCCGCAGATCGCCGATACGCCCCTCGACGAGCGCTCCCGCGCCGAGATCTTGTCGCCCGACGCGCTCGCCTTCCTCGCCGAGCTGCACGGTCGCTTCGACGCCTGCCGCCTGGAGCTCCTCGGCGCCCGCGCCGAGCGTCGGGCCGCGATCGCCGCGGGCGGCACTCTGGACTTCCTGCCGGAGACGCGCGAGATCCGCGAGGATTCCTCCTGGCGGACCGCCGCGCCGCGCGACGACTACGCCGACCGCCGGGTCGAGATCACCGGGCCGACCGACCGCAAGCTCGTGATCAACGCGCTGAACTCCGGCGCCAAAGGCTTCATGGCCGACTTCGAGGACGCCAACTCGCCGACCTGGGCGAACCAGGTGTCGGGCCACGCGAACCTGATCGACGCGATCGAGGGGACGATCACCTACGAGGCCTCCGACGGCCGCCACTACGAGCTGAACGAGGAGACGGCGACGCTTCTGGTCCGCCCGCGCGGCTGGCACCTGCCCGAGCGCCACATCTCCTTCAACGGCGCCGTCGGCTCCGGCTCGCTGGTCGACTTCGGCCTCTTCGCCTTCCACGGCGCGCCGCGCCTCGCGTCCCAGGGCCTGGGCGCCTACCTCTACCTGCCGAAGATGGAGCACCACCTGGAGGCGCGCCTCTGGGACGAGGTGCTGGGCTTCGCCGAGGAGAGCCTCGGGCTCGAGCGCGGCACCTTCCGCGCCACCGTCCTGATCGAGGCGCTGCCGGCGGCATTCCAGATGGAGGAGATCCTCTGGGAGCTCCGCGACCATTCCTACGGGCTGAACGCCGGTCGCTGGGACTACATCGCCTCGGCGATCAAGGTCCTGCGCGAGCGCCCCGAGGCCGTCCTCCCCGATCGCGCCGAGGTGAAGATGACGGTGCCGTTCATGCGCGCCTACACCGAGCTCTTGGTCCGCACCTGCCACGGCCGCGGGATCTTCGCGATGGGCGGGATGGCGGCGCAGATCCCGAGCCGCACCGATGCTGAGGCGAACGAGCGGGCGCTGGCGGCGGCCCGGGCCGACAAGGAGCGCGAGGCCGCAGACGGCTTCGACGGCACCTGGGTCGCCCATCCCGACACGGTCGCCACCGCGACCGCGGCCTTCGACGCGGTGCTCGGCGAGCGCCCCAACCAGATCGGCCGCCTGCGCGACGACGTCGTCGCCGACGCAGCGGCGCTGGTCGACCTCGGCGCGACCCCCGGTGCGGTCACCGAGTCCGGCCTGCGCGGCAACGTCAGCGTCGGCTTCCAGTACATCTCCTTCTGGCTCGGCGGGCGCGGCGCGGTCGCCCTGAACAACCTGATGGAGGACGCGGCGACGGCGGAGATCTCGCGCAACCAGATCTGGCAGTGGGTCCACCACGGGACGAAGCTCGAGGACGGCACGGTGATCGACGCCGCGCTGGTGCGGCGGATCCTCGACGAGGAGATGGAGCGGATCCGCGCCGAGGTCGGCGAGGAGACCTGGGAGGCGGGCAGGCCGGAGGAGACGCGGCGGGTCTTCGAGGCGGTCGCGCTCGGCGACGACTTCCAGGACTTCCTGACCGAAATGGCCTACGAGCTGCTCGACTGAGCGACGCGCGCGGCGCGCCGCAGCAGTTCCAGCGTCTCCTCGAGGTGGCGGTCGATCAGGGCCGCCGCCTCGTCGGTGTCGCGCCGGGCGACCGCCGCGACGATCTCCCGGTGCTGGTCGAGGATCCGCTGCATCCGGTCGGAGCCGGCGCTCATCGCCGCCAGGCCCATCCGCTGCTGCTGGTCGCGGAGGCTGTCGTGGGTGCGGAGGACGATCGCGTTGCCGGTGGCGGCGACGAAGACGCGGTGGAACTCGCGGTCGGCGTCGACGAAGGCGACCGCGTCACCGGCCTCGGCGTGGCGCTCCTGGGCGGCGATCGCCGCGTCCAGCTGCGCCGAGAGGTCGAGGTCGAGCTCGATCACCCGGGCGACCGCGAACCGCTCGATCAGCTGCCGCGTCTCCATCACGTCCTCGACGTCGGCGGCCGAGATCGGCACCACCAGCGCCCCGCGCTTCGGGTATAGCTGCAGCAGTCCCTCCGCCTCCAACCGCAGGAACGCCTCCCGGACCGGCGTCCGGCTCACCCCTACCGCGTCGGAGACCTCGCCCTCGCCGAGCAGCCGCCCCTGCGCGTACTCGCCGTCGAGGATTCGCTCCTTGGTGTGGACATAGGCGCGATCGGCAGCGGACATGGGACCGATTCATACCGCATCAGGAGTGGCGTTCCGGCGCCTCCGGTCTCCTGTCCCGTTGCCAGGCAGATTGCACTTAGAGTTAGTCTCTATTGACAACATGCAAGGCCACCGGTAAGTTCGCGCCTGAAACAGCCGAAATCGGTTGGCCTCGGCCTATCGCCTTGGTGAGCAGACATAGACATTTGAAGGGGAAAGGCAAGAGATGAGTGGGGTTGGAGCCGCAGTGACCGAGCTTTCGGAGTTTCGCCACCTGAAGATCGAGGAGCGGGACGCGATCGCGGTCGTCTCCCTCGACCGGCCGCCGGTGAACGCCGCCAACCAGGAGCTCTACCGGGACATCCGCACGCTCTTCAGCCATATCGACGAGCTGCTGCCCGAGGTCCGGGTGGTGATCCTGCGCGGTGAGGGGCCCCACTTCTCGGCCGGCAACGACCTGCACGAGTTCCAGATCCTCACCCCGCAGAACTCGCCCGGGCTGTCCAAGCTCGTGCGCGAATCGTTCGCCTCGATCTACGACTGCCCGGTGCCGGTGGTCGGCGCGATCCACGGGGTCGCGGTCGGCTCGGGGCTGGCGATCGCGGCCTGCTGCGACGCTCTCGTCTGCGGCGAGAG
>MKSH01000023.1:2021-4025 GCA_001898095.1 Solirubrobacterales bacterium 70-9 | reverse complement strand
CTTCACCGCCGAGCCCGTCCCCGCCGGTGAGCTCGTCCAGTACGGCGGCATCCACCAGGTGGTGCCGGACGAGGAGCTGATGGACGCCGCGTTCGCCCTCGCCGGGCGGATGGCGGTCCACAGTCGGGCGGCGCTGCGCCACGCGAAGGAGGCCCTGAACACGATCGAGTTCATGGACCTGAAGGGCGGCTATGAAGCCGAGCAGAAATTCACCACCCGGCTTTCCGAGCACCCGGACTCGCGCGAGGCGCGCGAGGCGGTGCTGAAAAAGCGCACCCCGGAGTACTCGCACTCGTAGGGAGGTGCCGCGGGCGACAAGTATCGTGAGCCGATCGTGGAAGTCTCGGCACCAGCTTCGCGACGTCCCCGGGACCGCCGCAATCAGATCGCGATCAAGGCCAGCGAGCTGTTCGCCGAACGGGGCTACCAGTCGGTCCGCATGGACGACATCGCCGAAGCCGCGGGGATCACCGCGCGGGCGATCTACCGCCACTACGCGAATAAGCAGGCGCTCCTCTCGCACGTCGTCTTCGGCGAACAGCTGCCGCTGATCGAGGTGGTCGAAGGGTGGTCGAAAGATCCGCCGGCGCCGAGCGCCCTCGACGACAGCCTCAGCGCCCTGACCGAGGTCTGCCTCGACAACCCGCGCCTGTCGCTGCTCTGGCAGCGCGAGGCGCGTCACCTGAGCGCCGAGGACTTCAAGCTCGTCCGCGACCGCACGCGGCTGTTGGCGCGGGAATACGACCGGCTGCTGGTCCGCCCGGAGCGTCCCGAGCTGGACAGCTACGCGGCGATCCTGCGGACCTATTCGATCGCCAGCATCACCAGCAGCACCGCCTACCTGGACCGCTCGATGCCCCGTCCGCGACTGGTGCGGGAGCTGGTCGACGCGGCCGATCGCGCGATCCTCTCGGGACCCGCGGATCCGCCCGCCGCGGCCCCCGCGGCGAAGGCACGGCGCTCGCCCGGCTCCCGTCGCGAGCAGCTGATCGCCGCCGCCGCGAGCGCCTTTCGAAGCAATGGCTACGCGGGTGTCAGCATCGACGAAATCGGCCGCGAGGTCGGCGTGGTTGGCCCGGCGCTCTACCGCTACTTTGACAACAAGGCCGACATCCTGGTCGCCGCGGTGACCCGCTTCGGCGAGTGGCGGGCGTTGGAGATGCTGCGGGCGCTCGAGGACGAGCCGCGCGGCGAGCGGGTCATCTTCGGCTTGATCGACGGCTACATCCGTCTCGCGATCGAGGCCCCGGACCTGGTCGCGGTGTCGCTGACCGAGCGCCTCTTCCTGCCCGACGACGTTCGCGAGGGCTTCGACCGAACCCAGTCGGAGAACCTCGCCGAATGGCAGCGCTGGCTGCTCGAGGCGCGTCCCGAGCTCGACGCCCAGAGCGCATCGGTCCTCGTCACGGTCGCCAAAACGGTGATCGACGATTGCGTGCGAACGCCGCGCCTGCAGGCCGGCCCGGCCTTCGAGGTCGAACTGAGGACCGTCGCCCACGCGACGCTGGGGCTGGAGGGGTAGGGGGGCGGTCCGGGGCGCCCGCGGCCAGCGTCGGGCGGCGCGGTCCGGGGCGCCTGCGGCGGGGGACTCCGCGGTCCGGAGCGCCTGCGGTCGGGGACCGGCCGTCCCGGGCGTCTCGTGGCGGTCCTGGCAGGCTGTGGCCGCCTCCGAGACGCCCGGGACGCGAGGCTTCCGTGGGGAAGTGCGCAGGGTCCGTGCGCCTGCGGGGGGATCCGTCGCCCCTCCGGGCCGCCGAGGGCGGTGCGTTCGCACTTTCCCTTCCCATGTACGGGAAAGTGCGAACGCACCGGGGGATGGGGCGGCGGGAGGGTCGCGGGCTTGACGATCTCCTCGCTTCCTCGAAGGAGATGAGGGGGACATCGCCAGGACGTGCGCCTCCGCGGGGGATCCGAGCCCGCCCCGGACCTCCGTTCGCTCTTTGTTCGCCATACCCGTACAAGCAGCGAACGGAGCGAGGGGACCTGTAACCGATGTGACGTATT
>MKSH01000023.1:0-1972 GCA_001898095.1 Solirubrobacterales bacterium 70-9 | reverse complement strand
CGGCCCTCTCATAGGCGGTCACAGCCTGCCCGGACCGCCTATGAGAGGGCCGCGTCCCTTTCCCGTCCCGGAGCACTGCCCACGGATCTGCGGATTAGCGACGGAGGACGCAAGGCGGCGCTCTCGTCATCCCCTCAAGGTCCAGTCACGAATTAATGACGGCTGACAAGACTTCAATCTAGTAGGGCTGTAATGGCTTATTTAAGGGCTATAGGTGGAATCTGGGCCGATGAGTTTCGTTAGTTTTGCTTGACACAGGCCAGGAGATGTGGCAGTGTCGCCGCCGAGGAGAAGAACGGCCAATGCGTTAGCGCTCGGGTACTTAAAGCGCGGAACGCCCGGCCGGATGGGAAATGACGGGAACCACCACCGAAACCGCCCCTACCCGTGGCCTGGGTCAGATCCGGGTCACCCCGGCACTCGTGATCAGCGGCGTCGTGGCGTTGTTGTTGCTCGTGTCGCAGGTGCTGGTGACCAGCGACTTCTTCTCGCAGAAGACGCTCACGACGCTGACGCCGGTGGTCGGGATCCTGGTCGTCGTCGCGATCGGGCAGGCGTTCGTGATCAGCACCGGCGGGATCGACCTCAGCCTGCCGGCGACGATGACTTTGATGGGGGCGATCGTCCTCAAGCAGGCCGAAGGGCAAGACGGCAGGCTGCTCGGCGCGCTGGTGGTCTGCGCGATCGCCTGCGTCGTGATCGGCCTCGTCAACGGGATCCTGGTCGAGGGACTGCGGCTGAACTCGCTGGTCGTGACCCTGGCGGTCGGCCAGCTGGTCACCGGCTACACCGAGGTCTACCGAGGCAGCCTGCCGCCGGTCCAGCACGTGCCCCCGAACCTCTCGGATTGGGCCGGCGCCGACCTCGGCGGGGTCAGCTACATCCTGATCGTCGCGTTCGTCTTCGCCGTGCTCGCGACCTGGTTCCTGCACCGGGTGGTGGTCGGCCGCCGCCTCGTCGCCGGCAGCACCGCCGAGCGGGCCGCGGTCCTCTCCGGGATCAAGGCGCCGCTCTACCGGATCGCCGCCTACGTGATCGCGGCACTGGTCTACGGAGTCGGTGGCGTGCTCGCCGCCGGGCAGATCCAGATCCCCGACCTCTCCCTCGGCGAACAGTATTTGTTGACCAGCGTGGTGGCGGTGGTGATCGGCGGCGCGGTGTTGACCGGCGGCCGGGTCAGTCCGATCGCCACCTTGATGGGCGCGGTCTTCATCACCGTCCTCGACTTCGACCTGCGCGTCGAAGGCTATTCCACGGGGGCCCGGCTGATCATCCAGGGCGCCGTCCTGGTGATCGGGCTCTCCCTGATCTTCGCGGTCCGCAATCGGGCGTCGATCGGCGCGGCGCTGCGGCGGCCCGGCAACTGACGCCTTTCCGTCCCGAACTTGGCAACCAGGAACAACAGGAGGAGAGATATGTCGTCCAGCGGAAAGTTCGACCGGTGGGGGAGGTGGCTCAAGGTGACCTTCATGCTCGGCGCGACGGCGGTGCTCGCCCTGGTGCTGCTCGCCGGCTGTGGCGGGGGTTCGAGCAGCAGCTCGACCGCAGCCGAACCGGCCACCACCGAAGCGGAAGGCAACTCGGGCGAAACGGAACCGGCGGCGGAAACCGAAGCGGCGGATGAATCCACGGTCTCCGAAGCCGAATTGCAGAAGACGGTGAACGAAGCGCTCAGCAGCGAAAAGTTCAAGGCCTCCGAACTGGAACCGTTGGTGAAGGAAACCTTCGAACGGGCCACGCCGGAACTGACCAGCGCCCAGCTGGACAAGGCCTACGAATGCTGGAAGGGCACCTCCTGCACGCTCGGCGAAGGGCCGATCACCCTCGGCTTCGCCGACAACTTCAGCGGCAACACCTGGCGTCAGTTCACGAAGATGAACGTGATCCTCGAAGCGCTGACCCACCCGGAAGTCGGCAAGTTCATCTACACCGACGCCAACTACGACCTGGCGACCTACCAGGCCAACCTGCG
>MKSH01000022.1:14472-15796 GCA_001898095.1 Solirubrobacterales bacterium 70-9 | reverse complement strand
CTCGAAGGCGTCACCGAAAAGCAGGTCATCGTCGCCAACTACGGTGGCGTCACCGAGGAAGCGCGCAAACGGATCTTCTGGGAACCGTTCGAAGCGCGCACCGGGATCCAGGTGATCTCGGCCGACGAGGGTGAACTCGAAGTGCCGATGACGATGGGCGAAATCCCGGCCAAGTGGGATGCCGTCCACGGTTCGCTCACCAACACCTACGCCGCCCAGCTGGAAGGCAAGAAGCCGCTGCCGAAAATGCCCAAGGCCGCCTGGGAGGACCTGATCGTGCCGGCGAAACTGCGGCCGTACACCTGGCAGTCGTTCTTCATCGCCTACATGCCGAGCACGGTCAAAGGGACCTTCAGCGGGCCGCAGCCGGAAACCTGGACCGACTTCTTCGACACGAAGAAATTCCCCGGCAAGCGCGGTTGGCCGGCCGAATACTTCACCGACGGCGTCCTCCAGGCCTGCCTGATGGGAGACGGCGTGGCGCCGGAAGACATCTACCCGCTCGACTACGAACGGGCGACGGCGAAGCTGGCCTCGATCTTCGGCGACCTGATCATCTACAGCGAGTACGCCCAGGCGCAGACGTTCCTCACCTCGAAGGCGGCGTCGATGTGTTACGCCCCGAACGGCCTCTGGCACGAGCTCGAAGGCAAAGGCGTGCAGATGTCGACGATGTGGGAAGCGACGCCGATCCTGCAGACCAACGGGATGAACACGATGCCGGAACCGCCGAACCCGAAAGCGGTGGAAGCGCTGGCGGTGTTCTGCAACGAACCGAAGATGCAGTCGGAATTCGCCGAGGCCACCAACTACGGGCCGCCGACCAAAGAGGCCTTCGAAGAACTGAGCCCGGCGCAGGTGGAAGCGCTGCCGAACTCGCCGCAGCGCTCGAACGTCCTGCCGGACAATCCGATCTACCTGGCGGAAGAACAGTCGAAGATCGAAAAGGAAGTCGCGCGGGTCTTCTCCGAATCCTGAGCGGGGCCGACGCGAGCGCTCTCCGCTCGGGCGATCGGGGCTGGCCACGGGGCCCCGATCGCTCTATCGTCATCGCTGCCCGATCGGGTTCGGCGCGGCGACGCGCGCTGTATACGGATGTAGAAAGCGCGCATCCGTTTTTTCGCCCTCCGGCCAACTGGCGGAGGGGCGGAAGCCGCTACCTTCTCTCGTACTCAAAATGAGAACTTTGGGATCCAATAGCTGCTACATTGGAGACAGGCGAGGTCGAGGGGCCGCGCCTTGAAGAGGAGACACGTGGAGAAGGATCAACCGACACCGGGTGGTATCCGGCGATGACCCCGCCCCCGGGGGCTGCCGCGGCCTC
>MKSH01000022.1:0-14449 GCA_001898095.1 Solirubrobacterales bacterium 70-9 | reverse complement strand
GCCGGTGCTCTTCCTCGGCCTGCTCCTGCTGGTGCCGCTCTTCCACCTGCTCGTGCTCGCGCTCGACCACGCCGGCGGCGACAAGAACGGCTTCGGCGAAGCGTTCGGCGACCACCTCTTCTGGGCGGCGATGTGGCGGACCTTCGTCCTCGCCGCCGTCGTCTCCCTGCTCACCCTCACTTTCGGCACGCTCTACGCGCTGGCGATCGCCGCCTCGCCGCGTTGGCTGGCGATCGTCCTGCTGATCGCGCTCTTCACGATCTTCTGGACCTCGCTGCTGGTCCGCACCTACGGCTGGATGCTGCTCGACCTGCCGGAGGGGGCGATCTACTGGGCGCTCCACGGGCTCGGTCTGCGCGACAAGCCGCTGGAAATCTTCCAGACCAACTTCGCCTCCTATCCGGCGATGGTCCACGTGATGCTCCCCTACGTGGTGCTGCCGGTCCTCGCCGGAACCCGCCAGCTCGACCCGATGCAGATCCGCGCCGCGCGGGTGCTCGGCGCCCGCCCGCCGCTGGTGCTGTGGAAGGTGGTGCTGCCGGCGCTGCGGTCGGGCATGGCCGCGGGCGCGGTCCTCGTCTTCATCATGTCGCTCGGCTTCTACGTCACCCCGACCCTGCTCGGCTCGCAGACCAAGCCGCTGGTCGCCTCGATGATCGGCCATGACTTCAACGTCCCCGGCGCCGCTCCGACCGCGGCGGCGATGAGCCTCGCCCTGCTGGCGGTGGTGGGGATCGTCTACGTGATCGCCGACCGGCTCTTCCGGGTCAGCGAGACCTGGAGCGCGGAGGGCGCATGAACCAGGAACTGAAGCTCGGCCTCGGGATCTCCCGCGGCGCCTTCGTCGTCCTCGGGGTCCTGCTCGGGATATTCCTGATCCTGCCGCTGCTGGTGGTCGTGCCGACCTCGTGGACGGCGGGGCAGCTGGTCGAATTCCCGCCGCAGGGGTTCTCCCTGCAGTGGTACGAACAGGTGCTCGAAACGCCGATGTGGACGGAAGCGTTCGTCGTCTCGCTGCAGGTGGCGTTCTTCGGCTCGATCATCGCCACGATCCTCGGCACGGCGATCGCCCTCGGCATGCGCCGGCTGGTCCGCGGCCGCGGCACCCGGGTGGCGCAGAGCCTCTTCATCCTGCCGCTGGCGATCCCCTACGTCTCCTACGCGCTCGGCCTCTACCAGCTGGTCACCAAACTGCCGGAGGCGCTAAACGAAACGCTGATCCCGCTGATCCTCGCCGAGTCGGTGATCGCGATGCCGCTGGTCTACGTGGTGGTCGCCGGTGCGCTCGCCAACGTCGATCCCAAACTCGGCCGCGCCGCCTCGACGATGGGCGCGCGCTGGCCGACGATCCTCTGGCGGATCGACCTGCCGCTGGTCAAACTGGGCGTCATCGCCGCCTTCATCTTCGCCTTCGCGACCATCTTCGACGAGGCGACGCTGGCGCTGTTCCTTGCTCCGGTCACCGAAGTGACGCTCGCCCAGCAGCTCTACCGCTCGGCCGCGGAATCGATCGCGCCGACCCTTTCCGCCGTCTCCACGATGATCACCCTGCTGGCGATCATCGTGCTCGGAGTCGGGACCATCATCAGCCGTCGCCGTGTCGGCTCGACTCAAGGAGGTGAGGCATGAGCGTCGCGCTCAGCCTTGAAGACGTCCGTGTCCACCTGGGCGGCAACGAAATCCTCTGCGGGGTTTCGCTCGACATCCAGCCGGGCGAGTTCGTCACCCTGCTCGGGCCGTCCGGCTCCGGCAAGACGACGACCCTGAACGTGATCGCCGGGCTGGTCGAGAACAGCGGCGGCCGCGTCCTCTTCGACGGCGAGTCGGTCGACAAGCGGCCCTCGCACGCCCGCGACATCGGCCTCGTCTTCCAGTCCTACGCGCTCTTCCCGCACATGACGGTCGGCGAGAACGTCGCCTTCCCGCTGCGCACGCGCAAGGTGCCCAAGGCGGAGCGGGCCCCGATCGTCGACCGGATGCTCGACCTGGTGCAGCTGCCCGGGACGACGAAGCGCAAGGTCGCCTCGCTCTCCGGCGGCCAGCAGCAGCGGATCGCCCTCGCCCGGGCGCTTTCCCCGTCGCCCAGCGTACTGCTGCTCGACGAGCCGATGGCGGCGCTGGACAAGCAGCTGCGCGAGGCGATGCAGATCGAACTGAAGCGGATCCACGAGGAGGTCGGCGTCACCACGATCGCGGTCACCCACGACCAGACCGAGGCGATGACGATGTCGAACCGGGTGGCGATCATGCGCGACGGCCTGCTCGAGCAGATCGGCACGCCGGAGGAGCTCTACCAGCAGCCCGCGACGCTGTTCGCGGCACGCTTCCTCGGCGAGGCGAACCTGATCCCGGTTGCCGACGGGCGGCTCGAGGGGTTCGGCTGCGAGGGTGCGAAGCGGGTCGGGACCGCGGTGCTGCGGCCCGAGGACTTCGCCCCGGCCGACGCCGACAGCGCGATGCCGGCGGTCACGGTGAAGGTGATCACCGCCAGCTACCAGGGCAACCGCTACCGCCTCGACGTCGACCGCGGCCCCGGCTGCGAGCCGATGATCGTCTCGCTGCCGCCGACCACCGAGCCGGCGATGATCGCCCCGGGCGCGGAGCTGCGCCTCGGGCTGCGCGAGCCGCGCAAGGTGCACGTGGTCGAGGAAGCGGCGGCCTCGGAGCCGTCCGTGATCGACGCGGACCTGGTCGCCCAGACGTGATCGAGACCGTCCTCGGCCCGGTGTCCGCCGAGCAACTGGGCCCGGTCTCGATGCACGACCACCTGCTCACCGACGCCCGCATGCTGTTGGCCCCGGCGCCCACGCTGCCGCCGGACGGCGACCGGGTGACGCTCGCCAACCTCGGCTACCTGCGCTGGAACAACCTCGCGATCGAGGACAACCTCGTCCTCGACGACGCCACCCTGGCGGCCACCGAACTCGACCGGGCGGGCGAGCTGGGCCAGGGCACGCTGGTCGACCTGAACTCCTGGGGGCTCGGGCCGCAGCCGGCGCGGCTGCCGGAGATCTCGCGCACGGCCGGCGTCCACGTCGTCGCCGGCTGCGGCGTCTACATCGATCGGCCCCATCCGGACTGGATCGCGAAGCAGTCGGTCGACGAGCTGATCGCGACCTTCCTGCGCTCGCTCGAAGAGGAGCTCGAGGAGGGCTGCGGTTTCCGCGCCGGGATCATCGGCATCCTCGGTACCGGCGAGCCGATCACCGCCTCCGAGGAGCGGGTGCTGCGCGGCGCCGCCGCCGCGGCGGGCGCGAGCGGTGCGGCGATCACGGTGCGGCTCGACGGCAAGGCGCGGCGCGGGCTCGAGTTGCTGGAGCTCCTCGCCGCCGCCGGCTGCCCGGCGGAGCAGGTGATCTTCGGCAACGTCGACGAGTACATCGACCTTCCCTACCACCGCGAGCTGGCGGCGGCCGGGGCGACGCTCGAGTGGTGCTTCGGCAACGAGGCGCAGCTGCGGCCGGGGATGCGCGAGGCATCCGACGGCGAGCGGATCGAGGCGCTGATCCGGCTGCTGGACGAGTCCGGAATCGCCGATCGCTGCGTGCTCGGCTGCTCGGTCTGGACGAAGACGCAGCTCTGCGCCTACGGCGGCTGCGGCTACGAGCACCTCTTGCGCAACATCGTCCCGGCGCTTCAGGAGGGCGGCGTCTCGGAGGCCGCGCTGGAGGCGATGCTGGTCTCGAATCCGGCTCGCCTGCTGGATCGCGACGAGGTCGGGCGCTGAGGCCCGCCGAGAACCAGGACGAGGGCGACCAGCTGCGCCGCCGCCAGCACGCCGAAGGTTGCGCCACTGCCGATCGCCGCGACCAGCACCCCGCCGAGGATCGAGCCCGCCGCCATCCCGGCGTCCATGAAGGAGGAGAAGACGCCGATGCCGCTGGCCCGCTCGTCGGGGTTGAGGCGCGCCGTCGCCAGCAGTGCCAGGGACGGGAAGAGCGGCGCGAAGCCGAGGCCGAGGAGGACGGCGCCGAGGGCGGCGACGGCGAAGCCATGGGCCACCGCCAGGGTGCCGAGCCCGAGGCCGATCGTGAACAGGGCCAGCGCCGCGACCGGGGCGGCGCCGAAGCGGTCGACCAGACCGGAGAGCGCGAGGCGGGCGACGATCACGCTGATCGCGAAGACGGTGAAGACGCTGACCGCGCCGGTCAGCCCTCCCGCGGGCAGGCCGCGGCCTTCCAGGGTGACGACGAGGAAGGTGACGATCAGTCCCTCGCCTGCCCAGGCGATCATCGAGGCGGCGCCGGGACGGGCGACGAGTTTCAACAGGTGCAGGGGGTGGCGCGGCGGGCGCTCCGGTTCGACCTCGATCCGGGGGGCGCGGGCCTGCATCGCGCAGCCTCCGGAGGCCAGCCCGAGGGTCGCGCAGCCGATCCAGAGCGCCGGGTAGCCGCCCAGGGAGACCAGCACCTGGCCCAGCTGCGGGCCGGCGGCGAGCCCCGCCCAGACGCTGACGCCGAAGATGCCGAGGGCGCGGCCGCGCTGCTCGCTCGGCACCAGGGCGACGACCCAGGCCAACAGCGCGGTGGTCGAGGCGGCGGTGGAGAGGCCCATGACGAGGCGTCCCGCGGTGCCGGTGGCGAGGCTCGCGGCGAGCATCAAGATGACCAGGCCGACGGCCAGCGTGACCGCGCCGAGGGCGGTCACCCGCCGCAGCCCGTAGCGGTCGGCGACGCTGCCGAGCACCGGGCGGAGAACGATCGCGACGACCGAGGACGAGCCGACCAGGAGGCCGACGGTGCTCGCCGTCGCTCCCAGTTCATGGATCGCGTATCGGGCCAGCAGCGCCGCCGCTGCCCCGTTGACCAGCGTCAGACAGCTCGACGCGGCGAAGACCCACCAGAAGTCATGACCGAGGCCGGAGTCCGTGCCGTTGTGGGGGTGCCTTAAACTAATGGACACACCCTAAAAGAGAATGGATCCATCTAGATATACTTCGGATCCCTTGGAAGTCAAGCGGCCCATCCCAGAAACGGCAGAGAGCGGCGCGGTCATCGTCGGCCCGATCGCGGTCGAGGCGGAGCGCGCCCGGCTGACCCATGGTGCCGCGGCATCCGCCCGCCATCATCTGAACGCGGCGGGCTCGGCGCTGCCGACCGCGACGACGCTGCGTGCGGTGACCGAGCACCTCGAGCTGGAAGCGGAGATCGGCGGCTACGAGGCCGGCGCCTCCGCCCGCGATCGCCTCGAGGCCGTCTACACCGCGGCGGGCGAACTGATCGGCGCCCCGGCCGCCGACATCGCCCTGGTCGAGAGCGCCACCGTCGGCTGGCGTCGTGCCGTCGACGCGATGCGGCTCGGCCCCGGCGACCGCGTCGTCGCCTGCCGGACCACCTATGTCTCCTCGGCCCTGCAACTGCTCGAGCTGGAGCGCACCGGCGTCACCGTCGACGTCGTCGCCGACGATTCCGACGGGCAGCTCGACCTGGCGGCGCTGGAGGCGGCCCTGAGCGAGCCGGCGGCGCTCCTCACCGGCACCCACGTGCCGACCTCCTCCGGTCGGGTCGAGCCGGCCGCCGCAGTCGGCGCCCTCGCCAACACCGCCGGCGTGCCCTACCTGCTCGACGCCACCCAGTCGGTCGGCCAGCTGCCGACCGACGTCGGCGAGATCGGCTGCGACGCGCTGGTCACCACCGGCCGCAAGTTCCTCCGCGCGCCCCGCGGCACCGGCATCCTCTACGTCTCCGACGAGCTGCTCGACCGCCTGCGACCGACCTGCCCCGACGTGCGCGGCGCGCTCTGGTCGGGCGAGCACGACTTCGAGCTCGCCGATTCTGCCCGTCGCTTCGAGACCTGGGAGGCGGCGCACGCGCTGCGGCTCGGGCTCGGGGTCGCCCTCACCGAGGCGCGGGAGACCGGCGTCGAGGCGATCGCCGAGCACGTCTCCCGGCTCAGCGCGCTTCTGCGCGCGCGGCTGGTCGAGGAGGTCGCCGGCGTCCGCATCGCCGACCCGCCCGGCTCGGCGAGCGGCATCGTCACCTTCGTGATCGAGGGCGAGGAACCCCAGCGCACCCAGGAGCGCCTGGCGCAGGGCGGTTGCGACACCGTGGTCGTCCCCGCCTCGCACGGCCTCTGGGAAATGGCCCCGCGCGGCCTCGCCGGCATCGTCCGCGCCTCCTTCCACGTCTACAACGGCGAGGACGACATCGACGCCGTGATCGCGGCTTTGCGCGCTTAGTACCTGTCTTAGGACCGCCGGGCTTCAGTCGGCCCGGTGGACGATCTCCCCGGCCGCCATCGTCGCCAGGACGCGGGCGTCTCGGGATTCCTCGGGGGAGGCGCGCAACGGATCGACCTCGAGCGCGACAAGGTCGGCCACGCAACCGGGGGCGAGGCGGCCGCGGTCAGGGGCCATCGCCACGGCGGCGGCACCGGTCGTGTACAGGGCGAGCGACTCGGCGGCAGTGATCGCCTCCGCCGGCCCGACGGCGTGCTCGGGATCCCCGTCGATCGTGCGGCGCTGCATCTGCCAGAAGGCCCAGAGCGGCGCGATCGGTGCCTCGATCCCGTTGCCCGTTCCGTCGGAGCCGCCGCCGACGATCGCCCCCGAGTCCAGCCAGCTGCGCAGCGGGTGCGCCCGGCCGGTCGCCTCGACCCCGAAGCGCCTCACCAGCCCTGGGCCGAACGACCATTGCAGTGGCGCCTGGGTCGCGACGAGCACGTCGAGCTGACGGAGCCGCTGCATCTGCGCCGGCGTGGGCCAGAGGTAGGCGTGGATCGCGGTGAAGCCGAGCCCCTTCAGCGGCCGGACCCGGGCGGCCGCCTCGCAGGCGTCGATGAAGAGGTCGATCGCGGCCTCGCCGACGCAATGGACGCCCAGCCCGGCGCCCGTCTCGGCTGCCCAGACCGCGTATTCGTGCAGTCCCGAGGTCGAGGTGGTCTGGTTGCCGTGATAGTCGTCGGTGCCCGGCCAGGGTTCGTGGAGGAGGGCGGTTCCCATCGAGCCACCACCGTCGAGGAAGAGCTTCCAGGGGCCGATCCGCCAGTGCTCGCCGTCGCGGTCGGTGAGGTCGACGCCGGCCGCGGCGAACGCGGCAGCCCGCTCGGCCGGTGGCACCTCGCCGTCGCCGAGCGGCATCCCGGTGACCCGCAGGGCAAGCTCGCCGCGCTGCGCCGCGGTCGCATAGGAGATCAGCTCGGCGGCGTCCAGTGCCGGATCGACGATGCTGGTGATCCCGACGGTGAGAAAGCGCGGCTGGATCGCCCGGAGCCAGCGCAGGCGGTCCGCCAGGGTCGGGGCCGGCATCGCCCCCTCGACCATCAGCGCCGCGGGGCGCTCGACCAGCAACCCGGTCGCCGCACCGTCGGGGCCGCGGTCGATCCGCCCGCCGGGCGGGTCCGGAGTGTCGGGTCCGATCCCCGCCGCGGCGAGGGCCGTCGTGCCTGCGAACCCGTCGTGGGCGCGTCGGTCGAGGAACACCGGTCGTCCGGCGGCGGCCTCGTCGAGCTCGGTGGCGGTCGGGAAGCGACCCTCCGCCAGCGACTCGGCGTCGATCCCGGCGAAGCCGCGCACCCAGGCTCCGGCCGGGTGCGTGGCGGCGAACTCGCGTACCCGCAGCAGCAACTCGGCGACGCTCGCCGCGTCGCTGACGTCGATCTCCTCGGTGCCGCGGCCACCCCACAGCATGTGGACGTGGGAATCGATGAAGCCCGGCGCGATCGTCCCGGGCAGCTCCAGCACCGGGGTGGCGGACGGGCAGGCGGCGATCGCCTCGTCGCGCGAGCCGGTCGCCACGACCCGCCCGTCGACGATGCCCACCGCGTCGACTCGCGGACGTCGCGGGTCCATGGTGATGATCTCGCCGGTGACCACCACGGTGGACGGGTCGGGCGCCATCTCAGAGCTCCGGGTGGCGGCCGGCGAAGTCGGTGGCGGTCTCGATCCCGGCGGCGACGTTCAGCAGCGTCAGGTCGCCCTTGTGCGGGCCGACCAGCTGCAGGCCGACCGGCATCCCGTCGGCGGAGAAGCCGGCCGGCATCGAGAGGGCCGGGTGGGCGGTGACGGTGACGCGGCAGGCGAGGCGCTGCCAGAGGAAGTAGCGGTCGAGGTGCTCGCCCGCGATTTTGGTCGGGTAGGCGATCGCGGCGGGCACCGAGGCGAGCGGGGGCGCGGGCAGGGCGAGGACGTCGTAGTCGGCGAGCAGGGCGGCGCAGCCGCGGAAGATCTCGGTCCGCAGCGCCAGGCCGCGGACGATCTCGTCGGCGCTCATCGCGCGTCCCTGGTCGACATTGCGGGCGAGGTCGCGGCGCACCTCGGAGCGGTGTTCGTCGACCAGCTTGCCCGCCGCTTCGACGAAGCCGAGCATCTCGACGATCTCCCAGCACTCGTCGGCGCGCTCGAAGAAGGCCGGTTCGATCTCGTCGACCTCGGCCCCGGCGGCCGCCAGCAGCTCGATCGTCTCGCCGAGCACGCGGCTCACCTCGGGGTCGACCGGCAGGCCGCCGCCGGTCGGGCTCCAGGCGATCCGCAGGCCCTTCAGATCGGTCGGGGCGACGGCGGCGAACTGGGCCGGGTCGTCGTCGAGGGAGATCGGCGCGCGCGGGTCGGCGCCGGCCAGGGCCGAGAGCAGGAGGCCGGCGTCGGCGGCGTCGCGGGCGATCGGGCCGAGCAGCCCGTGCGGGGTCCAGCCGTCGCCGGGCCGGCCGGAGGCGATGCGGCCGGGGGAGCAGCGCAGCCCGACCAGGTTGTTCATCGCCGCCGGGTAGCGGATCGAGCCGCCGCTGTCGGAGCCGTCGGCGAAGGGCAGCATCCCGGCCGCGACCGCGGCGGCGGCCCCGCCGCTCGAGCCGCCCGCGTTCTTGCGCAGGTTCCAGGGGTTTTTGGTCGGGCCGAAGATGCCGTTGTAGGTGAGGGTGCCGAGGCCGTGCTCGGGCGTGTTCGTCTTGCCGACGAAGATCGCCCCGGCGGCGCGGAGGCGTTCGGCGAGCAGGCTGTCCTTGGTCGCCGGCGGCGCGTCGACGTAGGCGGCCGAGCCGTGCGTGGTGCGCAGGCCGGCGACGTCCATCAGGTCCTTGACCGCGATCGGCAGGCCGTGGATCGGCCCCAGCGGCCCGCCCGCGGCGACCTCCTCGTCGGCCTTCGCGGCGGCGGCCAGCGCCTCGGCGCGCGGCACCTTGGTGGTGATCGCGTTGACCCGGTCGTCGACCTCGTCGATGCGGTCGAGGAAGGCGGTGACGACCTCGACCGAGGAGAGCTGACCCCCGGCGATGGCCGCGGCGAGGTCGCGAGCGGGGGTGAAGCAGATCTCGTTCATCGTGCTCCTTCTCTCTGCAGCTGTTCCTTATCCCCATATATGAGGGGAAAGGAACAGCTGGCGGGGGTTGGGGCGATCACCGGGGCCCGTCCAGGGTGAAGGCGGCGACGCGTTCGCCGATGACCACCGCCGGCATCGCCGTCGTCGCCCGCGGGATCACCGGCATCAGGGCCGAGTCGGCGACCAGGCAGCCCTCGATCCCGCGCACCGCGCCGCGGTGGTCGGCGACCGCGGTCGGGTCGGACTCGGGGCCCATCTTCGCCGTGCCGACCGGGTGCCAGTAGCTGTCCGGGTGGGCGCGCAGGTAGTCGGCGATCTCCGCGGCGGTCTCGCAGCCGACCGGGCCCGGGGCTTTCTCGGCGCCGAGCAGGTCGCGCAGCGCCGGCGTCGCCGCCAGCTCGCGCATCATCGCCACGCCCTCGGCGAGCACCGCCAGGTCGTGGCCCTCGGGGTCGGTGTAGAAGCCATGGTCGATCAGCGGCAGCGCCTCGGGATCGGTCCCGCTCAGCTTCACCGCGCCGCGCGAGCGCGGCAGCAGGCAGCCCGCCCCGGCGTGGAAGCTGCGGCCGTCGAAGAGGTGGGTCGGCGAGTAGGGGAGGACGTGGACGTCGAAGCAGTCGGGATCGAAGCTCGAGGCTAGCTTCGCCATCACCATCTCGTCCGGGGCCCAGCCGGCGGCGGCGCGCTCGGCCATCGCCCGTTCGATCTCCTCCGAGCCCTCCCAGCTCATCAGCACGAAGGGCTGGTCGTGGAGGTTGGCGCCGACGCCCGGCGAGTCGACCGCGACCTCGATGCCGAGCGCCCGCAGGTCGGCGGCCGGGCCGATCCCGGAGCGCAGCAGCACGGTCGGCGTGCAGAAGGTGCCGCCGCAGAGGATCACCAGCGCCGAGCGCACCTCGACCGCCTCGCCGCCGGCGATCGCGACCACCCCGGCGACGCGATCGCCCGCGAGGATCAGGCGATCGACCAACGCGTCGCCGCAGATCGTCAGCCGCTCGTCGCCGCGCAGCGGGTCGAGGTAGGCGAAGGCCGCGTTGAAGCGGACCCCGTCGACGATGTTCACCGACTCGGGGGCGACGCCGACCGTCTCGTCGAGCCCGTTCAGGTCGCCGAACAGCGGCGTCCCGTCGGCGACCCAGGCGCCCAGCCAGGCCTCCTGCCAGGGGGTCAGCTCGTCGCGCTCGTAGGTGCGGACGCGGAGCTGCTCGGTGGCGCGCTCGAAGTAGGGGAGGAGCTCGTCGGTGGCCCAGCCCGGCCCGGCGTAGGAGGCCCAGCCGTCGTAGTCGAGCCGGTGACCCCAGGTCTGCACGGCGCCGTTGTGGGCGGAGCAGCCGCCGATGATGCGGGAGCGCTCGAAGCGGATCGGCTCGGGGTAGGTGTCGCCCGAGTCGAAGCCCCAGTCGTTGGAGGTGCCGAGCCGGGTCGCGTCGACCAGGTCGGCGGGCCACTCGGGCGAGCCGAGCGGACCGGGATCCGGACCGGCCTCCAGCACCAGGACCTCGCGGCCGCCTTCGACCAGGCGGGCGGTGACCGCGGCGCCGGCGGTGCCGCCGCCGACGACGATCACCTCGGCTTCGGCGGGGAGGGTGGGGCGGGCGGTGTCGCTCATGCGGTTGCGGTGTGGACGGTGGTGCCGCCGACCGCGGTCTCGACCGCGGTCATCTTCCGCACCGCGGCCGGATCGGCAAGCAGTGGGTCGACCGAGAGCGCCACCCAGTCGGCGGCCTGGCCGGGGGTGAGCGCACCGCGGCGGCCGGCGGCGAGGCTGACCGCGGCGGAGCCGGTGGTGTAGAGGGCGAGCGCCGCCGCCGCGTCGAGCACCAGCTCGGGCGCCTGCGGCTCGTCGCCGCCGGCCACCTCGCGGGTGCGCGCCTGCCAGAGGCCGAGCCGCGGGTCCATCGGGAAGTACGGCCCGTCGGAGCCGCCGCCGACGGCGACGCCGGCGTCGATCCAGGCCGCCATCGGGTTGATCTCACGGGCCCCGGGGCCGAGCCGCGCCTCCAGGTTGACGCCGTTGTTCCAGTGGATCGAGGGCTGGGCGGCGACCAGGACCCCGAGCTTCGCCGCCAGCTCCATGTTCGCCGGCGAGGGCTCCAGGTAGGCGTGGATCAGGGTGAAGCCGAGGCCCGCCAGCGGCGTCTCCTTGTCGACCGCGAGCCAGGCATCCAGCACCCCGTCGATGCCGGCGCCGCCGACCACGTGGACGCCCATCGACCAGCCCTCGCGGGCGCACCAGGCGGAGAGCTTGCGGAACTCCTCGTTCGGCAGTCGCTGCCAGCCGCGGCCGTCGGGGTCGTCGGCCTTTTCCGGCCAGGGCTCGCGGCGCAGGGCGGTGCTGTTTTTCCCCTCGCCGTCGAAGTAGACCTTGACCCCGCCGAGCCGCAGGGTCTCGTCGCCGAGGCCGGTGCGGGCGCCGATTCCGTCGAGCGCGGCGATCGCCGGGTCGGCGCCGCCGGTCAGGTCGGGGTGGGGCATCGGCACCACGCGCATGGTCAGCTCGCCGCGGTTGTGGGCGGCGACGTAGGCCGACATCTCGGCTGGGACGACGGCCGGGTCGACCACCCCGACCATGCCGACCCCGTGCAGTACCGGCTGGATCAGGCGGAGGGCGGCGAGGCGCTCGGCCAGGGTCGGGTCGGCGTCGCCGTTCCAGTGCCGGCCGTCGGCCTCGAGCGCGGTGAAGGCCGCGGCGAGCGAGGGCGGCCCGGCCTCGCCGAAGGCTTCCAGCAGTTTCAGCCCGGCCCACTGCATGTGCAGGTGGGAGTCGATCAGGCCGGGGACGATCGCCGCCGCCTCCGGGGCGTGGACCGGGGCGGTGGGGAGCGCCGCGCGCGCCTCCGCCTCGGTGCCGACCGCGACGACCGTGCCCGCGTCGACCGCGAAGGCCTCCGCGCGAGGTCGCTCCGGGTCCATCGTGATCACGTTGCCGACGATTACCTGAGGCGAAGCGGGGTCTTTGGCCATAGTCCTGGATCCTAACAACGAGACATTGGATACATCACTATGATCCCGCCATGACTGCCGACTCCCCCTCCTGGCTCGCGCCCCGCAACACGAAGATCGGCCCTCGTCACGCGGTCGCCTCCGGTCACTACCTTGCCAGCGCCGCCGCCCACGCGATCCTCGAGGCGGGCGGCAACGCCGTCGACGCCGGTTGCTGTGCCGGGATCGCGCTTGCCGTCCTCCATGCCGACGAGGTCAACTTCGGTGGCGTCGCGCCGATCATGATCCGCACCGCGGCGGGGGAGACGGTGACGATCGACGGCCTCGGGACCTGGCCCGCCGGGATCCCGGCCGACCTCTTCATGCGCGAGCACGACGGGACGATCCCGGTCGGACTCCTGCGGACGGTCATCCCCGCCGCCCCGGACGCCTGGATCACGGCGCTGCGCGAACACGGGACGATGACCTTCGGCGAGATCGCCGCCGCCGGGGTCCGCCTGGCGGGCGAGGGGTTCGCGGTCTTCCCGCTGCTGGCCGAGGGGATCGCGATGCGCGCCAAGGGCTACGAGCGCTGGCCCGCCAACGCGGCGATCTACCTGCCCGAGGGACGGCCGCCGCGGGTCGGCGAGCGCTTCGTGCAGCGCGATCTGGCGAACACCCTGCGGGTGATGGCGGCGGCCGAGGAGGCTGCCGACGGGCACCGCGTGGCGGGCCTCGAAGCCGCCCGCGCCGCCTTCTACGAGGGCGAGATCGCGGAGAAGATCGCCCGCTACCACGAGGAGAACGGTGGCTACCTGACCCGCGAGGACCTGGCCGGCTTTCGCTGCAAGGTCGAGCCGCCGGTGTCGACGCGCTGGCGCGACCTCGACATCCTCACCTGCGGCCCCTGGTGCCAGGGCCCGATGTTGCCGGAGGTCCTGCTGATCCTCGATGCGGCCGGCCTCGACGGGCTCGAGCACAACAGCCCCGACTACATCCACCTGGTGGTCGAGGCGATGAAGGCCGTCTTCTCCGATCGCGAGCACCACTACGGCGACCCCGAGTTCGTCGACGTGCACCTCTCCCGCCTGCTCTCCGAGGAGCACGCCGCGGCGCGGGCCGCGGCGATCGACATGGAGCGGGCGATGACCGGGCTGCCCGAGCCGCTCTTCGGCGAGGCCCAGCCGCTGCCGCGCGCCTCCGACGCCGACGCGCCCTCGCACATCGGCGAGGGCGGGGCGGCGCACCTGGGCGACGCGGCGCCGGGCGAGCGCGAGCCGAAGGAGGGTGGCACCTCCTACGTCTGCGTGGTCGACAAGTGGGGCAACTCGTTCTCCGCGACTCCCTCCGACGGCGCCTCCACCTCGCCGGTCATCCCCGGCACCGGGATCGTCCCCAGCCTGCGCGGCCTGCAGTCACGGCCCGACCCCGCCCACCCCTCCGGCGTGGCGCCGGGCAAGCGGCCGCGGCTGACCCCGAACCCGGCGATCGCGGTCGCCGACGACGGCCGTTCGATCCCCTTCGGCTGCCCCGGCGGCGACATGCAGGTGCAGGCGATGCTCCAGGTGCTGCTGAACCACGTCCACTTCGGCTTCGACCTCCAGCAGTCGGTGAACGCGCCGCGCTTCTCCACCTGGAGCTTCCCCAACTCCTTCGCCCCCTTCGAGTACCTGCCCGACCGGCTGCTGCTCGAGGACCGCTTCCCCGAGGCGACCTACGCCGACCTCGAGCGCCGCGGCCACGTGGTCAACCGCTGGCCCGCCTACACTCGCGACGCCGCCGCGGTCGAGGCGATCGTCAACGATCCCACCGACGGCTTCGTCTACGCCGCCGCCGACCCCCGCCAGCCCGCCTCCGCGATCGTCTCCTAGGACCCCCGGCCCGTCGGGCGGGCGTGCTCCCGGGGGGCGGGGCGGCGCGATCCGACCGTGGCGGCGGAGGACGCCGGGCTTTCGCCGGGAATGGCACAGGGATGTCAGCGTCCTGACGGAGTTCCCACCGGTCAAGAAGGTGCGTGTGGAGTTTTGGGTGCATAGCAACGGAAACTCCACACGCACCTTCTTGAGCAAAGCCAGGACATGACGGGACGTGGAGTTCTGCGCATCCCTGTGACCTCTCCCCGCAGGCGGGCGTCCGTTGTTCGGGCGCCAGCTTCCCCGCCTCGGTGAGACCGACGGAGGAAGGGTGCTGACGCTGGTCATCCAACGCACCCCGCGCCGGGCTCTCCGTGAATCGCGGAACTCTGTGGAGCCCGCGAAGCCCTAGCTGTAGTT
>MKSH01000021.1 GCA_001898095.1 Solirubrobacterales bacterium 70-9 | reverse complement strand
GAGCAGCTGGACAGCTGGACGCCCTCGAACCAGGTCGACTCACCGTCCTGGATCACATAGTTGGCGACCAGGATCGCGATCACGATCGCCCCCAGCTCGAAGCCGTTGAAGACGAGCGCCAGCGGATAGGGGCCGATGAAGTAGGAGGCGATGACGAGGACCGGGGCGACGAAGAGGGCGACCTGGCCGCTGGAGCCGATCGCGATGTTGACCGCGAGATCCATTTTGTCCTTGCGCGCGACCAGCACCGCGACCCAGTGCTCGGCCGCGTTGCCGACGATCGCGACGACGATCACGCCGATGAAGAACTCGGAGAGGCCGACCGATTCGGAGGCTTCGGTGATCGAGCCGACCAGCACCTCCGACATCACCCCGACCAGGATGCCCGCGATCGCCAGCGCGATCACCGATTTGCGCACCGACCAGCCCCAGCTGTCCTCGTCCTCGTAGTCGGGGTTGAAGAGGTCACGGTGGGTCTTCAGCGAGAAGACGAGGCCGAGGACGTAGGTGATCATGAGGACGATCGCGACGGCGAGCGAGAGGTGCTCGACCGTGCCGCCGTAGTGGGTCGACTCGCTGCCCGGCAGCGGCAGGCCCTTGCCCTCGACCAGCTCGAAGATCGCCGGCATCAGGAGCGCCGCGACCGCCAGCATCAGCATCGAGGTCTGGATCGCGGCGCCGGTGCGGTTGAAGAGCTGTTTGTCGCGGCCGAGGCCGCCGGCCAGCATCGCGGCACCGAGGACGAGCAGGATGTTGCCGACGATCGAACCGACGATCGAGGCCTTCACCACCTCCTGCAGCCCCTTGCCGAGGGCGAAGAGGGCGATGATCAGCTCCGGCGCATTGCCGAAGGTGACGTTGAGGAGGCCGCCGATCCCCGGCCCCGAGCGCGCTGCCAGCTCCTCCGTCGCCCTTCCCATCAGCGCCGCCGTGGGGATGATCCCGAGCGCCGAGGCGGCGAAGACGACGACCGCCGAGACCCCGGCCAGGTCGAGGGCGACCGCGACCGGGATCAGCGGCGCGAGCAGGTAGGGATAGCCCTGCGGGGTCAGCAGGAAGGCCGCGTCGAGGCGCGGACCTCCCGCGGGCTGTGGGGGTGGCTCGGGCTGGTTCGCGTTCAGGCGGCTATTCCATCAGTGCGGCGCACTTCTGGACGTCCGCGGCGCTTTCAGCTTCCTGCAGGCATTCGGTGAATTCCTTTGAGGATTCGGCCGAGGGCAGGTTCGCTTCTTCGAGCTTTTCTTCGAGTTGTTCGCCGATTTCGTCGGCTGGTCCGTTGCCTTCTTCGCCGCCGCCGCCGCTGCTTCCGCCCTCGATGCCTTCGAGCAGGCCACCGAGGCCGCCCGATCCACCGCTGAGCAGTTCGAGCGGGTTGACACCGAGCTGTTCAAACAGCTTTTCGATCGGTTCGGCGCCCGCCGGAGCCTTGATCGACTGCTTCTCGTTCACCTTCGAGAGGGTGAATTCGAGTTCGACTTCGGCGGTTTCGCCAGTGCCTTTCGGTTCGATCGTCAGGTCGGCGTCGACCTTGCGCGGGATGTGGTCGTCTTCGCCGATGTTGACCGTGACGTGGGCCTTCTTGACCGCGTCGGTGATTTCGGCTTCCTGCGACTTCAGTTCGTCCAGCGGCAGCATGCCGGTCGCGTCGAGCTGCGACGAGCAGGCCGGACTTTCGGCCAGTTTGACCACCGCTTCGACCGCGCTCTTCGGGTTGAGGTCCCCGCTCAGCTTCGTCGTCGCCGTGCCGTCGACGTCTTCGGAGCCTTCGTTTTCGAGGTTGTCGACGAATTCACCCAGGTCGAGCGACTCGGCTTCTTTCTGACAGGCCGTCACTTCGCCGCCGGTGCTTTCCTTGGCGCCTTCCTGCTCGGCTTCTTCGAAGCCCGATTTGATGAAGCCGAAGGTGGTCGGGTCGATTTCGTAGTTGGTGCCGTCGTAGGCGACGAAGGCGCGATCGTTCAGCACCGTCAGCCCGCCTTCGAAGTTCACGCTTTTGCCTTCCGCTTCGCCGTCGACCTTGATCGAGAGTCCCAGTTCGGGCAGGCTCTGTTTACCGGTCGACTGGAAGGGACCGGAGAGGTCGACCTTCACGTTGCCCCCGTTTTCGCCTTCCGACTTGACGTTCAGCAACATCGCCAGTTCACCGCTTTCGATGCCTTCGAAAGTCGCGCTTTCGATCACCTTCTGCGGGTCTTCGCTGCTGCCACCACCGCCGCCGCCACAGGCGCTGAGGATGGCCGCAAGGACGGCGAAGGCCGCGAGCAGGGCGGCGGATCGTTTACGGCTCAAGGGATCAAAGCTCCTTCGATTCGGAAACGGAGGACGAGAAC
>MKSH01000020.1:1206-1832 GCA_001898095.1 Solirubrobacterales bacterium 70-9 | reverse complement strand
GACTTCTTCGGCCCCTTTGCCGCCGGTTCGCACGTAGAGGACGGTGATCCCCGGCGCCGCGCACTGGTACATGTCGCGGTCGCCGGTGAGGATCAGGGCCTGGCCGCCCGCCTCGGCCTCGCGCCGCGCGTAGGTGCCGAGCAGGTCGTCGGCCTCGAGGTCGGCGCTGGTCGCCACCGTCCACCCAAACGCCTCGAAGAATGGCCCGCTGGCCGTGAATTGGTCCGGCAGCTCGTCCGGCATCGCCTCGTCGCGCTCGGCGTGGTAGCCGGGGTAGAGCTCGGTCCGGTACGCCGCCGCGTCGGGGCCGAAGCACATGACCACCGCCCGCGGTCCGTGCTTCTCCACCTCCCGCAGCACCAGGTTCGCCGTCCCCAACAGCGCGTTGACCGGTTGCTCCTCCGGCCCGGTGATCGTCTTCGGCAGCGCGTAGAAGGCGCGGAAGAGCATCGAGGGTGCATCGACTACGAGGAGGGGACCGGCCATGGCCGCAGCCTAGTGCGGTCCGGACTGCCGACGGTCGCCGCTCAATATCGTGGGGCGCTCATGCCCGTCTCGCCCGAGAAAGCGCTGGAGATCGTCGACCTGGAGAAACGCTATCCGAACGGGGTGGAGGCGTTGCGCGG
>MKSH01000020.1:0-1177 GCA_001898095.1 Solirubrobacterales bacterium 70-9 | reverse complement strand
TCTTCGGCCTGCTCGGCCCGAACGGAGCGGGGAAGTCGACGCTGATCCACTGCACGACCGGCCTCGCGCAGCCGACCGGTGGGCAGGTCCGCGTCTTCGGCCACGACGCGATCTCCGACTACGGCGAGGCGCGGGCGGCGGTCGGGCTCGCCCCGCAGGAGGTGAACCTCGACCAGTTCCTCACCTGCGAGGAGACGCTCGAGTTCCACGGCGGCTACTTCGGGATGCGCAAGCAGGACCGCAAGGAACGGACCGAGGAGCTGCTCGAGACCTTCTCCCTGACCGCGAAAGCGCGCGAGCGCACCCGCGCCCTCTCCGGCGGGATGAAACGGCGACTGATCCTGGCCCGGGCGCTGATGCACCGGCCGCGCCTGCTGATCCTGGACGAGCCGACCGCCGGCGTCGACATCGAGCTGCGGCTGGAGCTCTGGCACTACGTCCAGAAAATCAACGCCGAAGGCGTGACGATCCTGCTCACGACGCACTACCTCGAGGAGGCCGACCAGCTCTGCGGGCGGATCGCCTTCATCGCCGACGGCCAGATCGCCGCGCAAGGGACGAGCGAGGAGCTCTCCGCGCGCTACGACGTCGCCAACCTCGAGGACGCCTACCTGGCCCTGGTCGGGCGGCGCGAGCTCTCGCGTTCGCACGTCGAGGGCGGGATCACCGCCTGATATCGGGGAGCGACCGACGATGACTGCCGCGCAAATTCGTTTCTTCAGCCTCTGGCGGCGCGAGGTCTCGCGCTTCATGAAGATCAAGAAACAGACGCTGGGCGGGCCGCTGCTGGAAACGTTCCTCTACATCTCGGTCTTCGGCGGCGCGCTCGGCTCGCGGATCAAGGAGCTGCACGGGATCGAATACATCGTCTTCGTCATCCCGGGGCTGATCATGATGGCGTTCGCCACCAATGCCTTCACCAACAACAGTTCCTCGATCCTGCAGCAGAAGTTCCTCGGCGCGATCCATGACCAGCTCAGCTCACCCGCCTCGCCGCGCGAGCTGCTGCTCGCCTTCTGCCTCGGCGGCTTCGTCCGCGGGTTGATCGTCGCGACGCTCACCTTCATCGTCGCGATCATCCTCACCAACCTCGGCGTCGCCCACGTCCTGGTGCTGATCCCGGCGATCATCCTGGTCGGCTTCTTCTTCGCCAACCTCGGCGTGCTGATCGGGGTGC
>MKSH01000019.1:21326-34744 GCA_001898095.1 Solirubrobacterales bacterium 70-9 | reverse complement strand
TCCTCGACGTAGCCGTTGCCGCCGAGGCACTCGAGGCACTCGCCGGCGTGGGCGGGGGCGCGCTTCGTGATCCAGTACTTGAGCACCGCGTTGGCGACGCGCTTCAGGCTCTGCGCCTCGGCGTCGCCGGCGATCGCCTCGTCGTAGGCGCGCGCGAGGCGCATCGCCGAGATCGTCGCCGCCTCCGACTCGATCGCCAGGTCGGTGAGGACGTTCTGCATCAAGGGCTGTTCGACCAGGTCGGTGCCGAAGACGGCGCGGTTGGAAGCGTGGTGGATCGCCTGGGCGACGCCCGCGCGCATCCCGGTGGTCGAGCCGAGCACGCAGTCGAGCCGGGTGTGGTTGACCATCTCGATGATCGTCGGCACGCCCGCACCCTCCTCGCCGACCAGCCAAGCCGAGGCGGCGTCGAACTCGATCTCGCTGGACGCGTTGGAGCGGTTGCCGAGCTTGTCCTTCAGTCGCTGCAGGCGGAAGCGGTTGCGGGCACCGTCCGGAGTCCAGCGGGTGAAGAGGAAGCAGGAGAGGCCGCCCTCGGCCTGGGCGAGGACGAGGAAGGCGTCGCACATCGGCGCCGACATGAACCACTTGTGGCCGGTCAGCTCGTACTCGGCGCCGGGCCCGCCGCCGTTCACCGCCCGGGCGACGGTGGTGTTGGCCCGCACGTCGGTGCCGCCCTGCTTCTCGGTCATCCCCATCCCGGCGAGGGCGCCGCGCTTCTCCGGCGCGGGCGCGTTGCGCGGGTCGTAGGCATTGCTGAGGATGCGCGGCTCCCACTCCGCCGACAGCTCTGGCTGCGCGCGCAGCGCCGGGATCACCGAGTAGGTCATCGAGATCGGGCAGCCGACCCCGGCCTCGGCCTGGGAGAAGCACATGAAGGCGGCCCCGCGGGCGACGTGGGCGCCCGGCCGCGGGTCCTTCCACGGCGAGCTGTGGAGTTCGTGTTCGACCGCCGTGCCGAGCAGGTCGTGCCAGGCGGGGTGGAACTCGACCTCGTCGACGCGGTTGCCGTAGCGGTCGTGCGTCTTCAGCTTCGGCCCGTTGTCGTTGGCGAGCCGGCCCAGCTCCTGCGCCTCGGCCGAGCCCGCGAACTCGCCGACCGCGCCGATCCGCCCGGTCGCCCAGTCGGCGCCCTCGCGGTTCACCGCCTCGACCAGGACCCGGTCGGTCTCGAAGACGTTGTAGTCGGCCAGCGGCGGCGGCTGGTTGGCGACGACATGAGTGCCGATCAGATTGGGCTTCTCCCGGGTTGCCATTCGGGTACCTATTCTGCCGGCTGCCTGGCCAGTCCGTCGAAAGGCCCGGACAGATAGAGTCGCGCGCCGATGGCGAAGATCAAAGTTGAGAATCCGGTCGTCGAGCTCGACGGCGACGAGATGACCCGCATCATCTGGTCGTTCATCAAAGAGCAGCTGATCCTCCCCTACCTCGATGTCGACCTGAAGTACTACGACCTCGGGATCGAGAAGCGGGACGAGACGAACGACCAGATCACGGTCGACGCCGCCAACGCGATCAAGCAGTACGGGGTCGGCGTGAAGTGCGCGACGATCACCCCGGACGAGGCGCGGGTCGAGGAGTTCGGCCTGAAGGAGATGTACCGCTCGCCGAACGGGACGATCCGCAACATCCTCGGCGGGGTCATCTTCCGTGAGCCGATCGTGATCTCCAACGTGCCCCGCCTGGTCCCCGGCTGGACCAAGCCGATCGTGATCGGCCGCCACGCCTTCGGCGACCAGTACCGCGCCACCGACCTGGTGGTCCCCGGCGAGGGCACCCTCACCATGACCTACACGCCGAAGGACGGCTCCGATCCGGTCGAGCTCGACGTCTACGACTTCCCCGGCGGCGGCATCGCGATGTCGATGTACAACCTCGACGAGTCGATCCGGGACTTCGCCCGCGCCTCGATGCGCTACGGCCTCGACCGCGGCTACCCGGTGTACATGTCGACCAAGAACACGATCTTGAAGCGCTACGACGGCCGTTTCAAAGACATCTTCGCCGAGGTCTACGCGGACGAGTTCCAGGCCGACTTCGAGGCCGCCGGGATCACCTACGAACACCGGCTGATCGACGACATGGTCGCCGCCGCGATGAAGTGGGAGGGCGGCTACGTCTGGGCCTGCAAAAACTACGACGGTGACGTCCAGTCGGACACGGTCGCGCAGGGGTTCGGCTCGCTCGGGCTGATGACCAGCGTGCTGATGACCGCCGACGGCAAGACGGTCGAGGCGGAGGCCGCGCACGGCACCGTCACCCGCCACTACCGTCAGCACCAGCAGGGCAACCCGACTTCCACCAACCCCGTCGCCTCGATCTTCGCCTGGACCCGCGGGCTTTCCGCGCGCGGCCGGATGGACGGCACTCCCGCCGTCAGCGAGTTCGCCGAGACCCTCGAGCGCGTCTGCATCGAGACGGTCGAAGAAGGCAAGATGACGAAAGACCTGGCGCTGCTCGTCGGCGACGACCAGGGGTACCAGACCACGCAGGATTTCCTGGCGTCGATCGACGGCAACCTGCAGCGGGCGATGGCTTCCTAGTCGTCGCGCAAATCCGACTCTCAAGGAGACAAAAGTGAGCACCCCCGTGAAGGTCACCGTTACGGGCGCCGCCGGCCAGATCGGCTACGCCCTCCTGTTCCGTATCGCCAGCGGCCAGATGCTCGGCCCCGACACCCCGGTGCAATTGAACCTGCTGGAGATCCCGGCAGCGGTGAAAGCCGCCGAGGGCACCGCGATGGAGCTCGACGACTGCGCCTTCCCGCTGCTTCACCGGGTCGAGATCTTCGACGATCCGAAGGCGGCCTTCGAGGGCACCAACATCGCCCTGCTGGTCGGCGCGCGCCCGCGCGGGCCGGGCATGGAGCGGGCCGATCTGCTCGAGGCCAACGGCGGCATCTTCAAGCCGCAGGGCGAAGCGATCAACGCCGGCGCCGCCGACGACGTGAAGGTCCTGGTGGTCGGCAACCCGGCCAACACGAACGCCCTGATTGCGATGTCGAACGCCCCCGACGTGCCGCGCGAGCGCTTCACCGCGATGATGCGCCTCGACCACAACCGGGCGAAGATCCAGGTCGCCAACAAGCTCGGCAAGCCGGTCACCTCGGTGTCGAACATGACGGCCTGGGGCAACCACTCGCCGAGCCAGTACCCGGACCTGGTGAACGCCAAGGTCGACGGGCAGAGCGCCTGGGACCAGGTCGACGACGAAGCCTGGATCGCCGACGAGTACATCCCGCGGGTCGGCAAACGCGGCGCCGAGATCATCGACGCCCGCGGTGCCTCCAGCGCCGCCTCCGCCGCCAACGCGGCGATCGACCACGTCCACGACTGGGTGCTCGGCACGCCGGACGGTGACTGGGTCTCGATGGCGGTCCCGACCGACGGTTCCTACGGGATCGGCGAGGGGATCATCTGCGGCCTGCC
Organism: Solirubrobacterales bacterium 70-9; assembly: GCA_001898095.1. Lineage (GTDB taxonomy): Bacteria > Actinomycetota > Thermoleophilia > Solirubrobacterales > 70-9 > VAYN01. The sequence goes on along the minus strand of MKSH01000019.1, from coordinate 31,316 downwards.
CTGCCAGTGCAGCGGCGGCGAGTGGTCGGTCGTCCAGGGCCTCGACGTCCCCGACTTCTCGCGCGAGCGGATCGACAAGAGCGTCCTCGAGCTCCAGGAGGAGCGCGACGCGGTCGCGAACCTCGGCCTCGTCTAGACCTAGGTGAAACGGGCCCCGGGAGGGTCCTCCAAGACGCGACTTCGCGCTGAGTGTCTTGGAGGACCCTCCCGGGGCCCGTTCGTGAAGCTTTGCTGCGGCCGAGCTTGCGCTTCGGTCGTAGCTGGGGAAGGGACTAGCCCGCCGGGTAGTACTGGCGGCCGTCCTTTTTGACCCGGCCCTCTTTCTCCAGGTCACCGAGCACCCGGTACAGGTAGTTCGGTTTGATCTTCATCGTCTTGGCGACGTCGGAGGCGCTGATGCCGGGCTGGCTGGTGATCAGATCCACTGCCTGGTCGGCGCGGGTGCCACCTTTACGGCGGCGACGTTTTTTCGGCGCGCCGCGCGAAGCTTTGGGGGTCGGGCTCGAGGCCGTGGTCGAGGCGCTGCCGCGCGGCCGACCGGGGGACCGTTTCGCTTTCCCACCTAGCTCCGCGAGGGCTCGCTCGAGTCGGCGGCGCTCGTCGTCGAGCTCGGCAAGGCGTCGCTCGACGAGCTGGCGGGCCTCGTCAAGGACGTTGGTCGTGCTGGGCATCTAGATCCTTTCTCCATCCATTTGCCGTGATACAGGTCAACAGTGCGGCGAGTGTGACATACGAATCTTCACACTGTTTAACCGATCAGTCGCGTGCAATAACCCATCTGGGTACCCAGATGGCCGTTCAGTCTAATCACGAAACGGTGACAATTAAGTACAGGACGGTATTCCCGACCTGTCCCGAAACGCTCTAGCGAGTGAGTTCGGCCTGGCGCTCGGGTGAGATGCGAACCACGTTGCGCGCCAGTCCCACCTTCTCCATGCCGCCGATGATCAGCGCCGAGGGATCGATCTCCCATTTCTTCAGGCCGTGGACGGCGGAGCGGGGGAAGGCGTGGTGGTTGTGGTGCCACGACTCACCCAGCGAGGGGATCGAGAGCCAGAACACATTGGTGGAGAGATCGTCGGTGTCAAAGCGGCGTTTGCCGAGGAAGTGACACACCGAGTTGACGCTCCAGGTGATGTGGTGGACGAAGAACACCCGCACCAGCCCGCCCCAGAGGAAGCCCGCGAGCGCGCCCACCCAGGTGCCGGTGATCGCGAACCCGAGTACCGCCGGGATCAGCAGGCTGAGGAAGATCAGGGCGACGAAGTGGCGCGAGATGAACCGCATGCCGTCGTCCTCGTAGAGGTCCTTGGCGTATTTCTTCCAGTCGGCGCGGCCTTGGGTCTCCATCAGCCAACCGGTGTGCGCGTGCCAGAAGCCGCGCCACCCCTCGCCGTGACCGACGTGGGGACTGTGCGGGTCGCCCTCCTTGTCGGTGTGGGCGTGGTGCTTGCGGTGGTCGGCGACCCAGGAGAGGACCGGACCTTGGACCGCCATCGTGCCGAGGACGGCGAAGGTGTACTCCAGCGGCTTCGAGGTCTGGAATGAACGGTGGGTGAGAAGACGGTGAAAGCCGACCGTGATCCCGATCGCCGTGACCAGGTACATGAAGGCGGCGATCGCGAGGATGCCGGGGCTGACCAGGCTCGAGGGGAGGAGGGCGATGGCGACGATCGTGGCGACGAAGGGCACGACCACCCCGGCCAGGTTGGCGCCCTTCTCGAATTTGCTCATCTCGCCCATCCACAGGCAAGTTACGCCTACTTACGAGATATGTATTAGCGTCTGAGCCAAGTTCAGCGGCCAGAAATTATCATTGAGATGCCAAAAAAGCACCTAGCCCTCGACGACGAGCCGTGGCGCGGCCTGCCCGCCCGGGTCGCCGACCTGGTCGAAGGGGTGATCGAGCCGATCACGGCGGAGATCCTCGAGTCGATCGCGCGCGAGGTGCCGGAGTACGCGCGGCCGCTGGAGGGGCGCTTCGGCCGCGGGATCCACCGCGGCGTGCACGAGGCGCTCGCCCAGTTCGTCGCCCTGATCCGCGACCCCGACGCCGGCCGCGAGTCCGGCCGCGAGGTCTACCTGGCGCTCGGCCGCGGCGAGCAGCGGGCGGGCCGCAACCTCGACTCGCTGCAGGCCGCCTACCGGATCGGCGCCCGGGTGGCGTGGCGCCGCTTCGCCGACGCCTGCCGGCGGGCCGGGGTGGGCGCCGAACCGCTGGCGCTCCTCGCCGAGGCGGTCTTCGCCTACATCGACGAGCTCGCCGCCGACTCGGTCGAGGGCTACGCGCAGGCCCAGGCCGAGGTAGAGGACCTGCGCCGACGCCGCCGCCGCGAGCTGATCGCCCTCCTGCTCGCCGACCCGCCGGCCGACGCCGCCGACCTGGCCGCCACCGCGCGCGCCGCCTCCTGGGACGTGCCCGCCGGGCTGGCGGCGCTCGCCTGTCCGGAGGAGGCGCTGGCGCGGGTGTCGCGGCGACTGCCGCCGGAGGCGCTGGCGACGGTGGTCGACGGCGAGGGATGCCTGCTGCTGCCGGATCCCGAGGGCCCAGGCCGGGCGGAAGCGTTGGAGCGGGCTGCCGCCGAGGGGACACTGGCGCTGGGCCCGACGGTGACGCCCACACACGTCGCCGAGTCGTGGCGTCTGGCGCTGGCCCTGCGGCGGGCGGACCCGGCCGGGGCCGTGACCACCGGCTCGGCCACCGGTCGCGCAAGCACGGGGTCCCGCACCCTGCTCCGCGTCGACGACAATCTCGCCGCGCTCCTGCTCTTCGAATCGCGGGAGCTCGCCGGGCGGATCGCCGCCCGCCGCCTCGCCGCGCTCGCCGACCTGACGCCGAAGGCGCGGGCGCGGATGCGGGAGACGGCGCTCGCCCACCTCCGCCACGACGGCAACGCGGTCGCGATGGCGGCCGAGATGCACGTCCACCCGCAGACGGCGCGCTACCGGATCGCCCGCCTGCGCGAGCTGCTCGGCGACCAGCTCGACGATCCCGACGCCCGCTTCGAGTTGCAGTTGGCCCTGCGCGCCGAGGCGATCGGCGCCGCGGCCTAGATGATTGATTCCACGACATCGCGCACCCGGATGGCGCGCCCGGCACACTGCGCATCTCTGCGTCCTCGGGTTTGCCTTTGCCCACCGGCAAAGGCTGCACCCTGCGTCCTTGATCTGCTTGGCCGGGCGCGCCCCCGGTCACACCCTGTCGTGGAATCGATCATCTAGCCGGCGGCGGGCACCGCGGCGGGAGCGGCGGCGAGGCCGAGCCGCAGGGCGCCGGCAATCTCGAGCATCGCGCCGAGCGCGGTCCGGTTGATCGACGTCTGGTTGACGAAGGTGTGGATCAGTCCGGGGTGGCGGCGCAGCGCGACGCGCACGCCGCAGTCGCGCATCTTCAGCGCGTAGGCCTCGCCCTCGTCGCGCAGCGGGTCGAAGCCCGCGGTGGCGACGTAGGCGGTCGGCAGGCCGCGCAGGTCGGGGCACTGGAGGACGGAGATGCGCTGGTCGGTGGCGTCGGTTCCGGGCGGCAGGTAGGCCGCTTCGAACTTCTCCATGTCGGCCCGGGTGAGGATGTAGCCCTCGGAGAAGAGGTGGCGCGAGCGGGTGTCGTCGGCGGAGTCGGTGACCGGGTAGATCAGCAGCTGCATCGCAGGCTGGGGCCCGCCGCCGTCGCGGGCCCGGTGGCTGATCACGGCGGCCATGTTGCCGCCGGCCGAGTCGCCGCCGACGGCGATCCGCGCCGGGTCGGCACCGAGCGACTCGCCGTTCGACGCCGCCCACTGGAAGGCGGCGAAGGCGTCTTCGAGCGGCTCCGGGAAGGGGTGCTCGGGGGCGAGCCGATAGTCGACCCCCAGCACGCGGCAGCCGGAGGTCGCGGCGAGCAGCCGGAAGACGTCGTCGTAGACGTCGAGGTCGCCGATCACCCAGCCGCCGCCGTGGTAGTAGACGAGCAGCGGCGCCGGCTCGCCCGCGGGCGAGGGCTCGGCGACGTAGAGGCGGGCGGGGAGGCGGCCACCGGGGCCGGGGATGTCGACCTTGCGGATCTCGGTCATCGGCAGCTTCGGCCGGCGGGCCATCACGCGGGACTCGTAGCGGGTGTTCGACCGCGCCTGCTCGATGCTGAAGCCTGCGAAGAAGCCGCTCGTCCCGGAGAGGCGGGCGAGTGAGAGCAGGGCGTGGGTCTCGGTCGAGAGCGTCTGGCCGTCGACCGTCGGCGGCTTGCCGAAGACGGCGCGGGAGGCGCGAGGCGAGAGCCCGCAGGCCCACTTCAGGATTGCGTGCTCGATCGGGACGGGGAGGCGCGGCGCCGGTTTGGCCATGCAGCCAGGATATTTCACATGACACTGATCTGTGCGACGAACGTCACACCAATTCATCGGTACGCGGGCGTAAGTTCAGTCCATGCAGGCGCAAAACGGACTCCCGCCCCGTCCGCGAATGCCCCGCCCGATCCAGACCGCGATCTGGTCGCGGCAGGCGCAGTGGTTGCTCTCCCAGTCCCGTCGCCGGCTCGGCCCGATGTTCACCCTCGAAATCGCCTACGAGGGCAAGTGGGTGATCGTCTCCGACCCGGAGCTGGTCAAAGAGATCTTCCGCGGCGACCCGAAGGTCTTCCACGCGGGCGAGGGCAACGAGATCCTCCGCCCGCTGCTCGGTCCCAACTCGGTGCTGGTGCTCGACGAGGCGCCGCACATGAGCCAGCGCAAACTGCTGCTGCCGCCCTTCCACGGCAAGCGGATGGAGGGCTACGAAAGCACGATGCGGGAGATCGCCGTGCGGGAGATCGACAGCTGGCCGAACGGCGTGCCCTGGCAGCTGCGCCCGCGGATGCAGGCGATGACGCTGGACATCATCATCGAGACCGTCTTCGGGGTGCACGGGGGAGCGCGGCTGGGCGACCTGCGCGCGGCGCTGCGGGACTTCCTCGACCTGCTGACCAACCCGCGGATGATCGTGCCGCTGCTGGCGATCGGCCCGTCGCGGATCCGCCTCTACCCGCCCTTTCGCCGGCGCACCGACCGGGTCGCGGCGCTGATCGGCGCCGAGATCGCCGAGCGCCGCGCCGCCGCCGATCTCGAGGAGCGCGACGACATCCTCTCGCTGCTGGTCGCCGCCCGGCACGAGGACGGCTCGCCGATGAGCGACGCCGAGATCCACGACGAGCTCCTCACCCTGCTGGTCGCCGGTCACGAGACGACGGCGACGGCGCTCTCCTGGGCGGTCGAGCGGCTGGTCCGCCACCCCGACAAGCTGGAGCGGCTGCGGGCCGAGGTCGAGGCCGGGGAGGATGCCTACCTGACCGCGACGATCCAGGAGACGCTGCGCCTGCGGCCGGTGATCTCGATCGTCATCCGCCGGCTGACCGAGGCGATCGAGCTCGGCGGCTATCACCTGCCCGCCGGGGTCTCGGTGGTGCCGGCCATCCACCTGATCCACCGCGATCCGACGATCTATCCGGAGCCCGACGCGTTCCGCCCCGAGCGCTTCCTCGACGACCCGCCCGGCACCTACACCTGGATCCCCTTCGGCGGCGGCGTGCGCCGCTGCCTCGGCGCCTCCTTCGCCCAGCAGGAGATGGCGATCGTGCTGCGCGAGCTGGTCTCCCGCCGGATGATCCGCCCCGCCGATCCCGCCCCCGAGCGGAACTTCCGCCGCGCGATCACCGAGACCCCGCGCCACAACGCCGAAGTCGTCCTGAGCTGAGGTTGATGGGCCGAAAACCGGTCTATATGTCCGGTTTTCGGCCCATCAACATGGGTAGTCTGCCCGGCGATGCCTGAGTCAGACCACCACCGCACGCCGACCGTCTCCGAAGCCGTCCGCGACGCCGCCGCGCTCGTCGATCCCGGCGACGGGGACGACGCGATCATGGCCCTGTATGAGATCTACGAGGACGACGACCGACCGGTGACGGCGGTCGAGGACCTCGCCGGCACCCTGGTCGCGACCGCGGAAGGGATCGACCCCGAAGGCGACGACGGAGCCGTCCTCGCCACCGCGGCAGCTGCCGCCTGGATCGGCATGCACCCCCGCGACCGCAACGAGGACCACGAGGCCGACCACGTGCTCCGCGAGGCCACCCGCGCCGCCTTCGGCAAGGACTTCCCCTCGCAGGTCCGCGACTTCCTCAGCGCTCGCGGCATCAGTCACTAGCCGGCGAAGGACGGCGCACTTCGAGGCTCCGGCGGCCTGGGGCGGGAGCCTTCCGGCAGGAAGCGCGCAGGTCCCGTGCACTTCCGGGGAAAGACGTCACGCCTCCACCACGCCCCCAGGTTGATGGGCCGAAAAGCGCTGATATAGAGCGCTTTCCGGCCCATCGACATCTCGGTCCTCACGGAAGGGTCACCTGGCGGCGCCTTCCCTCGGGGGACGTGGGGTTCCCGGCGTCCCCCTCACGACTCCCCGCCCCGGCGGCGGCCTGTGGAGACTTTCCGCCTCATCGGGACGGTTTCGCTCCACACCGGGGACTCGCACCCTCGCCCTCTCCCCGGGGACCCGGCCCTCTCGTGGGCGGTCACAGCCTGCCCGGACCGCCTACGAGAGGGCCGGGTCCCTTTCCCGTCCCGCCCGAACTCCCCGTCCAGACAAAAAGGCCGCCCCTCTCGGGACGGCCTTTGAAGTTCCAGGGCTACGCCCTGGGATCAACCGCAACCGGTGTTGTTCCCGCACGAAGAACACGTGTAGCAGGACCCCGTCCGCTGCATCATGCCTCCGCACTGGTCGCAGGCCGGGCCGAGCTCCATCCCCTGCATCCGCGCCGGGCGGACCGGGGGGGTGTCGGTGAAGGCTGCCGCGGCGGGCTTGGCCGCGCCGCCGTTGCCGTTGCCTCCCGTGTGGCCGTTGGCCGGGCCGGCCGTGTCGGTCGCGATGCCGAGGCCGAGCTGCGAGGTCTCCGCTTCCTTCTTGTTCCGCACGTCCTGGGTCATGATCCCCAGTTCCTCGAGCGTCTCGACGTCGTCGATGAAGCGGCTCGCGAGCCAGCGCATGATGTAGTCGGGCATCGATTTGGCGAACGGGATCTCCGGGTTCTGCGTCATGCCCTCCGGATCGAAGCGCATGTAGGAGAACTTCCGCACGAAGTCTTCGAGCGGCACCCCGTACTGCAGTCCGAGGGAGATCGCGGTGGCGAAGGCGTTGAGCAGCCCGCGCATCGTCGAGCCCTCCTTGCCGATGTCGGTGAGGAAGATCTCGCCGACCGTGCCGTCGTCGTACTTGCCGGCGGTGATGTAGCCCTCATGCCCGGCGATGTTGAACTTGTGGGTGATCGATTCCCGCTCCTGCGGCATCCGCTTGCGGACCGGCTCGGCCATCGCGACCTCCGCCTCGGCCTCCTTGTCCTCCTGCGCGTCGGTGCGCAGGGCCTGGGCCGTCTTCGAGCCGTCGCGGTAGATCGCCAGCGCCTTGAGGCCGCCCTGCCAACCGCGCGTGTAGGCGTCGGCGATGTCGGCGACGGTGGCCGACTGCGGCAAGTTGACGGTCTTCGAGATCGCCCCGGAGAGGAACGGCTGGGTCGCCGCCATCATGTCGATGTGGCCGGTGTAGGAGATGGCCCGCTCGCCGACCGCGACGTCGAATACCGGCAGGTGCTCGTCCTTCAGCCCGGGCGCGCCGACGATCGTGTTCTTCTCGGCGATGTAGGCGTCGATCTGTTCGATCTCCGCCTGCGAGTAGCCGAGGGTCTGCAGCGCCAGCGGCACCGAGCGGTTGACGATCGTCATCGAGCCGCCGCCGACCAGCTCCTTGAACTTGACCAGCGAGAAGTCCGGCTCGATCCCGGTCGTGTCGCAGTCCATCAGGAAGCTGATCGTCCCGGTCGGCGCGAACACCGTCGCCTGGGCGTTGCGGTAGCCGTGCTCCTCACCGAGCTCGACCGCTTCGTCCCAGGAGCGCTGCGCCGCCTCGAGCAGGTCGCCCTTGATCCCCTCACCGCTGACTTCGTATGAAGCGTCGCGGTGCATCCGCATGACGCCGTTGTGGGGCTCGCGGTTCTTCTCGTACTCGTCGTAGGGCCCGGTCGCCGACGCGGCGATCAGCGCCGACTGGCGGTAGGCGCGGCCGGTCATCAGCGCCGTGATCGCGGCGGCGACGTTGCGGCCCTCGTCGGAGTCGTAGGGCATCCCGTCGGCCATCAGCAGGGCGCCGAGGTTGGCGAAGCCGAGGCCGAGCTGACGGAAGGCGCGGGCGTTGACGCCGATCTCCTCGGTCGGGTAGCTCGACGGGCTGACCACGATCTCCTGGGCGAGGAAGACGATGTCGACCGCGTGCTCGAAGTCGGCGACGTCGAAGCTGCCGTCGGGGCGGCGGAATTTCATCAGGTTCAGCGACGCCAGGTTGCAGGCCGAGTTGTCGACGTGCATGTACTCGCTGCAGGGGTTGGAGGCGTTGATCCGGCCCGACTCGGGGCTGGTGTGCCAGCGGTTGATCGTCGTGTCGTACTGGATCCCCGGGTCGGCGCAGCGCCAGGCGGCGTCGGCGATCTGGTTCATCAGGTCGCGGGCGGGGAGGGTCTTGGTGACCGAGCCGTCGGTGCGGGCGGTCAGGTTCCAGTCCTCGCCGGCGGCGACGGCCTCCATGAAGTCGTCGGTCACGCGCACCGAGTTGTTGGCGTTCTGGTACTGGATCGAGGTGAAGCCCTCACCGTCGATCGACATGTCGAAGCCGGCGTCGCGCAGGGCGGCCGCCTTCTCCTCCTCTTTCGCCTTGCACCAGATGAAGTGCTCGACGTCCGGGTGGTCGACGTCGAGGACGATCATCTTCGCCGCGCGGCGGGTCTTGCCGCCCGACTTGATCGTGCCCGCCCAGGCGTCGGCGCCGCGCATGAAGCTGACCGGGCCGGAGGCGAGGCCGCCCTTCGAGAGGTGCTCGACCGAGCCGCGGATGTTCGACAGGTTGATCCCCGAGCCGGAGCCGCCGCGGAAGATCATCCCCTCCTTGGTGTTCCAGTCGAGGATCGACTCCATCGTGTCCTCGACGCTGAGGATGAAGCAGGCGCTGCACTGCGGCTGCTCCTCGAAGCCGACGTTGAACCAGACCGGCGAGTTGAAGGCCGCCCTCTGGTTCAGCAGGATCGCGGTGAGCTCCATCTCGAAGGCGTCGCCGTCCTCCTCGGAGGCGAAGTAGCCGCCCTCGCGGCCCCAGTTGGCGATCGTCCCGGCGACGCGGCCGATCATCTGTTTCACCGAGGACTCGCGCTCGGGGCTGCCGAGTCGGCCGCGGAAGTACTTCTGGGCGACGATGTTGGTCGCGTTCTGGCTCCAGGTCTTGGGGAACTCGACCCCGCGCTGCTCGAAGGCCGGATCGTCCGGATTCCCGATCACGGCATCGCGGATCTCCCACTCGATCTGGTCGAAAGGATGCACGTCGACGCTCGAAAAACGACGCTCCACGGAGAGCCCGCGCAGACCGTTTTTGGGACTGGTAGTGGCGGTCTTGGACATCTAGAACTGCTCCTCTCGCAGGCGTCTTTTAGGGGTTGACGAGGTTCCTCTCCAGGTCGGACGGAACAAGTGAAATCTGACCCCTCATGACACCGATTTCTCTCCCCATATTGTGACAACTCCGCAAATCGGGCGGAACTTAATCGCGGTGGGTACCCTCCCCCGCATGGTCGATGACTTCCGCCGTGGCGCCGAATCGATGGGCGACCGCGCCCGCGACGCCCGCGAGGCGATGAACGAGCGCGCGAACGCCGCCAAAGAGGCGATGAACGAGCGCGCCACGGCTGCCCGCGAGGCCGCCGGGGAGCGCGCCGTCGCCGCCCGCGAGGCGGTCAACGAGGCCGCCCACGACGCCCGCGAGGCGGTAAACGAGCGCGCCGCCGCCGCCAAAGAGGCCGCCACCGAGGCGATCGCCGCGGTCAAACCGCGCCTGCGCGGCGTCTCCCACGAGTGGGCCTTCTTCATCTCGCTCGTCCTCGGCGCCGCCCTGATCTTCTTCGCCAAGACCCCCAAGGCGACCCTCGCGGTGGCGATCTACGCGGTCAGCCTCTCGGCC
>MKSH01000019.1:6942-21269 GCA_001898095.1 Solirubrobacterales bacterium 70-9 | reverse complement strand
TCTTCCTCACCGCCGGCACCTACACGCCGTTCGCCCTGCTGGTCATGAACGGCGCCCTCGCCACCGCGATCCTGGTCGTCGTCTGGGTCGGGGCGATCGCCGGGGCGATCGTCGAGATGGTCTGGATCGGCCACCCGAAATGGGTCTCGGCGGCGGTCTACCTCTCGATCGGCTGGGTCGCCGCCGCGGCCTTCCCGGACCTCTGGTCGACGCTCGGCCCGACCGGCGCCCTGATGCTGGTGGGAGGCGGGCTCCTATATACGGCGGGCGCCGTCGTCTACGCGGTCCAGCGGCCGAATCCCAACCCGGCGATCTTCGGCTACCACGAGGTCTTCCACGCCTTCGTCCTCGCTGCCGCCGTGGTGCATTTCTCGGTGATCGCCTTCTGGGCACTCCCGAAAGCCTGAGACACCTGAGTGTTTACCGACTCGAAACTGGGTATGAGCGGCGCATGTCAGGGAGAACGAAGCGCTCACGAGTCCTTGTCCTTGCAGCGGTCTGCGCGCTTGCGCTCGGCCTCGCCGCACCGGCGCTGGCCGCCGCCGACTGGGGCGCGATCGCGGTCAGCCCGCGGACCGGCAAGGTCGGCGTGTCCTACGACTATCCGACCGCCCACCGGGCCAAGCAGCGTGCCCTCCACGAGTGCCACCAGCTCGGTTGCCGGCTCGCCGTCTGGGTCGCCAACCAGTACGCGGCGCTGGTGCTGAAGCGCAACGGCGTCTTCGTCGCCGGGGTCGGCCTGACCAAGAACCTCGCCTTCGCCAAGGCGCGCGAGCGCGCCCACGAACCGACGGCGAAGAAGTACGCCTGGATCTACAGCGGTTAGTCGCCCGCGCGGTTAGTCGCCCGCGGCGCGCCTGGGGGGTCCTGACGCGCCGAGCGCGACTCGCGCCGCTAAGCCGCGGCGGCGGCGGCGCGCGCTTCGTTTGCCTCCTCGGCGGAGGCGATCAGCTCGCGGAGGATGTCCTCCAGCGCCTCCGACTGCTCCGGGGTGAGCGTCAGCTCGCCGTCGGCGAAGGCTTCTTGGGCTCGGGCGAAGGGGAATTCGCGCTCCAGCACGCGGCCACCGAGGGCGCCCAGCACCTTGCGCGTCTCGGCCTGTGCCCAGACCGCCCCGAACATCCCGGTCGAGGCGCCGATCACCGCCGCCGGGGTGCCCATCAGGGCGCTCTCGCCGGCCGGCCGCGAGGCCCAGTCGAGCGCGTTCTTCAGCGCGCCCGGGATCGAGTGGTTGTACTCGGGGGTGGAGACCAGGACCGCGTCGGCGGCGCGCATCTCCGCGCGCAGCTCGGCGACCGCGGCGGGCGTCCCGCCCTGCTCGAGGTCGGCGTCGTAGGCCGGGATCTCCGCCAGCCGCTCGAAGGCGACGAACTCCACCCCGCCGGGCAGCCGCTCGGCGGCTGCCCGCAGTAGGGCGGTGTTGAAGGAGTCCCGGCGCAGGCTTCCGGATATGCCCAGGACCCTCATGACTAGGCCTCCTGGGCGACGAGCTCGAGGTCGACGTTGATCGCGACCTCCCACTCGAGGACCTGGCCGCCGTTCGGCAGGTCGGCGTTGAATGCGAGGCCGAAGTCGCGGCGGTCGACCGCGGTCGAGACGGAGAGGGCGACGCGGGGGTTGCCGCCGAGGTCGGCGCCGAGCTCACCGAAGCGACCGGTCGCCTCGACCTCGCGCTTCTCGCCGTGGATCTCGAGCTCGCCGGAGAGGCGGACGGTGCCGTCGTCGGCGACGTCGAACCGGTCGGAGGCGAAGGTCAGCTTCGGGAAGCGCTCCGCGTCGAAGAATTCCGGCGACAGCAGGTGGCCCTTCAGCTGTGCCTCGTCGATGTCGATCGACTGCACGTCGACGGTGCCCTCGAGCTTCGCCTCGTCGCCGCCGGTCAGGGTCGCCTCGTAGGTGTCGAAGCCGCTGCGGAAGGTGGCGACGTTGTTGTGGGTGATCGCGAAGGAGACGGAGGAGTGGACGGGGTCGACGGTCCAGACCCCGGCCGGGACGCTCTGGTTGACGGTGTCGGTGCTCATTTGCTCGCCTTTCGTGCTGCTTTGCGGGGGAGTTTCAAGTTCAATGATTGACGCAGAAACCATCGTAGCAGAAATACTTGAGTCAGCAACTATTGTCTCGACAAGTTCTATCTGTCATTATCTGTCCATGTCCGATTCGTCCACCGCCAGCACCGAACGCGTCATCGGGGGAAAGCCGAACCCGCTCGGGACCTGCTCGCCCCACCATCAGGCGTGGCGTTCGCTCGCCCGCACGCACGCCGCCGTCAGCGGCCGGATGCAGGAGGCCCTGGCCGCCGCCGAGCTGCCGCCGCTCGCCTGGTTCGAGATGCTCGCCGCGATCGCCGCGGCGGACGGCGAACGGATGAAGATGGGCGACCTCGCCGAGGCCCTCGTGATCACCCGCGGCGGCCTCACCAAGTTGGTCGACCGCCTCGTCAAGGCGGGCCTGATCGAGCGCACCTTCTGCGAGACGGACCGCCGCGTCAGCTACGCGACCCTTCTGCCCGCGGGCGCCGAGCTGCTCGAAGAAATGGTCCCGGTCGTCTCGACCGAGCTCGACCTGGCCTTCGCCGCCCGCCTCTCCGAGTCACAAGCCGACGAGCTCCGCGCCACTCTGGACGCCGTCCGCGGCACTGCTTGTAGCGGCGAGTAGCGCGGGGCGCCACCCGCGGGCGCCTCGGGCGTTCGCACTTTCCCGTAGCCCGTACGGGTAACTGCGAACGCATCCAAGGGGACGGCGGGGTTCGGGGCGCCTGCGGCGGGGGACGCGAGGCTTCGGGGGGAAGTGCGCGGGTTCCGGCGCAGGTCGGGGGACGCGGTCGACCCGCTCAGCGCGGCGGAAGATCGGGCCCTGCATGAGTTGAACACACCAGGGTGTGTTCAACTCATGCAGCGCCCCGGAATCTCCTTAAGGAACGTGGAGTTCCGCACCGATCCCGCGCACATCGTCGCGGGCCCTCGGCGCGACCCGCACGGGACCCGCGCCCTCGCCCCTCTCCCCGAGACCCGGCCCTCTCGTAGGCGGTCACAGCCTGCCCGGACCGCCTACGAGAGGGCCGCGTCCTTCGCCGTCCCTTTCAGGCCCCCCGTCCCTACCCTCCGCCACCGCGCCCTCCGCCACGCCGGCGCCCAGCCTCGACGGCAACGCCGCCCCTGGCGGACGAGGAGATCGCCGCGATCACCCGCGTCCGGCGAGGGCGGTTGGCTGCCCTGGTTCGGCCTGCCGAGAAAGCTGCCCGGTTTAGGGCAGCGTCCGGGCCCGGCTAGGCGGTCAGGGTCGAGGCGGCGCGCTCTTTGGCGGCGTCGATGATCGCCAGCAGGTCGGCCTCGCGGCCTTCGCGCAACAGGTCGACCGGGTCGGGATCGCCGTTGACGATGCCCTCGAAGAACTCTTTGCGGTCGTCGTAGGTGGGGAGGGTGCCCTTGGCCCAGCCGCGGACGTCGTTCAGCATCACCGCAAGGCGGGCGTAGTCCTCGCCGAAGAGGTCGGCGACTTCGCGCTTCATCCGCTTCGCCAGGGCCGGTGAGGCGCCCGCGGTCGAGATCGCGATTGCCAGCGGGCCGGTGCGGACGATTGCCGGGAGGATGAAGTTGCAGAGCGGCGGCACGTCGACGACGTTGGCCAGCATCGCCCGCTTCTCGGCGTCGTAGTAGATGCCGATGTTGACCTCGGAGTCGTCGGTTGCGGCGATCACCAGGAAGGCGCCCTCGAGGTCCTCGGCGCCCTGGTACTCGCGCCGGTCCCACTCGATCGAACCCTCCTCGGCGAGCGCCTGCAGCTCCGGATGCGCCTCCGGCGCCTGCAGGGTGACGTCGCCGCCACAGGCGAGCAGACCCTCGACCTTCTCCAGGCCGATGTCGCCGCCGCCGACGACCAGGCACTTGCGCCCGCTCAGTTTCAGGCAGGCGATGTAGAACGGCGTGTCCAGCATGTCGCGCACGCAGGACTGGTCGCAGATCCCTTTACGGAACTGGCAGACGCACTCCTTGCCGGCGTAAGCCTGAGCTGGCATCGCCTCAGAGGTTAGTGATCCGGCTTCAGCGGCAGCTAAACAGCGGCGAGCGTCTGGGCGAGCCCTTGCTCGAGCGCCGTCGCCGGTGCCCAGTCCAGCTCCCGTTCGGCCATCGAGGCGTCGAGCGAGATGCGCTGGACCTCGCCCGCGCGCGGTGGCGCGAACTCCGGCGTGAAATCGTCCCGCCCGGCCAGGCCGGCGAGGATGTCGACCAGGTCGAGGACGCTCGCCTCGCGCCCGGTGCCGATGTTGACCGCGCCGCCGAGCCGCGTCGCGCCCGCCGCCAGCGCCGCCTGCACGACATCTCCCACATATATGTAGTCGCGGGTCTGGGTGCCGTCGCCGTAGACGAGCGGCGCGCCGCCGCGGCTGACCAGCCCGCAGAAGATCGCCACCACGCCCGCCTCGCCGAGCGGGTCCTGGCGCGGCCCGTAGACGTTGCCCAGCCGCAGCGACATCCCCGACAGCCCGTGCAGCCGTTCGTAGAGGCCGAGGTAACCCTCCGCCGCGTACTTCGACTGGCCGTAGCCGGAGAGCGGCGCGATCGGCGTCGACTCCGGCAGCGGCAGCTGCTTGTCGGCGCCCTCGCCGTAGAGGGCCCCGCCGGTGGAGACGAAGATCACCCGCTGGACCCCGTGCGCGCGGGCCGCCTCCAGCACGTTGGCGGTGCCGCCGACGTTGACCGCCGCGTCGAAGGCCGGTTCGGTGACCGAGCGGCGCACGTCGATCTGCGCGGCCAGGTGGAAGACCAGCTCGGGCTGCGCGTCGGCGAAGACCCCGTCGACCGCGGGCCCGTCGCAGATGTCGACCTCGGCCAGCTTCGCGCCGGCCGCCAGGGCGCCCTCGAGGTTCACCCGCCGCCCGGTCGCGAAGTTGTCGAGCACGGTCACCTCGTCGCCGCGAGCGAGCACCGCGTCGACCAGATTGGAGCCGATAAAGCCGGCGCCGCCGGTTACCAAGGTCTTCATCAGGGGAGCGATCCTAAGCGCAAAGGCCGGCGGCCCGCGGTGATTCTCCGGTGGAGACGCCGAGAGGGCGGCCGAGCGGCCCTGCTACCCTCGCCGCCCGATGAGACTGATCGTGACCGAGAAGAACAGCAGCGCGAAAAAAATCGCCGAGGTCCTCGGCGCGTCGAGCGGCGGCCCGAAAGCGGACAAAAGCTACAAAGTCCCCTTCTACACCTGGACCGACGCCGAAGGCAACGAGGAAATGGCGATCGGCCTGAAGGGCCACGTGCTCGGCCCGGCCTTCCCCGAGGGCTACTCGAACTGGCAGAAGACCGACCTCCACGATCTGATCGACGCCGATCTGATCAAGGAGGCGACCGACAAAAACGTCGTCAAAGCGATCAAGAAAGCGGCCAAGGGAGCCGACGAGCTGGTGATCGCAACCGACTTCGACCGCGAGGGCGAGCTGATCGGGCTCGAGGCCTTGGAGGAGATGCTGGACGCCAACCCGGCGCTCGGCAGCCGCGAGGACACCGCCGCGGGGACGCTGAAAATCCTCCGCGCCCGCTACTCGGCGACGACCAAAGAGGAACTTCTCCGCGCCTTCGAGAACCTCGACTACCTGAGCTACCCGCTGGCCAACGCCGGCGCCGCGCGCCAGGACATCGACCTGCTCTGGGGGGCGACGCTGACCCGCGCGGTCTCGCTCTCGACCCGCCGCTTCGGCTCCAACTTCCTCTCCGTCGGCCGCGTCCAGAGCCCGACCCTCGGCCTGATCGTCGAGCGCGAGATGGAGCGCCGCGCCCACGTCGCGAAACCGTTCTGGGAACTGTTCGCCAAGTTCGAGCACCCCGACGGGACCTTCGAGACGCACCACACCGTCGACAAATTCTGGGAGAAAGCGGAAGCCGACAAGGCGCTCGCCGGGACCACCGGCCCGGGCGTCGTGAAAGCGGTGACGGCGCGGAAAAACACCCGCAAACCGCCGACCCCGCTGAACACCACGGCCTTCCCCACGGACGCCTCGTCGCGCCTCGGGATCCCCCCGGCGAGCCCGATGCGGATCGCCGAGGACCTCTACATGGACGGGTTCATCTCCTACCCCCGTACCGACAACACGGTCTACCCGAGCTCGCTGCCGACGCGGGAGCTGATCCGCTCGCTGACCAAGGTCAAAGAGTTCTCCGCCGCCGCCGGGCTCAACGACATGCCGACGTTGACGCCGACGCGGGGCAAAAAAGAAGACGCCGCCCACCCGCCGATCTACCCGACCCAGGCGATCCAGCCGGGCGCCCTCGAGGGGCCGAAGAAACGGGTCTACGAACTGGTCATGCGGCGCTTCCTCGCCACCTTCAGCCCGCCGATGATCACCGAGTCGACCCGCGCCGACATCGAGGCCGGGACGGAGACCTACTTCGTCCGCGGCTCGGTCGTCGTCGACCCCGGGTTCGCCGGCATCTACACCTACGCTCGCTCCGCCGACGAGGAGATCCCGGCGCTGCAGGAGGGCCAGTCGCTCGACCTCGCCGCGGTGCCGGAGTTCCGCGCCGAGGGGGAGCCCGACGCGAACCCCTGGATCATCGGCAAAGAGACGCTGCCGCCGTCGCGGATCTCGCAGGGCAAACTGATCGAGCTGATGGAGGAGCGCGGCCTCGGCACCAAAGCCACCCGCGCCGACATCATCCAGAAGCTCTTCGACCGCGGCTACGTCTACGGCAACCCGCCGATCCCGACCGAGACCGGGATCGCCCTCTACGAGGCGTTCAAAAAATACGTCCCGCGCATGGCGACGCCGGAGATGACCGCCGACATCGAGGCCGAGATGGACCAGATCGCCCAGGGCGAGATGACGAAGTCGAAGGTCGTCGGCGACTCGCGCGAACTCCTCCACAAGACCTGGACGGAGATCGACGAGAAAAAAGAAGACCTCGCCAAAGTCGTCTGGAAAGGGATGGACGAGGACCGCATCCTCGGCCCCTGCAAAGTCTGCGAGGAAGCGGGCCGGACGAAGGAGGACGGTTCGCCGAACATGCTGCGGATCATCCGGGCGAAAAAATCGGGCAAACGGTTCGTCGGCTGCAGCGGCTGGAAAGCCGAAGCGGAGCCCGACGATCCGAACTCGTGCGACCAGACCTTCCCGCTGCCCCAGCGCGGCGACGTCTTCCGGCTCGAGGAACGCTGCTCGATCTGCGACAAGACGCCGCGGCTGAAAGTCCAGCCCTTCCGTGGCCGCCCCTGGAACCTCTGCCTGAACGACGACTGCGAGTCGATGCAGGAGATGAAGAAACGGCGGGCGGAGCGCGAAGCGGCGAAAAAAGCCAAAGAAGAGATGGAAGCGAAGCCGGAGCCGAAAGGCGACGAGGACGCTCCTCCGAAAAAAGCCAAAGCCAAAAAAGCGAAAGTCTCGAAAGCCGACACCGCGACGCGCGGCGTCAAACGCGCCAAAGCGGGCACGAAAGGCTGATGGCCGCCGGCGCGGCCGAGACGAGCGCGGCGCTGGTCCGGAAGGTCTGAGCCGTGTTCATCTCCCTCGAGGGAGTGGACGGCTCCGGCAAGAGCACCCAGGCGCGCCTGCTGGTCGAGGCGCTCGGTGCGGAGACGGTCGCGATCCGCGAGCCGGGCGGCACCGACGCCGCCGAGCGGATCCGCACGCTGCTCGCCGATCCGGCGGTCGAGCTGGAGCCGCTGGCCGAGCTGCTGCTCTTCCTCGCTGCCCGCGCCGACCTCACCGAGCGGGTGATCCGCCCGGCGCTGGAGGCCGGCCGCGACGTCGTCTCCGACCGCTTCTCCGACTCCAGCGTCGCCTATCAGGGCGCGGCGCGCGGGCTCGGCGTCGGTGAGGTGATCAACCTCTGCGACACCTCCACCGACGGGCTCTGGCCGGACCTGACGCTGCTCTTGAAGGTCGATCCGGAGGTCGGGCTGGGACGGGCGCAGAGCGAAGACCGCTTCGAGGCCGAGGGCCTCGACCTGCAGCGCGAGGTCGCCCAGGCCTACGACGAGATCGCGATGATCGCCGCCGACCGCGTGGTCGTCATCGACGCAGCCGGGACCGTGGAGGAGGTCCACGCGAGGATCCTCGCCGCCGTCGAGGCCCACCGCGAATGAGTTCGCACTTCTCCGTCCTATGTACGGATAACTGCGAACGCACGGGGGTGGGGTGTGGGTAGCGCGGCGCTGGAGGAGGCGACGGAGCACCAGGGGAGGGCGCGCGTGGCGCTCACCGCGGCGCTCGCGGCGGGGCCGTCCCACGCCTACCTCTTCCGCGGGCCGCGCGGGGCGGGGAGGCGGGCGGCGGCGCGCGCCTTTGCCGCCGAGATCGTCGCCGCCGGCGCCGCCGACCCCGACGACGCCCGTCGCCGCGCCCTGCTCGACCCCTCGCCGCACCCGGACCTCGTCTGGCTCGCCCCGCGCGGCGCCCAGCACATGGTCGACGAGGTGCGCGAGCGGGTGATCCGCGCCGCCGCCTACCGGCCCTTCGAAGGCGAGCACCGGGTCTTCGTCATCGACGCCGCCGAGGCGATGCGCGACGAGAGCCAGAACGCGCTCTTGAAGACCTTGGAGGAGCCGCCGGCCTACGTCCACCTGATCCTGCTCAGCTCCGAGCCCGAGGGCCTGCTGGAGACCATCGCCTCGCGCTGCCAGCCGGTCGACTTCGCGCCGCTCCCGGTAGCCGTGCTGGAAGCGCAACTGGTCGCCGCCGAGGAGGCCGCGGGGGCGTCCCCGGAGGAGATCGCCGCCGCCGCGCGCCTCGCCGCCGGCGACCTCGAGCGGGCCCGCCTGCTGCTCTCGCCGACCGGTCGCGAGCTGCGCGGCGTAATCGAGTCGACGCTGGCGGCGGTGCTCGCCGACGAGCTCTCCGGGACGCCCTGGGCGCGCCTCCTCGCCCGCGCCACCGCGGCCGGCGAAGAGGAGGAAGCGGCGGCCCGCGAGGTGCTGGAGGAGGAGTCCCAGGCAGGCCTCAGACGGACGGCGAAAGACATCGCCGACGGCGCCAAACGGGCGGGCCGGCGGCGGCGCACCGAGATCCTCGACCTCGGCCTCGAGCTCTGCGCGCTCTGGCTGCGCGACCTGGCGGCGCTCGCCGCGGGTGCCGAGGAGGTCGTCTTCGGCCGCGACCGCCTCGACGTTCTCCGCTCCCAGACGGCCGCGGCCGACCCGGCCTGGGCGCGCGCCGGCGCCGCCGCGGTCCAGGACACCCGCCGCGGCCTCGACCTGAACGTGTCCGAGGAGCTGGCGCTGGAAGCGCTCTTCTACAAGCTCGCCCGCACGACCCAACGGGTGAGTTCGCAGAAATGACCGCATAGCGGCTGGAAGTGCGAACTCATCGACGGGGTCAGGCGGCGAGGCGTCTCATCATCGCTCGCGCCGCCTCGGTGACCAGATCGCGATCATGGGTGAGGGCGAAGTCGAAGCGGCGGTCGCGGTCGGGGAGGTCGTCGCCGAGGTCGCGGGCGACGAAGGCGGCGCCGAAGTGGGGGCCGAGCACGATCACGTTCCACTCGCCGCGCAGCGACTCGTCCGCCTCGATGTGGAGGCCGCGCACGCCCGGCGCCGGTTCGGCGTCCATGCCGACGCCGACCGCCGCGACCAGCGCCGCGTCGGCGGCCAGCTCCGAGTAGCGCTGCGCGGTCTCGGCGGTGAAGTAGCGCCTCTCCTGGAAGGTGCTCATCACCACGGTCGAGGAGCTCTGGGCGACGGTCTGCCGCTCGATCGAGCGGCTCAGCTCGACCAGCAGGCGCTTGTCGGCGCGGCGCAGCGGTCGCTTGGCGGCGACGATCTCGAAGGGGGTGCTTTCGGGCGGCAGGACCGTCGTCGCGTCGTGGCGGAGCGGGAAGATCGCGTCGGTGGGTTCGTGGTGGGCCGGCAGCGCTTCGGGACGGCCGAAGAGCCAGCCCTGCCCGTAGGAGGCGCCCAGCGCCAGCGCCCGCCGCAGGTGTTCCTCGGTCTCGATCCCCTCGGCGAGGATCAGTGCGCCGGTCCGCTCCGCCTCGGCGTTGACCGCGTGGACGACCTCGGCGATCTCGCGCGAGGGGCTGTTGTGGAGGAGGCCGAGGTCGAGCTTGATCACGTCGGGGCGCAGGAAGGGCATCAGGGCGAGCGAGCGCGGGTCGGTGCCGACGTCGTCGAGAGCGATCCGGGCGCCGCGCCGGCGCAGGTCCTCGGCCAGCGGGATCAGGTCGGTGGTGTGGTTGGGGAGCGCCCGCTCGGTCACCTCGACCACCAACGGGAAGCGGTCGAGCGCGTCCTCCAGCAGCGGATCGCCGATCTCCGGCACCCAGGAGGTCGCCGAAGAGGGCTCGACGTTGACGAACAGCGCCCGGTCGGATCCCATCGTGCTCTGCAGGCCACCGCGCAGGGCGGCCCGCCAGCACTCCCAGTCCACGGCCGTCTCCAGGCCCTCTTCGCGGGCGGCGGCGAAGAGCAGGTCGGGACGCTCCAGACGCGACCCGGCGGGGCCGCGGGCGAGCGCCTCGTAGGCGACCACGCGGCGATCGGCGAGGCGGACGATCGGCTGGTAGACGGAGCGGATCCCGGTCGCGATGGCGGCCATCAGTTCGGCCGACCCCGTCGCGGGCAGGGGCTTGGTCCGGGTCACGCTCATCTCCGAATATCGGTCTTTAATAGGTCCGCCTTGAGTGCGGCTCCCGAACTGACCGAAAAGGCTAAGTTGACCGATCGGGATCGGGGGCGTCCTCGCCCTCCCGCCTCCCGTTCAGGCGCCCTTCGAGCGCTTCCCGGGCCGCCTGCTCCTTGGCCCGCTCGATCGCCCGCTCCTGCGCCAGACGGGTGATCTGGGCCGCCTGCCGGGACATGATCACGCTGAAGTTCAGCGCCAGCCCGAGCAGCAGCAGGAGCACGATCGAGAACAGCGCCACGTTGGTGTCGCGGACGCCCATCAGGTCGGCGACGAAGCGCAGCAGGCCGGGGAAGGCGGCCCCGGCGAGCATCGCCAGCCCGGCCGCGAACCAGATCACGCTGTAGCGCTCCTGCAGCCGGTCGCGGCGGATCAGGTCGAGGATCAGCAGCATGAAGAGGATCGCCAGGACGGCGGCGATGATCCGCGTCTGCGAGGTGAGGCTGACGCGGTCGGCCTCGGCGGCGAGCAGGGTGAGCGCGGAGAGGCTCATCGCTCCGCCTCGGCGTGGCGGCGCGGCTTGAACATCCCGACCAGGATCACGATCAGGCCCTTGAAGATGAAGAAGGCCGAGCGCAGCGGGGTGAGGAACGAGGCGCCGCCCTGGCGCTCGAGGAAGCGCACCGGCACCTCCTCGACCCGCAGCCCTTCGCGGACCGCCAGCTGCAGCGACTCGATCTCGGCGAAGTCGGGCGAGTAGTTCTCGCTGAACAGCTTCATCACCCGGCGGTTGGCGGCGCGCATGCCGCTGGTCGTGTCGGTGAAGCGCTGGCGCGTCGCCAGGGTGAGGATGAAGCGGAAGACGTTGATGCCGATCGTGCGGGTCCAGGTCGGCTTGTAGTCCTCGCCCTCGATCTCGGCTCCCGGCAGGGCCTCGGTGCGCTCGGCATAGCGGGATCCCAGCGCCAGATCGGCGCGGTTGGCCTGGACCTCGGCGAGCAGGCGGGCGACCTCGGCGGGCGGGTGCTGGCCGTCGGCGTCGAGGTGGGCGCAGAAGTCGTAGCCCTCGCGCAGCGCCCACAGGTAGCCGGTCTGCAGCGCCGAGCCGAGCCCCTGGTTGAAGGGCAGCGAGGCGCAGAGGACGCCGGCGGCACGCGCCCGCTCGGCGGTCGAGTCGGTCGAGCCGTCGTCGACGACGAGGATGTCGGCGTCGGGGATGTGCGTGCGCACGTCGGCGACCACGCCGTCGATCGACGCCTCCTCGTTCCAGGCAGGGATGAAGACGAGAGTCCGCAAGGCAAGCGATTGTTCCACGGGGGCCGACTTCGCCCGCATCTCATGCCCTTTTGGCAGGATTGTGTTAGTAACACCTGATGGCAAGCGGCAAGGGACTTTCACGGCCGCAGGCCGAGACCCCTCGGATCGGTATGCGGCTCTGGTTGACCGGCGCGTTTGCGGCGGTCAGCTTGATCACGGCCGCGACCGTCTACTTCTTCGGCGACAACCACCAGGCGCTGCTCGCCGCGGTGCTGATCGGGGTGCTGGCCGGGTTCCTGATCGCGGTGGCGATCTCCCACCGGGTGGTCGGTCTGGCGCGAGCGGCGGGGGAGATGGCGAAAGGCTCCTTCGACGCGCCGCTGACCACTTCCGGGCTGGACGAGATCGGCGACCTGGCGCGCTCGCTGGACGCGATGCGCGCCTCGCTCCAGGTCAGCTTCGGCGTGCTGACCGCCGACCGCAACAAGCTCGCGGCGATCTTCGACGGGCTCACCGACGCGGTGATCGTCACCGACTACGAGGGGCCGGTGCGCTTCTCCAACAGCGCCGCCGGGCGCATGCTCGGGGCTTCGGGGGAGCCGCCGGAAGTGGTCGAGCCGCAGCTGCGGCGCGCCGCCGAGGTCGGCTTCGCCGCCCACCCGGCGCTGCGGATCGGCGACCGCGCCTACGCGATGACCGCCCGTGCGCTGCCCGACGAGCGCGCCGTCCTCGCGGTGCTCCGCGACCGCACCGACGAGCTCCGCCGCGAGCTCGCCGAAGCCGACTTCATCTCCAACGCGGCGCACGAGCTGCGCAATCCGCTGGCCGGGATCTCGGGGGCGATCGAGGTGCTGCAGAGCGGCGCGAAAAACAACCCGCTCGACCGCGATCACTTCCTCAACCGGCTCGCCGAGGACGCCGAGCGGATGAAAGCGCTGACCCAGTCCCTGCTCACCCTGGCCCGGGTGGAGAGCCGCGGCGCCGCCGAGAACGAGGTGGTCGACGTGGCGATCGCGGTCCGCGACGTGGTCGCCGCGGTCGAACCGCCGCCGCGGATCGATCTCGTCGTCGACGTCGAGCAGGACCTCGCCGCGACCGGCGACCCGACCCTGCTGCGGCAGGTGATGATCGGCCTGCTCACCAACGCGTTCAAGAACACGCCGCCACCCGGTACCGTTACCTTGCGTGGCCGCCACGAAGGGGTCGGCGAGGTCGTGCTGGAGGTCATCGACACCGGCACCGGCATCCCCGGCCCGGAGATCGAGCGAGTCTTCGAGCGCTTCTATCGACGGAGCGAGTCGCGCAAGCAAGAGGGCTTTGGCCTCGGACTGGCGATCGCGCGGCGGATGGTCGACGTGATGGGCGGGACGATCGGCGCCGAATCGGTCCTCGGCGAGGGCAGCACGTTTTGGGTGAGGCTTCCGCTTGCACAACCCAGCCCAACCCCCGTGGCTTGAGATCCCCAGCAAGCTCTAAGGCTAAAACCGTACAAACGAACCCTGATGTTTGGAAAGATTGAGCAATGTATGAGCATGGGCAGGTCATCGGTGGGTAGGACGGGGCGATGAGCAGCGGTCGGATCCTGATCGCCGACGACGAGCCGTCGGTCCGCGACTCGGTCGGGTACGCGCTCGCCCAGGAGGGCTTCGACGTGACGCCCGCCGCCGACGGCGACGAGGCGAGCGATCTGCTGGGGGAGGGCATCCCCTTCGACCTGCTGATCCTCGACATCATGATGCCGGGGCCGAGCGGCCTCGACATCTGCCGCGACGTGCGGGCGCGGAGCGCCGTGCCGATCATCGTCCTGACCGCGAAGGACGCCGAGGTCGACAAGGTGGTCGGGCTCGAGGTCGGCGCCGACGACTACGTCCCCAAGCCCTTCTCGGTCCGCGAGCTGCTCGGGCGGGTGCGGGCGCAGCTGCGTCGGCGGGAGCTCGATCGCTCGCCGATGGCCCAGCAGGTGAAGATCGAGTCGGGCCCGGTGTCGATCGACCTGGTGCGGCACGTGGCGACGGTGCGCGGCGTGCCGGTGAACCTGACCCGCTCGGAGTTCCAGCTGCTGCGGCTGCTGGTCGGCCGGCCGGGGGAGGTCTTCTCCCGCGCCCAGATCATGGAGGAGCTCTGGCAGACCGAGTTCGACGGCGACGAGCGCGCCTGCGACGTCCACATCTCCAACCTGCGCCAAAAGGTCGAGCGCGATCCGCAGAAGCCGGAACTCGTCGTCACCGTACGCGGCGTCGGCTACAAGTTCTCAGGCGACGACGATTAACGATGTTGATGGGCCGAAAAGCGCTCTATATCAGCGCTTTTCGGCCCATCAACCTTTGAGCAGGCGTTGGAGGTCGGCGAGGCGGGTGTCCCACTCGGCGCCGACGGTGGTGAGCCAGGCGGCGGCGTCGGCGAGGGGGCGGGGATCGAGCTCGAAGCGGTGCTCGCGGCCACGGCGGCTCTCGGAGACGAGGCCCGCGCGTCCCAGGGTCGCGAGGTGCTTGGCGACGGCCTGGCGGGAGATCGGCAGGTCGGCGGCGAG
>MKSH01000019.1:6328-6836 GCA_001898095.1 Solirubrobacterales bacterium 70-9 | reverse complement strand
GTGAGGTCGCGGCACGTCCGGCCTCAGGCGAGGACGAGGCGGACCGCGGCGCGCAGGCGGGCCAGGGGCGGTCCCCAATCGGTGCCGTGCGCGCCGGCGATGAGCAGCGGACCGGTCGCCCGCAAGGCGCCGGTCTCCAAAACCGGCGATTGCGTCTCGATCACCGTCAGCCGGGTTCCCTCGGCGACCGGGTCGAGGACCAGTTCGACCCGGCTCGGGCCCGCGTCGTCCCCGCGCCACCAGCTCCAGGCGAGGCGTTCCGCCTCCTCGACCAGCTCGACCTCGCCGCGCCGCTCCTCACCGTCGGCGTAGCGGCAGACGATCTCGCCGCCCGGCTCCGCCTCCAGCTCGACCTCGTCGGCCAGCCACTCGCCCAGCAGGGCGTCCTCGGTGAGCGCGTCCCAGACCGCGGCCGGCGCCGCGTCCAGCTCGACGCTCCGGGTCACCCGCTCGGCGCTCGCCGGTCCGCCTTCGCTCCTAGCTAGTGTCATGGGACTGCTCCTCTCGT
>MKSH01000019.1:5562-6255 GCA_001898095.1 Solirubrobacterales bacterium 70-9 | reverse complement strand
ACATGCCCCTGGTACCGATGGTCGTCGAGCAGACCGCTCGCGGCGAGCGCTCCTTCGACATCTACAGCCGCCTGCTCTCGCAGCGCATCATCTTCCTCGGCGAACCCGTCACCGAGGACCTCGCCAACCTGATCATCGCCCAGCTGCTGCACCTCGAGGCCGACGATCCCGACAAGGACGTCAGCCTCTACATCAACTCGCCCGGCGGCTCCGCCTACGCGGGCCTGGCGATCTACGACACGATGCAGTTCATCAAGCCCGACGTGCAGACCATCTGTTACGGGATCGCGATGTCGGCCGGGTCGCTCATCCTCACCGGCGGG
Source organism: Solirubrobacterales bacterium 70-9 (assembly GCA_001898095.1). Lineage (GTDB taxonomy): Bacteria > Actinomycetota > Thermoleophilia > Solirubrobacterales > 70-9 > VAYN01. The sequence goes on along the minus strand of MKSH01000019.1, from coordinate 5,932 downwards.
GCGAAGAACAAGCGGATGGCGCTGCCGAACAGCCGCATCCTCATCCACCAGCCCTCGAGCGGGTTCGAAGGCCAGGCCTCCGACATCGAGATCCACGCCAAAGAGGTGCTCGAGCTGCGCGACCGTCTGAACCAGATCTACGTCGAGCACACCGGCCAGCCGATGGACAAGATCTCGCTCGACATGGAACGCGACAAATTCTTCAAGCCCGAGGAAGCGCGTGAGTACGGGCTGATCGATCGGGTGATCGAGTCGCACGACTTCAAACCGAACCCGACCGGGTTCCAGGCCCCGGGCGGCAATGGCGACGGCGGTGGCGACGAGGGCGGTGCCGCGGCCAGCGCGTCCTGAGGTGCGGTTCGGGCGGCGG
>MKSH01000019.1:0-5520 GCA_001898095.1 Solirubrobacterales bacterium 70-9 | reverse complement strand
CGAAGAAGCCGGCGCGCCGCCGCCCGCCCGCCTACTTCCTCGTCGCCGGGATCCGGCTCGACCAGGAGATGGACCGCCTCCGCGGCCTGCCGGCCTTCGCCGGGGGCCCGCTGGAGAAGCGGCCCGAGCTGAAGGTGCGGCGGGCGAGCACGCGGCCGAATCGGGTCGGCTTCGCGGTCCCGACCGAACATCGCCTGCAGGTCACCTCCTACCCAGGGATCCGGCCCGGGGACGTGCTCGAGACGTTGCTCCACGAGCTGGTCCACCTCCACGTCGGAAGGGCGCGCGAGGCGCACGCCTGGCACGGGCGGACCTTCAAGGCGACCCTGGCGCAGGCGATGGACGAGGCCTACGGCGTCGTCGGCGTCCCCACCCGGAGCACGCTCCACGGCGCCTACGCCGAGGCGATCGAGCGCCAACGAGCGCAGCCCCAGTTGGAGCTCGACCTGGCCTGAGCATCGCCGTCCGCATTTACCCCACAGATATGGGGGGTAATGCGGACGCTCAGGAGAACCTGCGTATGGCCCAGGCGCCGATCGCGGCAGCGGCGCCGCCGGAGAGGACGCCCTGGACCGCGGCCCGGCCGGCGGCGGGGTCGCGGCCGGCGATGCCGAAGACGATCGCGTCGCCGAGGTCGACCGCGGCGGCGACCGCGGTCACCTCGCGCAGGGCCTCGCGGTCGTCGCGGGCGGCGAAGGTGAGGAGGCCGATCGCGATGTCGCGGCCGCCGGCGATCCGGGCCAGCGAGCGGGCGGAGGTGTCGGACGCATCGAACCCGAGGACCTTCAGCGCGGGACGCGTCGCCAGGAGCGCACCGACGCCGATCGCGGTCCGGCCGGCGGCGACACCCAGCACGGCCATGCGGGCAAAGGGATCCGGTTTGCGTCGGCGAGCGATCACCCCACCAACCTAATGCTCCCGGCCGTCTCGGCCACGGCTACAGCCTGCCCGGGCCGTGGTCGAGACGGCCGCGTCCCTTCCTCGTCGCTCGCCCCGCGCAAGTCCACACCCGCGCCCGGTAATGATGGGAGGGATGGCCGAGGGCGACACGATCCTGCGCGCGAAGCACCGGCTCGCCGACGCCCTCGTCGGCCAGTCGATCGCGGTGGCGACGCCGAACCCGCGCGGTCGGGCCGCCGGCGTCGAGCGCCTCGACGGCCGCACCCTGGAGGGGATCGACGCCCACGGCAAGCACCTCCTCTTCGACTTCGGCGACCTCGTCCTCCACAGCCACCTCGGCATGAGCGGCGGCTGGCACGTCTATCCGCGCGCCGCCCGCTGGCGCCGGCCGCGCTCCTCGGCCTGGGTCGTCCTCGGCGGCGAGCGCCAGGACGCGGTCCAGTTCGGCGGCCCGACCCTGCGCGTCCTGCCCGCGAGCCGCGTCGCGATCGACCCGCAACTGGCCCGCCTGGGTCCCGACATCCTCGCCCCGGACCTCGACCTCGACGCCGTCGTCGCCTCCTTCCGCGCCGCCGATCAGTCCCGCACCCTCGGCGACGCCCTGCTCGACCAGCGCCTCACCGCGGGCATCGGCAACATCTTCAAGAGCGAGGCCTGCTTCGGCGCTCGCGTCGACCCCTGGCGCCCACTGTCCCAGGTCACCGACGAAGAGCTTCGCACCGTCCTCGACCAGGCCCGCGCCCAGATGCTGAACGCGGTGAAGGCCGGTGGCCGCCACCGCTTCGCCGTCTACAAACACCGCGGCCCCTGCGGCCGCTGCCGCGGCCCCGTCCGCCACCGCGGCCAAGGCGACGCCAACCGCACCACCTGGTGGTGCGAGCGCTGCCAGGTCTGACCACCGCCGCGTCTGCCCTCAGGACAGATTCTTTACGAAGCGGCTGCGGGCGGTCTGTAGCTTATAGCCGGCGGAGGCCCAGAAGGCCATCGCGTCGGCCTCTTCGGATTCGACGATCGCGTTCAGGCGCTTGGCGCCGAGGGAGCGGAGGCGCTCCTCGCCCGCCTCGACCATCCGCGTGGCGAGCCCGCGGCGCCTGTGCGCCGGGTCGACCGCGAGCCGGTAGAAGGTCCCCCGCCAGCCGTCCCAGCCGGCGATCAGCGAGCCGACGATCTCGCCCTCGACGTCGGCGACCAGCAGCGCTTCGGGGTCGCGTTCGAGCAGCCACCGCACGTCATCCGCCGTTTCCGTGGTCGAGGGCCCGGCCTCTGCCCGCCTCCACAGCGCCGGCAGCGCGTCGATGTCCGCGACAGTTCCGGCACGCAGGATGGGCGTCACAGAGCCGACGCTCGGACTTGAACCGAGTAGCCATTCACTACGAAGGGCTTTCTAGAGCCAAATCTGGGACGTTCAGGCACGATTCTGTCCAAGGTGTTCGGCTGGTTTCGGATCAGAATTACAGAGTCGGGGACATATTTCGGGACATGTTCATTGTGGCCAAGTGGTAAAGGACTTCAGCCGCTCTACTTTGTTCCTTCGCGAATACTACAAACTGACCTAGTAGTTGGTATTCACCTGAAAGGAGGAATCTGTCAACGTGCGCCAGCACCGTCACGGCTGGCCGCGAAGAAGGAAGCTTGAATGCGCGCAGGCCTGCGCGCAGGTACTACCGGGGGTTCAAAGGGGTTTCTCAGTGGACGGTCCAGGCGTCTTCACCTGGCCGCCGCGGCGGTCGTCCTCGCGCTTATCGCGTTGCCGACTGCTGAAATCGCAGGCGCGAACGAAAACGCTTCAACGGGGCAAGTTACTGAACTGCCAGCCAGCGCCATTAAGGCAGGCACAACAAGCGCACGATGCCTTGCCCTCCGCTTACACGGACCCCGAAGCCGCTGCCGAATTGCCGCATCACGATCTAAACCGGGAGGAAGCGCTGACGCTGTTGGAAGGGGTGTTTGCGCCGGAGCTCGAAAGGCCCGCTGGCGACTTCGATGAATTGAACGTCGAACGTTTCCTCTCGAACTATGCCGCCGTTGTAATCCCAAGCGATCCTAGTGCGTCTCAGGGCCTTAGCGGGAGCGGCGCACAGGAAGATGGGCGGCCCGCTCCTGCCCTCATCGAATCGACCGTCCCTCTGAAGGTGGAAACGCCGACCGGTGACTCCCGAGCGCTGGATCTCAGCCTCGTTCAACGGGATGGTCAGCTGGAATCCGCGGCCCCACTCGAACCGGTCGTGATTCCTGACGAACTAGGAGAAGGTGTTGTGTTCTCGGAAAGTGACATCGAAATCAGGATGTCCGGGGCCGCCCCAGAACGTGCGCCCTCAGTGATTTCGGACAGCGTCGCTGCCTTTCCGAACGTGACTGATGACACCGACTTGGCGGTCGCTGCGACGCCAACCGGAGTGGAGACTCTGACCGCCCTGAGGAGCTCGACGGCACCCACCACGCAGGTTTTCGAAATCAGAATGCCCACGGGCGCCAGTCTAGTGAGCACTCATGATGGAGCTGAAGTCATAAGCGGCGGCGCCACCATCCTCAAGATTTTCCGGCCCTCCGCCATCGACGCCGACGGGAGTCTGGTGCCGGTCCATATGACCGTCGAAGGTGGCCGTCTAACCTTGGTCGAGGAACCTCAGCTTGACACGGTGTACCCGGTTCTGGTCGATCCGCTGTATCAAGGGTGGTCCTGGTACAACAACCAAACCTCCGGTTTCGTTGGCTGGGCTCCCTGGACCAATAATGGTGCCCTGATTCCAGGGTTCGGGGCAAATTGGGGTCCTGCCTACAACGGTGCCTACATCGAAGCGCAGGCGACTTATTACGGGGTCAATGCGGAGGCTACTTGGACCCACGGGGTTCCTCGGCTCGCTGAAGAAGAAGCCGCTGGTCATTACCCGACGAGTTACATCAGCAAACTCAGCGTCTTCGGCATCTCCCAGATCTCGAGCCCAGGGCTGGCGAGTCCGTTCCTCTTCAGCGGGATCTTCGACCCTGCGACCGGCAAGTGGGCCGGTTCTCCTGGGGCCGAAACGGTCTGGTCGAATCCCGGCAATGCAGGATGGGTGACGGAAGCCAATCTCTTTTTCACGAACCCGAGCGATTCAGATGCGAAGCGTGCATACATGGAGGCGCAAGCTGTTTCTGAAGCTGGCTGGCTTGCCTCCCCTCGAGCATCTTACGGTGCGGCGGTCTCAGTCGAAGTCAGCGACCATGACCTTCCCTATATCTATTCGGTGTCGCCCCCGACGGGGTGGATAAATGGGGAAACGGCTGCGCCGATTGTCGTTGGTGCTGCCGATACTGGCCTCGGGGTGAAGTCCGTTTCATTCGGCCTCCCTGGTGGGACGAAGGCAGTTCTAAACCCATGCACGGGAACCGAAGCAAATCCATGCCCACGAACGTGGACTGCAAGTCTCCCGGCTTCCCTCTACGAACCATCGAAATTGCCGCAGGGGATTGACCTCGTCGAAGTGGTCGGCGAAGACCCGGTAGGCAATAGGACGTCCAGCGCTGGCGCGGGATCAGTTCAACTTAAGGTTGACCATACGCCGCCCACTTTGGCCGTCTCGGGCTCCTTGACGGAACAGTCCACGCTTGGGGCCGCCCGTCCACAATATGCGCTGAAAGTGACGGATGCCGATGGCACCGTCAGCGCTCCCCAGTCAGGTGTCACTAGCCTCAAAATTCTGGTCGACGGGAAAACTGTCGAAACTGTCGCGCCGGGTTGCTCGACGCAGAACTGCTCGATCACGAGGGAATGGTTGCTGAAAGCATCAGAATTCGAAGTCGGTGCACACACCGTCGAAGTCGTGGTGACCGATGGGGTCGGCCTCACCGCGACCAAAACGCTGAACGTCAACCTTTCTGCCGACACGACGGCCCCGTTGCTCAATGCATCCGGCGCCCTTAAAACGGCCCCCGGAGGGTGGGTCGCGACCCCCGGTAGCTATAGTGTGACGGCGGCTTCATCTGACGCTGGCGCGGGCGTGACCTCCCTTCGCTTTGAGGTCGATGGGGCCACCGTGGCCGAATACGCAAACGGATGTGTCGCCGGCGGATGCGCGCTGAGCCACACCTTTTCCCTCGACGCATCCTCCTACGGGGTCGGCGGACACACCGCAACCCTGCTTGCCCGGGACGGTGCGGGAAATCAGCAGGAAGTTACCTGGCCGCTGAATATCAATACCTCCAGCGCCGTGACGGCACAACAGGCGGGAGCAATTTCCAAAGCCCTCGATCCACAGAGCGCACAACCACCTCAGCAAAGCACCATCGGAGCATTCGCATACGAGGCTGAAATCGGCCGCGTTGGTGGAGACGGCAACTATGAAATAGTCGGCTCTGGCATCAACGGTGACATATCTCCTGAGGTTGGCAAAGGGTTCGCGCTGAGCGGCTCCAGCTTTTTGCCGATCGTGAGGCGCCTGTCTCGGGAGTGGTTGGATCGGTTGTAGGCGAAACGGTCGCATCGGATGGCGCAATTTCCTACGCAGACGTCGGATCAGGCAAGGACATGATCTCCCGGCCGATCAGGAACGGCGCCGCCAATTTCATCACGGCCCGGTCTACTGGCGGTCTGACCGTGACGAAATGGGAAATTGTTGGTACTGAACCTACTTCCCTCCG
>MKSH01000018.1:29339-32560 GCA_001898095.1 Solirubrobacterales bacterium 70-9 | reverse complement strand
GCACACGGTTACGCCAAGGCGACCGGGCGGCCGATGGCGGTGGCGCTCCACGACGTGGTCGGCCTGCAGCACGCGGCGATGGCGATCTACAACGCCTGGTGCGATCGGGTGCCGATCCTCCTGCTGGGTTCGACCGGGCCGATCGACGCGACCAAGCGGCGCCCCTGGATCGACTGGATCCACACCGCCAACGTGCAGGGCCAACAGGTACGCGACTACGTCAAGTGGGACGACCAGCCCGGCTCGCTGGCGGCGACGGCCGAGTCGATAGTCCGGGCGATGCGGCTGATGACCACCGAGCCGCAGGCGCCGGTCTACATCTGCACCGACACCGAGCACCTCGAGGAGCCCGCCGAGCCGGCGAGCAAGGCCTTCGAGCTGGACCTCGACCGCTTCCCCGCGCCGGGCACCACCCTTCCCGACCCCGCCGACCTCGATCGGGTCGCGCGGTGGCTGGTCGAGGCGGAACGGCCGGTGGTCGTCGCCGATCTGGTCGGCCGCAGCCAGGCTGCCTTCGAGACCCTGGTCGAGTTGGCCGAGCTGCTGGCGCTGCCGGTGATCGATCCCGAGGGGGAGTACTGGAAGAACGCCCTCAACTTCCCCACCCGCCACCCACTGAACCTCTCCGGCGACCAACAGCGCCTGGTCCGCGACGCCGACGTCGTGCTCGGCCTCGAGTGCCGCGACCTGTTCGGCATTCTCAGCCAGGTCGACGCCGACGTCTCGGCCACCTACTCGCTGACCCCGGCCGACGCCAAGGTCGCCCACGTCAGCCTCAGTCACCTGATCACCCGGTCGTGGACGGCCGACTTCTCGCGGCTGCAGCCGGTCGACGTCCACCTCGCCGCGGAGCTGAAGGCGACCCTGACCCAGCTGCTGGAGCGGGTGCGGGAGCGGCTCGCGGCCGGCGAGGGGGACGCGGCGGCACGCGAGCGCCGACGCGCCGAGCTCATCGCTGCCTCGGCGGCCCTGCGCGCCGAGTGGGACCGGCAGGCGGCCGTCGCCGACGGGGGCATCACGCAGGCGTATCTGGCGCACGTGCTGGGCGGTGCCCTCGAGGGCCATGACCCGGTCCTCGCCAACGGGCACCTCGGCAACTGGGCGCTGCGCCTCTGGGATCTCGATCGGACCGACCAGTACCTCGGCGGCCAAGGCGGCGGCGGGCTCGGCTACGGGCTGGGGGCATCGGTAGGCGCCGCGCTCGCCCACCGCGGCGGCGACCGCGTCGTCGTGGACCTGCAGTCGGACGGCGACGCCCTGTTCACGCCGGAGGCGCTCTGGACCGCCGCCGATCAGGAGGTTCCGCTGCTGATCGTGATGGACAACAACCGCGCCTACTTCAACTCGGTCAAGCACGCCAAACGAATCGCCGGACGGCGCGGGCGCCCGATCGAGAACACCGAGGTCGGGACCACGATCGGGCCGCCGTTCGTCGACTTCGCCGGCCTCGCGCGCTCCTTCGGGGTCGAGGCGGCGGGGCCGGTGACCGATCCGGCCGACCTCGCCGAGGCGGTCCGGTCGGCGGTCGAGTTCGTCGCTGAGACCGGTCGCCCGTACCTGCTGGACGTGGTCACCGAGCGACCACCGTGGCCCAGTGACACCTGAGAACACATCTCCCAGCGACTATCCAACCTTTGGAGATGTGAATTTGTTACGCGAACACCGCAGAGATAGTTTGACACCCGGCCGTCTGCCTGGAAAGCGGACAGGTCTGCGGGCGCACGCCTGAAGCCACCTTCCCGAGCTTCGACCGATGCTCCCTCACTACTACAGCGGACGAGAAAGTGAGTATACGGAAGATGATGAAACCGAAAGGGAATCGGCGAAGTCGTGCGAGGACCGGAGGAACCGTACTGTTCGGACTCCTGTCGGTAGTGGTGTTGCTGGCTCTCTTGGCGGGCTGCGGAAGCAGTTCTTCCAGCAGCAGCTCGGCCAGTACCGAAGCGAGTGAAAGCGCCGAAACCACTGAAAGCGCCGAAACGAGCGAAGGCGCCGAAGCCGAAGAAGGCGAAGAAGCCCCTGCGGCCGACGAAGAAGAAGGCGCCGGGGAAGGAAAACCGTACAACGGGCCGGAAGCCAAGCTGCCGACCAGCTACGAACCTCCGGAAGCCACCGGCGGCAAGTGCGTGCTCGGCTACCAGAACATCTACGGAGCGATCCCGGGCCTGAAGGTGCAGCAGGAAGGCGCCGAAAAAGAAGCCTCCAATCTCGGTTGCAAGCTGATCGCACTCGACGACCAGCTGAACCTGACGACCCAGGTCAACAACTTCAACCAGCTGTTGGCCCAGAACGTCGAAGGCATCGTGGTCTTCCCGCTCGTCCCCAAGGCACTCGGCCCGAGCGTCGCACAGGCTTCCTCGCGGGGGATCCCGGTGATGTCGAACTCGACCCCGCCGGCGGTGACCGAACCGTTGCCGAAGGGCTTCGCGGCCCGCATCCTGCAGGGCTTCGACGAAATCGCGTTCCTCCGCGCCCGTTACGTGGCCGAACAGAATCCCGGTGCCAAATTCGCCACCATGGGCCTCGCCCAGCCGGTCGCGAGCCTGGTGTACTTCACCGAACGGGCGAAGTACTGGGGTGAAAAGTTCGGCCTCGAATACGAGGGCGACATCGACGCACAGGAAGACAACCCCGGGTCGGCCTCGAACGCCGCGTCGGCGCTGTTCAGCAAGTACCCGGAAACCGAAGCGCTCTTCGCCTACAACGACAACTCCGCGGTCGCCGCGGGCGCGGTCGCCAAGGCGAGCGGCAAGGAAGTCGAAATCTGTGGCAACAACGGCCAGTCCGCGGCGGTCAACGCGATCGAAAACGGAACCATGGCCTGCACCGGCTACACCAATTTCGAACCGATGGGCGAACAGCTCGTCAGGGGCCTCTACCGCCTCATCCACGGCGAAGAACTCCCCGAAACCGCGAAAGCGGAAGTGTCACTCATCACCAAGGAAAACGCGAGCGAAATCACGCCGATCGGCTGATCTCACCGCCAGTCCCCGCCGCCGCCCCCGCGAGCGTGTCGCTCGCGGGGGCGGCTTTTTCGTGCCGGTTGTCGGTCGGGGAACGGAAGGGACGGGGCGCCGGGAAGCTGGCGCCCGGGGGTAAGGGACGCGGCCCTCTCGTAGGCGGTCCGGGCTGGCTGTGACCGCCTACGAGAGGGCCGGGTCACGGGGAGAGGGCGAGGGCGCGCGTCCCGTGCGGGTCGCGGCGGAGGTCCGCGACGATCT
>MKSH01000018.1:27981-29131 GCA_001898095.1 Solirubrobacterales bacterium 70-9 | reverse complement strand
CCCCGCCGCAGGCGCCCCGAAGCACGCCGTCCCCCTGGATGCGTTCGCAGTTCCCCGTAACCAGTACGGGAAAGTGCGAACGCCGGCTGGCGGGGCCTCGAACCCTCCGTTCGACCTACTGGGTGCGGGCGAGGAAGCTGCGCACGGCGGGGGCGATCCACTCTTGGTTGCCCCAGTCCGGGTAGAGGTCGATCTGCTCGGCCTTGACCGTCGCGACCACCTCGTCTTCCTCCTGGCCGGCGGCTCGCAGCTCGATCGCCCGGTCGCGGATGCCCTCGAGCGACTCACGGGCGGCGGTCGCCAGGTGGGCGCCTCCGGCGGTGCCGTGACCGGGGACGACGACCTCGGGGTCGAGGCCTTCGAGTTCCTGCAGCCTCCGGATCCAGATCTCGCCGTCCGCGTCGGCGTCGGGGAGGATCGCGAAGAAGCGCTCCTCGACCAGGTCGCCGGCGAACACCACCCGCTCGGCGGGGAGGATCACCAACTGGTCGCCGCGCGTGTGGCCGTCCCCGTGCTCGCGCAGGTGGACGACGCGGTCGCCGAGGTCGAGCGAGGCCGCGCCGTCGTAGACGATGTCGGGCCGCACGAAGTCGACGCCATCCAGGGCCGCGGCGATCGCCGGCGTGAAGGTGCTGAACAGATCGACGTAGGTGCGGCACTTCTCGAACAGCTCGTCGCGCTGGCTGCGGTTGAGGATGCTGGTCGCCTCGCCGACGAAGGCCTGCGCGCCGAGGCCGTGCTCGGGGTGAAAGTGGCTGGCGGTGAGGAAGAGGGGCTTGTCGCCGGCGAGCTCGCGGGCGATCGCCAGCACCCGGCGGCCGTTCTCGATGCCCATGCCGCTCTCGACGACGAGGGCCGAACGGCTGCCGACGACGATACCGACGTTGGGGACGTGCGGCGTGCGCTCGTGGTCGGGCAGGATCCAGACCGAGTCGGCGACCTCGACGAGCTTCGAGGCATCGGCGACGCGGGGGGGACGCAGGTCGGGCTCGACCTCGCCCTCGGGCATCGTGATCTCTACTTCGTTGTCGCTCATGCGTCCCTTCTCTGCTTGGTTGGGAGTCTGCCTCGACGACCTCTACTCCGCCGTCGTCGTTCTGACAAATCTGAATCCAGCGGCGTCGGATAGCGGGGCCGATATGAGTCGTCT
>MKSH01000018.1:26588-27904 GCA_001898095.1 Solirubrobacterales bacterium 70-9 | reverse complement strand
CGCGCCGCCCGCCAATTCCCCCGGGTTGCCGCCGCGATCGCCGAGATGGAACCCGACGCCGTGGTCGCCTTCAGCCCCGACCACCTCAACACCGTCTTCTTCGACAACCTGCCCTCGCTGCTGATCGGGATCGTCGACGAGTTCAGCGGCCCCAACGACGGCTATCCCCCGGTCGCCGCGAAGACGCTCCGCTCCGATCCGGCCTTGGCTCGACATATCTTCCTGGCGACGCTGCGCGCCGACTTCGATCCGGCCCGCTCCGAATCGCTGATCGTCGACCACTCGCTGCTGGTGCCGCTGCAGATCATGGGCCTCGACCCGGTCGTGGTGCCGATCGTGATGAACGTCCTCGCGCCGCCGATCCTCAGCGCCGCCCGCGCCCACGCCTTCGGCACCGCCGTCGGGGCGGCGATCCGCTCCTACGAGCCGGACCTGCGGGTGCTGGTGCTGAGCGACGGCGGTGTGATCCAGGAGGTCGGCGGGCCGCGGATCCGTCCCGGGCGGCCCGACGGCACCCCGGACCAGGCCTGGCTCGCACACGTGATCGAGCTGCTCGGGGCCGGCGAGGTGGAGCGGCTGGTCGAGGAATCGACGCCGCAGCGGATCGCCGAAGTCGGCAACGCCGCGGGCGAGCTGCTGACCGCGCTGGCGATGCTGGGCGCGCTCGGTACGTCGCCGGCGCCGGAGCTGATCGAGCCGGAACCCGAGATCGGCCACATGTTCGGCGTCTGGCGCGCGGAGGAGGGCGGATGAGCATCTACGCGGTCAACTTGATCGGCAGGAGGACGCTCCGGGACGAGGAGTTCAGGCAGCGCCTGCTCGACGACCCCGAGGCCGCCCTCGCCGAGCTCGATCTGGACGACGCCGAGCGCGAGGCGCTGCTCGCGGGGGACGTGGTGCGGCTGTACGAGATGGGGGCGCACGAGTACCTGCTGATGACCCTGGCGCGCTTCGGGGTCCTCGGGCTCGACCTGCAGACCTACAACGAGCGGATCCGGCGGGCGGATCCCAAGTACGTCTACTGAACACCGCAGCCAACCCCCGGCCGGCCGAAGGAGGAAATCGATGGATCTAGGACTCGAGGGCAAGGTCGCCGCCGTCACCGGCGGCGGTTCCGGGATCGCCAAGGCGACGGTCGAAACGCTGCGCCGCGAAGGCGCCTCGGTGGTCACCGCCGACCGCGACATCGCCCCGCTCGCGGAGCTCGACGTCGAGGCGGTCGAGCTCGACCTGCTCGATCCGGACAGCCCGGCGAAGCTGATCGAGCTTGCGGTCGAGCTGCACGGAGGCCTCGACATCGTGGTCAACGCCCTCGG
>MKSH01000018.1:6416-26529 GCA_001898095.1 Solirubrobacterales bacterium 70-9 | reverse complement strand
CGGGCCGCGATCCCCCACCTGATCCAGCGCGGCGGTGGCTCGATCGTCAACATCTCCTCCGACCAGGGGCGCCAGCCGGACCCGATCTTCGTCGAGTACGCGGTCGCCAAGGCGGGGGTCCTCAGCCTCTCGAAGGCGATCTCGATCGAGTACGCCGACCGCGGGATCCGTTCCAACGCCGTCTCGCCGGGGCCGATCCTGACGCCCGGCCTGGAAGGGCCGCTCAGCGAAATGGCGGCCGAGTGGGGGATGGAGACCGAGGCCGCGATCGACCGCTTCGTGAAGGAGATCCGCCAGATCCCGATCGGTCGGATCGGTCAGGTCGAGGACATCGCCAACCTGATCGCCTTCCTGGCCTCCGACGTCTCCGGCAACGTCACCGGCTCGGAGTACTGCTCCGACGGCGGCATCAAGGCGGCGATGTGACCGACGCGGTGCCGACCGCCTCGTTCCACCACACGGCGTTGGTGGTCTCCTCGCTGGACGACTCGATCGCCTTCTACCAGCGCTGCTTCGGCGGCGAGCTCGAGGCGGTCCTGCGGGACACCGGCGGGCCCGAGATCGCGGCGTTGCACGGGCTTGACGAGGCGCGCTTCGACCTTGCCTTCATCCGTTACGGGGGCGCGGTGCTGGAGCTCTTCCAGTTCCACGAGCCGGCGTCCCCCGAGCGGGTGCCGTCGCAGGCGAACCGCATCGGCGATTCGCACGTCGCCTTCGAGGTCGACGACGTCGAGGCCGCCTACCGGCGGCTGCTCGCGCTCGGGCTCGAGTTCCCGCGACCGCCGCTGCGGGTCCAGGAGGGGGACGCCGCGGGCTTCGACCTGGTGTTCACCTCCGACCCCGACGGCAACCGGATCGAGCTGATCGCGCCGCCGCCCCCCGAGCCGCGCCCGCGGCCGGCGATGGTGGTCAACCTGAGGATCGCGGCGGAGCGGCGCGAGGAGTTCCTCGAGCTGATCGCCGCGGTCGGCGCCGCGACCGCCGCCGAAGCCGGCAGCGAGGAATGGGTGCTGCACGAGAGCAGCGAGGATCCGGCGAGCTTCTGGCTCTACGAGCGCTACGCCGACGACGACGCGGCGGCGCTTCACCACGACCAGCCGCAGCTTCAGAACCTCCTCTCCAAGCTCGGCGACCTGGTCTCCGAGCCGCCCCTGATCGTCGATCTGACGACCCGCTGAGCCGCGGCCTCAGGGCCGCTCCGAGGGCATAGCCCGACGCCTATGCGTGAGACCCGCATCCGGATTTGTTGGGCCAGATCGCCGAAAGTAGGGTCGGGCGGGTTGGATACGAGAGGGAAATATGCCCCCGGCGGCGCGGCCCCGGCGGTCGTCGCCTCCGCTGCCGCGAAGGGCGGCGGCGCCGGACGGGCGGGTGCCCCGGTCCTCGAGGTCAAGGGCCTCGACAAACGTTTTGGCGGCGTCCATGCCCTGCGCGGTGCCACCCTGTCGCTGACCAGGCCGGGGGTCGTCCACTGCCTGGTCGGCGAGAACGGCTCGGGCAAGTCGACGATGCTCGGAGTCCTCTCCGGACAGGTGCAGCCCGACGCGGGCGAGGTCCGACTCGAGGGCGAGTCGGTCTCCTTCGGCCATCCGCCCGCCGCGGTCAAGGCCGGCATCGCGATGGTCTCCCAGGAGACCGCGGTCGCGCGTGACCTCTCGGTCGCCGAGAACATCCTGCTCGGCGCCCGCCTCATCCGCCGCCACGGGCGGATCGACTGGGCCGCCACCCGGCGCCGCGCCAAGGAGGTGCTCGACTGGCTGAAGCTCGACTACGACGTCGAGGCGAAGGTCGGCCGCCTTCGACCGGACCAGCAGCAGATGGTCGAGATCGCCCGCGCCGTCTCGATCGACGCCAAGGTCCTGATCCTCGACGAGCCGACCAGCTTCCTCTCCGAAGACGAGGTCGAACGTCTCTTCCAGGCCGTCCGCGACTTGTCGAGCCGCGGCGTCTCGACCATCTTCGTCTCCCACCGCCTGCCCGAGCTGTTCGAGATCGCCGACGAGCTGACCGTCCTGCGCGACGGCAGCACGGTCAGCAACGGCCCGATCGGCGAGTACGACTCCGGCCGGATCGTCCACGACATGGTCGGCGAACCGGAGAGCGAGATCGTCCGCACCCATCGCACCGGCAGCGGCGTCGCGGGTGTGCCGCGGCTGCGGGTCGAAGGGCTGGGCGACGGGCTGGGGGTCCGGGCGACCGACCTTGAGGTAGCCCCGGCCGAGATCGTCGGCGTCGCGGGCCTGGCGGGCTCGGGCCGCAGCGAGCTGTTGGAGCTGATCTTCGGCGCCCGGCCGATGGCCGCCGGCTCGATCTTCATCGATGGCGAGGAGCTGTCCCGGCCGAGCCCCGGCCGGGCGATCGCCGCCGGGATCGGCTTCGTCCCGGCCGAACGCAAGGCCGACGGCGTCGTCCTGACGATGAGCGTGCTCGACAACCTGACCATGGCGCACTCCAGCAGCCTGCCCTGGTGGCGCCGTCCCCAGCGCCGGCGACAGGCCGAGGGGCTGGCCCAGACGATGAGCACCCTGCGGATCAAAGCGGCCTCGCCCGGGTCCCTGGTCGGCACCCTCTCCGGCGGCAACCAGCAGAAGGTCGCGCTCGGCAAGTGGCTCGTCAACAACCCGCGCCTGCTGCTGCTCGAGGAGCCGACCCGCGGGGTCGACGTCCGCGCCAAGGCCGAGATCCACGCCCTCCTCAAGGAACTGGCGGACCAGGGCATGGGGCTCCTGGTCAGCAGCTCCGAGAACGAGGAGCTGCTCGGCCTCTGCGACCGCATCCTCGTCATGTACCGGGGGGAAATCGTCAGCGTGCTCACGGCGGAAGCCGCGAGCGAGATCGAACTCGCACGACTATCTGGAGGGACCTCATCATGAACTCCGTCTCAGCTCCGCCGCTCGACTCCACCGGCGGGGAGGTGATGCACTCGGCCCTGCAGCGCGGCTGGGGGGCGACCCGGCACTTCCGGCCCGTCCTCGGGGTCACCGTGGTCTTGTTCGTGGTCCTGGCGATCACCCAATCGGGCTTCGCCACCTGGACCAACATGCAGAACATGCTGACCGCGATTTCCGTCCTCTGGGTGGTCAGCCTCGGGATGACCTTCGTCGTCCTCACCGCCGGAGCCGACCTCTCGGTCGGGGCGATCGCGGCGCTGACCGGGATCCTCTTCGCCAAACTGATCGACGCGGGACTCTCCGGCTGGCCCGCCCTCGCCGTCACGCTCCTCTTCGGCTTGGCGATCGGCTTCCTGATCAACGGGCCGCTGATCGGCCGGCTCGGGCTCTCCTTCTTCGTCGTCACCCTGGCCTCGATGATCGCCTTCACCGGCGTCGTCAACCTCTGGTCCGGAACCGAGTCCTTCATCGTCGAATCGAGCGTCCCGGCGGCCCTCGGGATCGACACCTACGCGGGCCTGCCGGCGCCGATCTGGATCATGATCGGGACGTTGGTGGTCGCCATCTACGTGCAGCAATGGACGTTCTTCGGGCGACACGTCTACGCGGTCGGTGGCAGCCTCACCGCGGCCCGGCTCTCCGGGATCCGCACCTCGTGGACGATCATGGGCGTCTACGGCGTCACCGCGCTCTGCGCGACCTTGGGCAGCATCATCTCGATCGGCCGCATCGGGGTCGCGGCGCCGACCGTCGACGTCAACCTGCCGCTGCAGGCGATCGCCGCGGTGCTGCTCGGCGGCACCAGCCTCAGCGGCGGCACCGGCGGGGTCGGCGGCACCGCGATCGGGGTGCTGTTCATCGGCGTGCTGCAGAATGGCCTTTCGATCGCCGGCGTGCAGAGCTTCTGGCAGCAGGTGGTCACCGGCCTGATCCTGGTCCTCGCGGTGCTGATCGACCAGGTCGGGCTCCGACCACGCACGATCCGGGCGAAGTTGGGTGCGGGCGGCTGAAGTTCGCGCGCGCCTCGAGCTCGGCCTCGACCCGCGTGATCCGCTCCTCTGAACCTACGGCCGCCACGCGGGCGGTCGAGGAGGCGACCTTCCGCACGGTGGTGTCGTCCTTCCCGGCCAGCGTCGCCGTCGCCGCCGCCTACGGGGGTGAGCGCGTCGAGCCGCACGGGATGACGGCGAGCTCCTTCCTCGCCGTCTCCCTGCGCCCGATGCTGGTGCTGATCAGCGTCGCCCGCAGCGCCCGGCTCCACGCCGTGCTGGAGCGCCAGGAGCGCTACGCGGTCAGCCTTCTGGACCACCGCCAGGCGGCGCTCGCGCGCGGCTTCGCCGGGGCGCCCGCGGATCGCGGCCGCGACGCCCCCGAGATCCACTGGCGGGAGGTCTCCGGCGCGCCGGTGCTCGAAGACGCCTGCGCCCACGTGGTCGCCGAAATCCGCGACCGCCACCGGGCGGGGGATCACACGCTGTTCATCGGCGAGGTGAGGGCGATGGCGCCGCCCGCTCGATCGGCGACGCCGCTGAGCTACCAGCAGGGGAGGTTCGGCCGGGTCGCCGCCGACGACGACCGGTGGGTCGGCGACCTCGATCCCTGGGGAGGCCCGCCGTGCATCGTCTGGGGCTGACGGCCTCCATCGGGAGCCGCCCCGGGGCCTTCATTCGCGGCCGGGAATACGAGCGCGCCGGCTACGAATTTGAAGACCGGCAAGACCGGCAATACCGTCGGTCGCAGGCTCCCGTGGCAACCGGCCGGGGGTGCGCAAGCGAGAAAGGGCGCGAGATTCGATGAAGGGACACGAGGGGAAGGTCGCGGTCGTCACCGGCTGGGCGCAGGGCATCGGCCAGGCCTATGCCTGGCGCCTCGCCGAGGAGGGGGTGGACGTCGTCGGCGTCGACATCAAGGCCGCCGCGGAGACCGTCGCCGGAGTCGAGGAGCGCGGCAGGAAGGCCGTCGCCTACGAGTGCGACATCTCCGACGCCGACCAGGTCGCCGACCTGCGGCGTGCCGTCGAGGCGGAGTTCGGCCGCTGCGACATCCTGGTCAACAACGCCGGCATCTACCCGATCCGCGACTTCGACGAGACCCGCCTCGAGGACTGGAAGCGGATGTTCGAGGTGAACCTCGACTCGATCTTCCTGCTCTGCAAGGCCTTCGTCCCGGGCATGCGGGAGGGCGGTTGGGGCCGGATCGTCAGTCAGGCCTCCAACGTCTTCAACCTGGTCGCGCCGGGGTTCATCGCCTACACGGCGTCGAAGGCCGGCGTCGTCGGATTCACCCGCGCGCTGGCCACCGAGCTGGCGCCGGACGGCATCACCGTCAACGCGATCGCGCCCAGCCTGGTCCGCACGCCGAGCACCGAACACCGGGAGCTGAAGGCGCCGGGAGGCATGAGCGAGGAGGAAGAGTTCGAGCTGCTGGCGGGCATGCAGGCGATCAAGCGCTCCGAGGTCCCGGAGGATCTCTGCGGCGCCCTCGCCTTCCTCACCTCCGACGAGTCGGCCTTCATCACCGGCCAGACCTACTACGTCGACGGAGGCCTGGTGCGCGTGTGATCCAGCTGGCGCTGGCGATCGGCGACTACGACCACGTCCGCGACCTCGCCGCCGGCCGGGTCGCCGCCGAGGGGCTGGAGGTAACCTGCCTGCTCGCCTCCCCGGAGGAGATCTTCGCCCGCTTCAGCGCCTCCCTCGAGTGGGAGGCCTGCGAGCTTTCGTTCGGCCTCTACACGAACCTGGTCGGCCGCGGCGATCCGCCGGTCGCGGCCATCCCGGTCTTCCCGTCGCGGGTCTTCCGCCACTCGGCCTTCTACGTGCGGGGCGACGGGCCGACTGAGCTCGAGCATCTCGCCGGGGCCCGCGTCGGCATCCCCGAGTGGGGACAGACCGCCTGTGTCTGGGCCCGGGGGATCCTCGCCGAGCATCACGGCGTCGACCTGGCCTCGATCGAGTGGGTCCAGGGCGGCGTCGATCAGGGTGGCCGCAAGGAGAAGGCGAAGCTGCAACTGCCCGCTGGGCTCTCGGTCCGGCATGAGCCGGAACGCTCGCTCGACCAGCTGCTGCGGGCGGGTGAGCTCGATGCGGTGATCAGCGCACGCGAGCCGCGCGTCGCCGCCGCCGGGGAGCTCCGGCCGCTGCTTGCCGACCCGCGCGCGGCCGAGCGGGGCTACTGGGCGGCGACCGGGGTCTTTCCGATCATGCACATCGTCGTCTTGTCGCGCGAATTCCTCGCGCGCTACCCGTGGGCGGCGGCGAGCCTCTACGCGGGGCTCGACCGGGCTCGCGCGCGCAGCGTCGCCCGCGTCCTCGACGGCACCGCGAGCCACGCCCCGCTGCCCTGGCTGGCGCAGTCCGCCGGCGAAGCGGCGGCCGCGTTCGGCGGCGACCTCTGGCCCTACGGGCTCGAGGCAAACCGCGCCACGATCGAGACTTTCGCCCGTTACGCACACGAGCAGGGCCTCACCCCGCGACGACTGCGCGCCGAGGAGCTGTTCCCGATCGCGATGCCGGAGGTGCTGGTGTGAGGCGGCCGAGGAGGGTGCCATGAACATCGATTACGACGGATCGCCCGCCGCCCGGACCAGGCTCCGCGGCGCGGCGTGCGCGGCCGAGCAGCGGGACATCCTCCTGCGGGTGCGACCGATGCTGTCACGTCGCACGGAGTGGATGCTCGCGCTTGGCGACGCCTTCGCCGCGATCGCGCCGCTGGATCGGGACACGCTGCTGAGGGAGATCGAGGACGACGCCGACGCAGAGATCCGGCGGTTGCGGGATCTCGGGATCCTCAGGGCGCCGCCCTGGCGCATCATCATCTCCGGCTAGTCAGCGACGGCAAGGCCCTCCTCGGTGCAGCTCGCCGGCGAGGCGCTCGGCCAACCGCACGCTCGCCTCGATCTCCACCCGCCGGATTGAGACCGACTCGACGTTGAGGCCGAAGGGGACGCCGAGGTGGCGGCAGAAGGGGATCAGCTCGAGCGCGGTCGCTTCGGCATGTTCGAGCGAGGCGTCGAGGGTGTCGTCGGCGTGGCGCAGGTCGTTCTCGATCCAGCGGGGGACGTCGACGCCGAGCCAGCGGAGGAACTCGAGGGTCTTGATCGAGCCGCAGACCGAGAAGGTGAAGGCGATGGGGAGGGGGTCGAGGCCGCGGTCGCGGCACTCGTAGGCGTAGTCGGAGACCAGGTTCTTGGCGGCGTTGACGTCGTAGACGACCTGGGTGACGAAGTAGGAGCAGCCAGCTTCCTGCTTGGCGATCAGACGGAGGTGCTCCTCGCCTTTGCGGGTGTGGCGCTCGGGGATCGCGACCGCGCCGAGGAGCAGGTCGGGGGCGATCTCGGCGCGCAGCTGCTGGGCCCGGCGCAGGGTCGTCTCGACCCGCTTCTCCCCCGAGGGGGCGCCGACGAAGACGGTCATCCGGGTGGCGGGGTCCTGGCACCCGATCCAGTCGCGGAGCTCGTCCTCGGTGTACTTCGCCGTCGCGCGGTAGACCACGACCGGCGTCGGCCAGGCCTCGAGGTGCCGGTCCAGATAGTCGCCCGGGTCCATCGTCGGCAGGAACGGGAACGGCCGCTCGGCGGGGTTGCGGTCGGCCTCGTCGTCGATGTCGTAGAGGATCAGGCCGTCGAGGTCGAGGGGTCGGAGGCGCTCGAAGGTGACGTCGGCGATCTCCTGCGCTGCCGCCGGGGCGGTCGACAGCCGCGGCGGGGTCAGCGCGAAGAGCAGGAACTCGCCGCGGCGGGAGGTGATTCGCTGCTGGAGGTCCACGTCCGCCAAGCTACCCAAGGCGAGGCGGGGCGGAGCGAGGGGAGGGTCAGCGGCGGTAGCGGACGTGCGTGGCGAGCGGCGAGTGCAGGACCTCGACCGGCTCCATCTCGAACGTCTCGACGCCGTCGAAGATCCGCTCGCCCGACCCGAGCAGGACCGGGGCGATGTCGAGCGCGAGTTCGTCGACCACGCCGGCGCTGAGCGCCTGACGCACGGTGGAGGCGCCGCCGGCGATGTCGATGCCGCCGTCGCCCGCCGTCTCGCTCGCCTGCGCGTAGGCGGCGTCGAAGCCGTCGGTGACGAAGTGGAAGGTCGTGCCGCCCTCCATCTCGATCGGCTCGTGGGCGTGGTGGGTGAGCACGAACACGGGGGCGTGGTAGGGCGGCTCCGGGCCCCACCAGCCGCGCCAGTCCTCGTCCCACTCGCCGCGGATCGGCCCGAACATGTTGCGGCCCATGATGTAGGCCCCGCGCGGGCGCATCAGCCACTTCACCGCCGCCTCGTCGGCCTCGTTGGCGCGCTCGTCGCCGAGGTGCCAGAGGTGCAGCTCCTGGCCCCGTTTGCCGAGCGGGTCGTCGCGGCTCTGGTCCGGCCCGGCGACGAAGCCGTCGAGCGAGATCGACATGTGGCAGGTGGTGTCGGGCATTCGGCGTCCCCCCGGTGTCGCGGCTTGGAAGCGGTCGGGACCTAACCTAGCCCAGCGTGATCAGCACCACCGCCACCGCGGCGAGGGCGAGGCCGACGATCTGCAGCCGCGCGAGCCGCTCGTCGAGGAGGGCCGCCGCCATCGCCACCGTGCTGGCCGGGTAGAGCGAGGCGATCACCGAGACCACGCTGAGCAGGCCGTGACGGGTGGCGAGCAGGAAGAAGACCATCGCGGCGGTCGAGAGGAGGCCGAAGGCGAAGACGGGAAGATCACGTCGCCCGCGCGGTACCCACTGCTGGCGAAGCAAGATGGCCGCCAGGACGACGGCGCTGCCGTTCACCACCTGCACCAGCGACAGCGGTAGGAATCCCGACCCTTCGCCCATCTGCCCGACCGCGGCGAAGATGACCCCGAACCCGATCCCGGCGAGGACCCCGTCGGAGGCGGCGCTCGGCCGCGGCGGGCCGCCGTGGGCTTCCTCCTCGGGGTCGACCTGGGGGATCAGGTAGATCGCCGGGAAGGCGATCGCGATCCCGAGCCAGATCAACAGCGTCGGCCGCTCACCGCTCGCGATCCCGACCACCACCGGGATCACCGCCGCACCGATCCCCGAGATCGGCGCGACCACGCTCATCCGCCCGCGGCTCAATCCGCGGTAGAGGAAGATGATCCCGAAGGCCCCGCCGAGCCCGGCAAGCGCGCCCCAGGCGAAGTCGGCCGCCCCGGGATCGCCGGGAACGAAGATCGCGACCACCGCCGTCCCCAGGCCGGCGGTCAGCTGGCTCGCGGCCGCGACGCTCCAGACCGAGCGGGTCTTGCTGAAGACCCCGCCGATGTAGTCCGAGACCCCGTAGGAGAGCGCCGAGGCGAGGGCGAGCGCCGCTGCAAGCATCGAGCAGTAGTACCGCAGCGGGTCGTGGCGGGGGTTGGCGGGGGCGCGGAGGGACGCGGAGGGGCGGGTAAGGGACGACCAAGGGACGCGGCCCTCTCGTAGGCGGTCCGGGCAGGCTGTGACCGCCTACGAGAGGGCCGTCCCTCGGGGAGAGGGGCGAGGGCGCGCGTCCCGTGCGGGTCCCGGCGGAGATCCGTGACGATCTGCGCGGGATCGGTGCGGAACTCCACGTTCCTTAAGGAGGTCCGGACGCGCTCTCGACTTTCACCCTGCCCTGGCAAGGTGAAAGTCGACCGCGTCCCCATACCTGTGACCGACCCCGCGCACTTCCCCCCGAAAGCCTCGCGTCCTGGGCGTCTCGTGGCGGCCACAGCCTGCCCGGGCCGCCACGAGACGCCCAGGACGCGACCGTCCCCGGCCGCAGGCGCCGCGAAGTGGGCCGTCCCCGCCGCAGGGGCCACGAATCGTCTCCCGGCCAAGCGTCCACGAAACGGTCTCACCTTGGTCGCGTTTTCGGGTCGGGCCCGTCTGGCTGGACTACGTTCGCGCGCGCACGCCGACTCCGGTCGGCCCAGTCCACTCGAACTCAGCAGGGGGAACAAGAAGAGATGAATCGTTGGCTCAGTCAGTACGGCTCGAAGGCGACGGTGCTTGCGCTCGTCGTCGCGGCATCGCTTGCGGGAGGGGTGCTTGCGGGGTGCGGGAGCGACAGCAGCGACGTCGCGAGCACGGTGGAAAAGCAGATCGAAAAGGGCAACGAACAGGCCGAAAAGATCGTCGGCGAAGCCACCAATCAGGCGCAGGAAGAAGTGAAGAAGGCGGGCGAAGAATCGGACTCGAAGGCGGGCAAGGAAGCCGCCAAGAAGGCGGAAGAAGCGATCGAAGAAGCGAACTCGCAGGCGCAGAAGGGCATTGAAGAAGGCAAGGAAATGTCCAAAGAAATCACCGAAGAAGTCAACAAGCAGATCGAAGAAGCGACCCCGTAGTCGCGCTTCGCGAAGAAGGAGGACGGATGGGATTCCTGGACAAGGTCAAGGGCACTGCGAAGCAGGCGGTCAACCCCGGTGGATCAATGAAGGAACGCGACAAGATCCAGAAGATCAACGCCTCCGGCGTCGACGCGACCGCCACCGTCGACTCGATGGAGGAGGTCGGCTCGCAGCTCGGCGGCGGCCATCAGATCGACTTCCAGCTCACCGTCCACCCTGGCGGCGGCGCCGACTACCAGGTGGCGACCAGCCAGTCGATGCACGAGCAGACGCTGAAAGGGGTCGCGCAGGGAGCGACCGTCGCGGTGAAGATCGACCCCGACGATCCCCAGTCGCTGCTCGTCTGGGGCGCCGCCGGCTGAGCAACCCCCCCTCTCTCAGCCGATCGCCGAGAGGTAGGCGGCGACCCGCTCGCAGCCGCGCCGCAACCGCCGGAAGTAGGCGGCGCGGCTGAGGTGGAGGCCTTCGGCGACAGCTTCCTGGGTCGCGTTGCGTTCGAGGTAACCCCGGCGCAACGCGGTCTGGGTCAGCTGGTCGCCGGGGGTCTCGCCGAAGGCGCGATCGACCGCGTCGATCAGGGTGTCCCGGACCGAGTTGGAGCGTTCGGTGACGCTCCTACCGCTTGCCAGCGGGCTCGACGCCAGGTCGGCGGGCACGCCGAAGTTGCGGAAGGCATCCCGCACGGTCGCCACCGAGACGGCGCGCGCGGCGACCGGCCGCTCCGGCTCCGCCAGGCCGAGCTCGCGGTAGACGTGGGCGTGGAGCGCGGCGAGGACGCCGCCCGGTCCCCAGTCGAGCAGGTGGCACTCGATCGTCTCGCCACCGACGACGGCGTCGAGCTCGGGCACGTGAACCGCGCCCCCGGCGGCGGCGAAGTCCCGCGCGCCGGGCAGGCCCGGGTTGATCGGCAGGTAGCCGTAGCGCGGGCTGCCCGAGGTCGCCGCCAGCAGCCCGGCCATCCCGAGCAGGCCGAAGAGGTCCGGATCGCGGTCGGCGGCGACCCCGATCATGTCGCGCCAGATCACCGTGTCGGGTCGGTCGAGCCGGCGCGCGTGGGCGAGGCGCGGGCCGAGGATCGGGTCGTCGTCGGCGATCGCAGGCGCCGTCCCCGGGGTGAGCGAGACGGTCACCCCGCAGAGCCGCTCATCGCGGTCGCGGGCGACGGTGGCGTGCTCCGGCGCCGCCTCGAGCAGCTCCCGCGAGCCCTCCCAGACGACCGCGTGGCGGTGCCCGGCGACGGCCGCGTCGGCCGCCTCGAGGTCCCCGGTACGAAGGCTGTCGACCCGCAGTCGCTCCGACGCCCGCCAGGAGAAGCCCCAGTGGAGCGCCGGGCTGTCGGCGAGTTCGGCCAGGTCGGTGACCGCCAGCGGCCCCGCCGCACCGGTGCCTGCCGCGTACAGGTGGTCGGCGACGCGTCGCCGCAGTTCGCGTTCGACCAGCGGGTGGTCACGCCGCAGGCAGGCGCGGATCGCCTCGCGGACCAGCTCGTGCGGGGCGACCCCCTGCCCGCGCGGCTCGATGAAATCACGTCTCCGCAGCCACTCCCACTCGGCCTGCGGGTCGGCGCCGAGCAGCGCGTCGGCAAGCAGTTCGGGCGTCGTCACCCGGGCGATCGCGGCGGTGCCCAGCGTCGCCAGGTGGGGACCCTGGAGCCGCTCGGCGACCAGCCGCGCGACCAGATCCTCGTCGAGCCCCGTATCGGCGGCCGCCGAGCCCGAGTCGCCGGCGGCGGAGATCGCGGCGAGCTCCAGCGCCAGCGGGTTGCCGTGCGCCCAGTCGCGGGCGCGCGCCGCCGCGCCGCCGGAGAGCCCGCGCCGGCGGAGCACCTCGTTCGACGCCTCCGGGTCGAGCGGCGCCAACGCCAGCGACAGGAACCCGGACTCCTCGCGCGGTCCCCACTCGGGCCCCGGCGCCCGCCGCGAGCCGATCAGGACCGCGGCGCCGGCGGGCAGCGCCGGCAGCAGCACGCGCCGCAGGTAGCCGCCGAGCACCTCGACGTGCTCGAAGGTATCGAGTACGACCAGCGGGCGCCCGCGCTCGGCCGGCGCCCCGAGCGCGTCCTCGAGCTGGTCGGGGACCGGCGCGATGTCGCGCCCGTCGATCCAGACGAGGTCGTACTCTCGCGCCGCCAGGGCGCGCTCGGTCGCCTCCCGCAGGAGCGTCGTCTTGCCGATCCCGGCGGGCCCGTGGACGTAGACGGCAGCGACGCGGTCCGGCCTCGCCAGCTCCGCTTCGATCGCGCCCAGGTCATCGTCGCGCCCCACCAGCACCCGCGCAGGATTTCAGATCTGCTCGGGACATTTTTCGGCATGCGCCGAATACGAGATCGTCAAGCGCTAGGAACGGCGCCGAAGGCGTCGGCCGACGAAGGCCAGCGCCGCCGCCACCGCCAGCACCTTGCCCGCGCGGCGGGCGTCCTCGCGGTCGAAGACGACGCTCGACTCGAGCCCGGCGACGGTGCCGATGACGACGATCCCGTCGGGGCGCCGCTCGACCCGGCGGTATTCGAAGGGGAACTCGCCGAACGGGGTGCCGACCTTCATCGTCCCATCACTTCTTCGTGATCTGGATGTCGGCGACGCCGATCAGCGTCGCCGTCGCGACCACCGGGAACTGGCCGGTCCTGGTCGCGTTGAAGGAGATCGTCGCGGTGTGTTCGATCGACTCGGTGATGCCGAGGCCCTTGATTTCGAAGGAGAAGGGTTCGTTGGTTTCGACGATGAACTGGGCGCGTTCGCCCTTCACGAAGTGGAGCTGCTTGGGGCCGGATTCTTGCGGCGGGGCGCCGCCGAACACTTCGACCACCGGGATCGGCTTCTTCGCCGGCTTTGCCGACTTGCCGCCCTTGCCTTCTCCTTCTTCGGCGGGCTTGCCGGCGGGTTCGCCTTCGGCGGGCAGTTCCGGCGTGCCGGATTCGGCTGGGGGCGGCGTTTCGGCGGACCCGTTTTCGTGGATCTTGGGCGCGTCGATCGTCCCTTCCGAGTGGACGAAGACGAAGTAGACGAGCACACCGAGCCCGAGCACGACGCCGACGACGATGCCGATGATCCGGTCGGTCCAGCGGTTGCGGCGCGAGCCGTCGCCCTGACCGCGTGCGAAGAACGGTGCCAAGGGACCCAGCCTAGGGCCTCAGGCCGTCAGGGCCGTTGCGGCGGGCCGATCTGGGGGCTCTTGACCGGCGCGGCGAGGCCCAGGTAGGCGACGATCTGGTAGCCGCCGGGGTTGGTCTGGATCGGCAGGTTCTTCCAGTTGTTCGCCAGCCAGACGTTGCCGGAGGGATCGACGATGACGCCGGTGTTGCGGACCAGGCCGTCGAAGCCGTAGCCGCTCGGCGGCGAGATCGGGGCGCCGATCTGCTGCCTGCCCGGCGGGCAGGTGCCGGTGTCGCTGCCGCAGAGCTCGGTCAGCCGTTGGCCGCCGAAGTTGGCGACCCAGACGTGGTCGTCGCCGTCGACCGTGATCCCCCAGGGATTGCGCAGCCCGCCCGCCGTGATCGGCTTCGCCACCGGCGTCCCGTCCGGCTTGATCAGGGTGACGTTGCCGCCGCCCTTCGGCTCCGCTTCGGACACTTCTTTGCCGGTGCGGACGCCGGGGCAGGGGGCGACCACCCAGCGCGAGTTGGAGACCCAGACGTAGCCGTTGTCGTCGGCGACGAGGCCCATCGGCAGGTGCAGGCCGCCGCCGCTGATCAGGTCGAGCGGCGCGCCGCTCGGGGAGAGCTCGGCGACCGAGTTGCTGGCGTTGCCGGTGACGAAGACGTGGCCTTCGGCGTCGATCGCGTCGGCGAAGGGGCGTTCGAAGCCGACGCTGCTGCCCGCGGTGATCTGGGAGCCGGGGAAGTTCACCGCGCTCGGCGGCGGGCCGGTCGGCCGCAGCGGGGTCGTGTTCGCGGCGATCCGGGTGACGCTGTCGTTGCCGCAGTTGGCGACCCAGACGTTTTCGCTCTGGTCGACGACGGTCCCCTGCGGCCAGCTGATGCTGCCGACGGGCCAGCCACCTTCCGGCGAGCGCGGGGTGCCGTCGAGGTCGAAGACGGAGGCGGTGAAGTGGTCGGCTTCGGTCTGGCAGCCCTTGCCTTCGAAGCCGAAGTTGGTCGCCCAGACGCGGTCGGAGCGGTCGATCGCGACGCCGAAGCCGACCCCGCTGAGGCCGCCGCCCTTATAGGGGGAGCCGGGGTAGGTCTGCCCGGTCGGGGTGAAACGGGAGAGCACTTCGCTGCCGCAGGCGGGCTGCCGCGACCGGCGGCTGTAGGCGTAGTTGTTGCCGACCCAGAGGTTGCCTTCGGCGTCGATGGCGAAGTTGCCGGGGCCGTCGAGGGTCTTCGGTTCGCCTTCGAAGCGCAGGGCCAGGGTCCAGCCGTCGGGGGCTTCGCCCGGCCGCGGCCCCAGCGCCGGTCGCCAGCGGGCGGCGACCGCCGGGGCGAGCGAGAGCCGGTAGAGGTCGCGGACCTTGTGCCAGGGGTCGCGGGCGATGTTCGCCACGGCGGCGAGGGTGTCGGGCGCGGGGGCGCCGCCGGGAGTCCGCGCCAGGGACAGGAGTCGCCTGCAGGCGGCGTCCTGGGCGCGGCACGCCGCCAGCAGGTTGGCGAGTGAGTTGAAGGTCGGCAGGGTGGAGGTCGAGCGGCCGTTGGGGTATTGACGCAGCACCTGGCTGAGGCCGCCCGTGATCGTCACCAGGTCACCGCTCATCGCCGCCGCGTTGCCCAGGCCGGGGGTCGGCCCCGCGACGCGGTCGCCCGCGCCGATGAACTGGGCCATCGCGAAGCCCATCGCGACCGTGGTCCGCTCGTTCACCACTGCCGCGGAGGGCACGTCACCCTCGCCCAACACCGCCCCCAGGCGGTAGCTCTGGCCGCCGACCGGGAAGCCCGCTTCGGCGCCCCCGCCGGGCCGGGTCGCGAGCAGGTACTTGACGCTCCCCCCTCGGTTGCCGCGGTAGTGGAGCTTGAAGACGCCGCCCCTGCCGCTGCGGGCGCCGCCGAGTCGGACCGGGGCCTTCGCGCCCGGCGTCGCCGCCATCAGCGCGACGTCCATCCCGGTCCGCGGCACGGTGCCGGTGATCGTCCCGCCCGCCGCGAGCGCCGTGCCGGGGAGCGCGGCGAGGGCGATGAGCACTACGGCGAGGACCAGGAGCGGGGACGGGCGGCGGCGTGCGGGCAAGGTCTTCTCCATCTCGTGGGACGCGGGGAAGGGGGAGCGGAGCGCAAGGTAGCGCCGAATAGAGTTCGCCGCGAGGAGCACCGGCCCTTTGTACGAGTACGACCCAACCCCCTTCCGCGGCGTCTTCGAGCGCGATTTCGGCTACCTGGCCGGGGTCGCCCGCAACGCGAGCCGCTTCGCCGACCGCCCGGCGCTGGGGGAGGCCGAGGGGGAGCGGACCTGGACCTACGCGGAGCTCTGGGCCGACGTCGAGCGGCTGGCCGGGGAGCTTGCCGCGCGCGGCGTCCGGCCCGGGCAGACGGTCGTCTTCCAACTCTTCAACGGGCCCGAGTTCGCGCTCACCTGGCTCGCCGCGATGCGCCTCGGGGCGGTGGCGACGCCGATCAACTTCCGCCTCTCGGCCGGCGAAACGGCCCACGTCCTCGACGATTCGGCGCCGGCGGCGTTCATCTTCGACGCCGAGCTCGGGCCGGCGGCGCGCGAGGCGCTCGCGCTCGCCTCCCACAGCCCCGACTGGACCGCGGTGGTCGGCGAGGACTTCGACGCGCTGCTGGCGACCGACGCGTCCCCGCCGCCGCTCCCCGACCGCGACGTCTACGGCGAGACGACCCGCCTCTACACCTCGGGGACGACCGGGCTGCCGAAGGGGGTCTCGCTGAACGACGTGGTCGAGGTGATGAGCGCCCACGACGTGATCATGCATTTCCCGCTCGCCCCCGACGACGTCACCCTGAACATGACCCCCTGGTTCCATCGCGGCGGGCTCTACTCGGGCGGGCCGAACCCGGTCTTCTACGTCGGCGCGGCGGCGGTGTCGCTGCGGGCGTTCGACTCGGCGGCGGTGCTGGACCTGGTCGCCGCCCGCGGGCTCACGTTTCTGGTCGGCGCGCCGACCAACCTGGCGATGCTGGCCGAGGAGCAGCGACGGGCGCCGCGGGACCTCGCCAGCCTGCGCGGGATCGTGACGATGGGTGCGCCGCTCGAGCGCGAGGCCTGTCTGCTCTACCAAGAGGTGCTGACGCCGCGGATCTTCAACGGCTACGGGACCACCGAGTCGTTCTGGAACACCTTCCTACGCCCGGCCGACCTGCCCGCCCACGCGGGCTCGGCGGGGCGGGCCTGCACCGACGACGACGTGGTCGTCGCGCGGCCCGGGCCGGGAGAGGGCGACGGTGCCGATCCGGGCAATCCGGTGGCGCGCGACGGGGAGGAGGTCGGCGAGGTCGTCGTCCGCACGCCGAAGGCGGGGTATGCCTACGTCAACAATGCGGAGGAAGGGGCGGCGCGCTTCCGCGACGGCTGGTTCCACACCGGGGACCTGGCGACCTGGGACGCCGAAGGCTTCGTGACGATCGTCGGGCGCGGCGACGACATGCTGATCTCAGGCGGCGAGAACGTCCACCCGGTGCAGGTCGAGGAGGTGCTGAACGAGCACCCCGGCGTCGCCGACTCCTGCGTGGTCGGGCTGCCCGACGAGCGCTGGGGCGAACTGATCGTCGCCTACGTCGTCCCCGCGTCGGACGCCGCGGAGGAGCTGACCGCCGCCTCCCTCGACGCTCACTGCCGCGAGCATCCGATGCTCGCCGACTACAAGCGCCCCCGCGCCTACCGCCTCGTCGACTCCCTGCCGATGACCGCGACCGGCAAGAAGATGCACTTTCGCGTCCGCGAGTCCGCGATCGCCGACGCCGCCCTCCTGCAGCGCCCCTAGTGAGTTCGCACTTATGGCCGCATAGCGGCCATAAGTGCGAACTCACCGCGCGGGGGCGGGGGAGAGGAGGGCTTCGAGGGCGTCTGCCGCGGCTGAGGCGCCGCCCGTCGCCTCGTAGCCCGCCTTCACCCGGGCGGCGCCGGGACGGCAGGTGCGCGCCTTCTCGACCGCGACGGCGAGCCGGGCGGGGGAGAGCCTGCGGCGCGACACTCGCGTCCCCGCTTCCGCCTCGACCACGTGGGCGGCGGTGTCGAGCTGGTCCCGTCCCCACGGCACGACGCAGACCGGCACCCCGAAGGAGAGCGCCTTCTGGGTCACCCCCATGCCGCCGTGGCAGACGACGACGTCGGCGTGGGGGAGGATCTCGCCGTGGGGGAGGAAGCGGTCGACCAGCGCGTCGCCGTGATCGCCAAGCGAGGCCGGGTCGACGCCCGCGGTGGTGACGACGAGGCGGTAGCGGTCGCGCAGCCCGGCCAGGGCGGTGGCGGCGATCGCGCCGTCGTCCTGGAACTCCGAGGAGCAGGCGACCAGGACCAGGGGACGGTCCCCGGCGGGCAGCTCGACCGGCGCCGCGGCGGGCGGGTCCCAGAGTCCCGGCCCGACCATCCGCACGCTCGGCGGCAGCGGGCGCGGATAGTCGAACGGCTCGGCGGTGTAGTAGAGCGTGAGCGGGGCGCGGTGGTGCGATTCGGCGATGTGGGCGAGCCGTGGCAGGCCGGCGGCGCGGCGCCCGGCGTTCACCGGCGGCAGGCGGAAGCGGGAGTCGAAGCGGCTCGCGACCATGCTCAGCGGGCGGTCGCGAAGCGGGCCGAGCGGCGCTCGCAGCGGTCGCATCCCGAGCCCTGCCGCCGGCACCCCGGGGGCGCTTTCCTGGAGCAGGAACGGCTGCGATTCGGCCCAGGGGATGCCGCCCCGCTCGGCCACCGCCTTGGCGCCGTAGGTGGTGCAGTCGACCAGGGCGAGGTCGGGGCCGATCGCGTCGAGGGCGGCTTCGAAGTCGGGGACCTCGTGCGGGGCGCGCGCCCCGAGGGTCGCGTAGGAGCGGGCGCCGGAGGCCATCTGGTTGGAGGCGAGGTGGTCGGTGTGCTCGATCGCCTCGATCGCGGGGGCGAGCGGCTCGGCCTCGAGCCCGGCGGCGCGGACCGACTCGACCCCGGCGGAGAGCGTGCGCACGTGGACCTCGGCGCCGCGTCGGCGCAGCTCCAGCAGCGGTCCCATCATCGGGTTCAGGTGGCCGCGGGCGGGCGAGGTGTAGGCGAGGACCTTCATCGGGCGGCCGCCTCGGCCGGCTGCCCCGCCGTGCGCGCCCCGTCCACCAGGTTGCGGATCGCACTGCGGGTGGCCTCGGCGCCCAGCCCTTCGCGCCGGCGCAGCAGGTGCCAGGTGTAGACGTCGAGGGCGGTGGCGATCGCGCCGACGCGGGCGCGGCGGGCGGCCCGGGGGAGCCCATCGAGGTCGGGCGCGAACGCCGTCTCGACCCATTCGACGTGCATCGCGGCGCCGCGCTCGGTGATCCGGCGCACGTGCGGGAGGCGGTCGGCGAGGGCGAGCCAGCGGATCACTTCGTCGCCGTCGGCCTCGTAGTGGGCGGTGAGCTTGCGGATCGCGCCGGCGACGTCGCCCGCCTCGACCCGCCGGTCGGTGGCGCTGGTCGCCATCCCGTCCTCGATCGCCGCCTGCATCAGCCCGTCCTTGGAGCCGAACTGGCGGATCACGGTGCGGGTGCTGACCCCGGCCCGCTCGGCGACCGCCTCGAGCGAGGGATCGCCCGCCGGGTCGGCGCGGAAGGCGGCCTGGGCGGCGGCGAGGATCGTCGCCTTGGTGCGCTCGGTCGCGTCGGCCCGGCGCGTCTGACGGTAGGTGCGCGTGGTACTCATTTCGCGTCACTATACGTGACGCGAATTAAAATGTCCACCCGGCCGCCCCCGGGGCGTTCGCAGTTCCCCCTACCGGTTACGGGAAAGTGCGAACGCAGCCGGCGGTCAGGCCGCGGCGGGGCGTTCCTCGGGTGCCGCTGCGGCGCGCAGCACCGCCCGGTGCTCGGCCACCTGGGCGTCCCGGACCGCCCAGCGCAGCCGCTCGACCAGCTGATCTCCCGCGTGTCCTTCGAGGTGGACCGAGCCCACGCTCTCGCTGTAGACGACCTCGCCGTCGGTCTCGGACGGATCGGTCAAAACCAGAATCTGCGCCATCGCCTGCCTCCTCTCGTTGGGTGGTGAAGCGAGGGTGGCGCGCGATTCTTGGTACGAAGTGAAGGGCCGGTAAAAATGGCCCGATAGGGGAAGGCCGGAGACCGGGGAGGGAGCGCTGAGCCCCCCGGCCTAGAGCACGCGACGGGCCAGCGCGATCACCAACAGCACCAGGATGATGACGATGAGGATCCAGACGATGGTCATGGGCAAGGCCTCCTTCTGACGGGGGTCTTCACGCGCCGCGGGTCGCGGCACGGGCGAGGTTCTCTCCCTCGGACGCTGGGTCGTACCCGGCCCCCAGGCCACCAAACAGGCCCGCCCATCCAAACGGCGGGGATGCGTCTGCGCGGTTCGTTTTCCGGCTATACGGCGGATAAGGAACCACGCAAGGCGCCAGGCGTGAGGTCGCGCGTGAGGCGCGCCTCAGCGCACGAGCAGGTCGACCGGCGAGCCCGGGTCGAGCCAGGTGCCGGGACGCGGCGACTCGCCGACCACCCGCAGCGGCCTGCGCGCGGTCCGTACGAAGTTCAGCTCGCCCCTCTTGCAGCCCGCGGCGACGACCGTCTTCCACGCCCGCCGGATCCGCTCGCCCTGCACCCGCGGCACGTGGCAACCGATGAAGGTGAAGTTGCGGTTCGTGCTCGCGGTGCCGCCCGGCGCGGTGACGTGGATGCGCACGTTGTCCCCGCGCGGCACGGCAGGGGCGACCGCCTCGATCAGGTTCGGCGACTTGATCTCGAACGAGCGCGCCGGCCGGGCGCCGAACGTCACCGCGGTCGCGCCTTCGAAGCCGCCGCCGCTGATCTGGACGGCGGTGCCGCCGCCGATCGTCCCCTCCTGCGGGGAGAAGCCGACGATCGCGGGCCC
>MKSH01000018.1:5469-6409 GCA_001898095.1 Solirubrobacterales bacterium 70-9 | reverse complement strand
CCGTTGCCGCCCGGCCCGCCCGCGTCGCCGAAGGCGGAGACCGCGGCGATCAGCGAGACCGGCAGCAGCGCGGCGATCACCGTCACGACGGTGATCAGGGCGCGGCGACCTGGCCTCATCGAGGTCATGTACCCATTAACCCACTTGCGGAGGGACCGATGCGCTCGCGGGCGGGATCCTGCGCCGGCCGCCGCACTCGAGCTGCGAGGCGTCGCCGCCCGCGTCGACGACCTTCTGCCGCGCCCGTTCCACCGCGTCGTCGCAATTGTCCGCCTGTACCCGCAGGTGGTGGCGGCGCCGGGTCGAGCCTTCCTCGTCGACGGCACCCTGCATGAAGTAGACGCCGCCGGCGATCAGATCGTCGACCGTCGTCTCGCTCAGGTGGGCGCGCACGGAGACGTTGAACAGTGCCATCGGGGGATCCTATGCCTCGCCCGCGACGTTCTCGGCCGCCGCCTCGCCGCCGAGGCCGAGCTCGGCGGCGCGCGGTTCGAGCGCCGCGATCACAAACGCCAGGTGCGCGTCGAAATCCTCGCCCAGCTCCTCCGCCCCCAACCGCATGTCCTCGCGGCTGACCGCGGCGGCGAAGCTCGGCTGCTTCATCTTCTTCTTCACCGACTTCGGGGTCATCCCCTCGATCCCGGTCGGCCGGACCAGCGCGACCGCGGCGATGAAGCCGCTCAGCTCGTCGACGGCGAAGAGCGTCCGCGACATCCGCGACTCCCGCGGCACCCCGAGGTAGGGTGCGTGTCCGGCCACCGCGTCGATCAGCTCCGGCGGGTACCCGCGCTCCTCGAACAGCTCCAGCGCCACCCGTGGGTGGCCGGTCTCGAGGTCCGGGTGCTTCTCGTAGTCGAGGTCGTGGAGGATCCCGGTCGCCGCCCACAGCTCGGCGTCCTCGCCGTAGCGCCCGGCGTAGGCGACCATCGCCGCTTCGACC
>MKSH01000018.1:0-5306 GCA_001898095.1 Solirubrobacterales bacterium 70-9 | reverse complement strand
CGGCGGCTTCGCGATCGCCCGCTACAGCGGCAGGCGTGAGCTTGGCGGCCTCTTTCTGGCCGGCTGCGGCGTCTGGAGCGCCCGCCAGTGGGCCCGGTCCGGCGGCCCCGGCCTGGCGATCGGCCTCGGCCTCACCTACGCGGGCGCCTTCGGTGTCTCCCATCCGCTGGCGAGGAAGATCGGCGCCTGGCCCGCAGTCTTCGCCGTCACCGCGGTAGCCGCCGGCGCCGCCGCGGCCCTCGCCGACCGCCGCTAGCGCCGGCGCTGCCACCAGTCGAGGACCACCGGCCAGAAGCGGATCAGCAGGATGATCGCGGCGACGGCGATCAGGCCGACGATGCCGCGACCGAAGACGTGGTGAAGGAAGAGGCGCTGTCCCAGGGCCAGGGGCACCGTTCGATCGTAGGCAGTCGAAATTGCCGGCCGGACGGTCCGCTATCCGTGCCGGGATGCGAGAGCACCTGATCTTCCTCGGCGCCGCCCTCGGCGCCGGCGACGATCTTCGGCCTCTTCTTCGTCGGCCGCCGCCCGCCGCGCCGAGCACACGTTGAGTTTTCGGCCCATCAACGGGTGGGGGTTCGGGCCCCCGAGCGCGTCCGGACCTCCTCGGGGAACGTGGAGTTCCGCGCCGGACCTGCGCAGATCGTCATGACTCCTGCTGCGACCGGCACGGGACAGGCTCTCACCGTCCCTTCGCGCCCGCCTAAGCTGCGCTGCCCTCGACACTCCGCTTCAGCGCGGCCTCGGCCCTGGCCATCTCCTCGTTCATCTCTTTGCTGCGGGCGTGGAAGAAGGCGCCGAAGGAGCCGGCCAGGGAGGCGACGACGGTGATCGCCCAGAGGTCGAAGATGAGCTCGAGGATCTTGCCCAGGTTGGTTGCCGGGTTGGCGACCGAGGAGCCGGTGAGGAGTTGCGAGGTGGTGAAGAGGAAGGAGTCGAAGATGCTGTGGATTTCGGTGCCCTTCGCGCCGTGCTCGGTGAGGTAGACGACGAGGGTGCAGAGGACCGAGAAGACGGCGGTGGCGCCGAAGATGATGAGGAGGCGGCGGCGCAGGTGAGTGTGGGTATTGGTCTTCCCGCGGGCGACCGCCATCACCTCGTGTCCCGCGTGTTTGACCGGCCTCCGCCTCGTCACGCGGCCGATTATGAGCGCGGCGCAGGCGGGATCCTGGCGATGCGGTACAAGGGGACATGGCGCAAGCGATGGGGGACGAGGGACTGGCCGCGTGGGCGACGGCGCGGGGGATGACGATCGAAGACGGCGTCCACCTGCCGCGCACGACGCCGCTGCTGGCCGAGGGCGAGGTGCACAGCGTCGACGCGCTCGCGGGCGGCTGGTTCTCCAAATACATCGAAGCGAAGGTGGCGCTGATCGACCGCGCCGACGCCCACTTCACGGTCGCCGTCACCCACGTGCCGAAGGCGAAGAAATTCGTCCCCTGGATGCTCTGCCGCCGGGCCGAGGACGAGCACCTGCTCGGTCGCGCCTTCACGGCCCTGGTCGGCGACGGCAACCGGGTCGAACTGGGGAGCGCCGAACTCGATCGGTGCTACCGCGTCTACGCCTCGCCGGACCGCGAAGACATCTGGTTCCACGAGCTCTTCTCGCCCGCTTTCATCGTCTTCCTCGTCGAACAGTCACCGAAGGGCTTCGCCTTCGAGTACGTGGGAGGAACGCTCTGCGTCAGCGTCCTGGGACGGCAGACGCTGACCGAGGACCTCGACGGGCTGCGCGACGCGACCGTCGAACTGGTGCGGCGGATCCGCGGTGAGATCGCCGAGCGCCTCGGCAAGGCCGACGCCGCCCGCTCGGCCCCTGGGGCGACCGGATTCGACGACGGCGAAACGGCCGCGCCTTCGCAGATTTAAAGGATTTCGCCCTCGCTGTCGAAGGGGGCCGGGTGGGGATCAAAAAGATAATTCTGTGTGTCGCGGCGTGTGCGCTTGCGGCTTTCGCTCTTGCCGCCTGCGGTTCGGGGGGGTCCTCGACGGGCGGATCGACCGGTGGAACGAGTGCCGAGGGCGGGGGCACCGACGGCGCGATCGGCGATTCGGGCAACCAAGGCGGCACCCTGACCGGCGCCTACGCGGCCTTCCCCGACTACCTCGATCCGGCGCTGTCCCACACCGGCGAAGGCTGGACGGCGATGTACAGCACCTACATCCCGTTGCTCACCTACGCCCACGCGAACGGCGCCGCGGGGGGCAAGGTGATCCCCGGGCTCGCCGAAGCGATGCCGAAAGTCACCGACAACGGCAAGACCTACGCGCTGAAGCTGCTCAAAGGGCTGAAGTACTCCAACGGCGAACCGGTCCGCGCCTCCGACTTCCTCCACTCGCTCGAACGCGTCTACATCCTCAACTCCAGCGGCTCGCCCTTCTACGACGACATCGTCGGCGCGGAAAAGTTCGCGAAGACGAAGAAGGGTGGCATCTCCGGGATCGAAACCGACGACAAGACCGGCACGATCACGATCCACCTGACCCGCCCGCGCGGCACCTTCGAGAACGAGCTGGCGCTGCCGTTCGCCGCCCCCCTCCCGGCGAATACCCCGGACGAAGACCTCTCCGCCGATCCGCCCCCGGCCACCGGCCCCTACATGATCACCCACTCCAAGCCCGGCTCCGGCTGGGAATACGAACGCAACCCGCAGTGGGCGCAGGTGAACGGCAAGCTGATGCCGCAGATCCCCGCGGGGCACGTCGACAAGATCGATATCAAGGTGCAGCGGAACCCGCAGACCGCGGTCAACGAAGTCATCAGCGGCTCGCTCGACTGGATGGCGAACCAGGTGCCGCCGGACCGCTACCAGGAAATCCTCACCAAATACGAGGGGACCCAGTTCCGGGTCGAGCCGACGGTCAGCACCTACTTCTTCTGGATGAACACGACGGTGGCGCCTTTCGACAACCTGAAGGTGCGCCAGGCGGTGAACTACGCGATCAACCCGGCGGCGCTGGAACGGATCTACTCCGGCCGGCTCAAAGGCAACCAGCAGATCCTGCCACCCGAAATGCCGGGCGGCGAGAAGGTCGACCTCTACCCGCACGACCTCAAGAAGGCGAAGGAACTGATCGCCGAAGCGGACCCGAGCGACCGCGAAATCACGGTCTGGACGGAAACCGAACCGCCTTCCAACGACGTCGGCGCCTACTACCAGGGGGTGCTGCAGGAACTTGGCTTCAAGGTGTCGCTGAAGATCCTCAGCCCCGACAACTACTTCACCGTGATCGGCAACTCCTCGACCCCGGACCTCGACACCGGCTGGGCCAACTGGTTCCAGGACTACCCGCACCCGAACGA
Organism: Solirubrobacterales bacterium 70-9; assembly: GCA_001898095.1. Taxonomy (GTDB): domain Bacteria; phylum Actinomycetota; class Thermoleophilia; order Solirubrobacterales; family 70-9; genus VAYN01. The sequence goes on along the minus strand of MKSH01000018.1, from coordinate 2,002 downwards.
CTTCTTCCAGCCGCTGCTGTCCGAAGAATCGATCGCTGCGACCAACGGCACCAACCTCTCGCGCTTCGCCGACCCGAAGCTGTCGCAGAAGATCACCGAACTTGGGGAAGAACCGCTGGGACCGGAACAGGAAGCCGCCTACGCGCAGCTGGACAAGGAATTCATGGAACAGGCGCCGATGGCGCCGTACGGGTCGAGCACCGCCTCGACCTTCGTCTCCGACGAAATCAACCTCGAAAACGTGATCTACAACCCGACCTTCGGGCAGGACCTGACGAGCTTCGAATTCAAGTAGCGGCGGATGCGTTCGCACTTATGGCCGCATACCGGCCAGAAGTGCGAACGCAGTCGAGGGCCGCGGCGCCGTATCCTCCGCCGCCGATGGCTGACCTCGACCGGAAACTTCTGCGCGCGATGCGCACGCGCGGGCACACGCCCGCGGCGGAGCGCGCCGCCAAGTTCCTCGGCAAAGCGGGGAACAACGGCCTCGGTTGGCTGCTCGCGGGCGGGGCGCTGGCCGCCGCCGATGCGCGCCGCCGCCCCGCCTGGGCGACCTGCGCGGCGCTCGGGCCGGTCGCGATCGGGCTGAACTACGGGGTCAAGCTCGTGGTCAGGCGCCCGCGCCCGGTGCTCGAGGGCCTGCCGCCGCTCGGCGGCGCGCCCAGCTCGCTCAGCTTCCCCTCCGCCCACTCGACCTCCTCCTTCGCCGTCGCCACCGCGATGACCCGGGTCGACCGCCGCGCCGCGGTCGCCTTCGTCCCGGCGGTCGCGATGGCCGCCGGCCGTCCCTACCTGGGGATGCACTACCCCTCCGATGTCGCCGTCGGGGTGGTCCTGGGAACGCTCCTCGGCCTCCTCGTCCCGCTGCCGAAGCCGGAGGACGAGGGCGCCTGGCACCCGATCCCCGCCCCCGAAGCGGTCACCGAGGCGATCCGATGAAGGTCGGCATCGTCGGCCTGCCGAACGCGGGCAAGTCGACCCTCTTCAACGCGCTCACCTCGGGGGGCGCGCAGATCGGCAACTACCCGTTCACGACGATCGAGCCGAACGTCGCCGTCGCCCAGGTGCCGGACGAGCGGCTCGAGGCGGTCGCCAAGACCGTGCGCAGCTCCGAGCTCGTCCCGGCGACGATCGACTTCCACGACATCGCCGGCCTGGTCAAAGGCGCGAGCGAGGGGGAGGGGCTCGGCAACCAGTTCCTCGCCTCGATCCGCGAGACCGACGCGATCTGCCATGTCGTCCGCTGTCACCAGGACGCCGGCGTCATCCACCCCGACGGGCGGGTCGACCCGATCGCCGACATCGAGACGATCGAGACCGAGCTGATCCTCTCCGACTACGAGCAGGTCGAGCGCCGCATCCCCCGGGTCGGCAAGCAGGTGAAGACGGGCGACAAAGCCGCCGTCGCCGAGCAGGCCTGGCTGGAAGCGGTGAAAGAGGCCCTCGCGGCGGGCAAGCCGGCGCGCTCGGTGCCGGTGCCGGAAGCGGCCCCCGACGCGGTCCGCAACCTCGGCGCGATCACCTCGAAGCCGATCCTCTACGTCGCCAACGTCGACGAGGACACGGCGGAGGTACCGGAGGCGGTCGCCGCCCACGCCAACTCGGTGGACGCCGGGTCGGTCGCGGTGAGCGCCCGGATCGAGGGCGAGCTGGCCGAGCTCGATCCCGAGGAAGCCGCCGAGATGCGCGAGTCCTACGGGGTCGAGGGATCAGGCCTCGCGCGCCTCGTCCGCGCCGCCTACGACCTGCTCGAACTGATCACGTTCTTCACCGCCGGAGAGGGCAAGGAGGCGGTCGCCCGCCCGCTCCGCCGCGGCGCCACGGCGCTCGAAGCCGCCGGCACGATCCACACCGAGATCATGGAAGCCTTCATCAAAGCCGAGGTGATCGGCTGGGCCGAGCTGGTCGAGTTCGGTGGCTATGTCGCGGCGCGAGACAAGGGCGCGCTGCGAGTCGAGGGCAGGGACTACCTGATCCAAGACGGCGACGTGGTCACGATCCG
>MKSH01000017.1 GCA_001898095.1 Solirubrobacterales bacterium 70-9 | reverse complement strand
CGTCGGTTCCATCGACCCGGAGGGGATCTGGTACGGCTTCACCACCCAGGCCTGCAGCGCCAGCGCCAGCCCGAGGGCAAGCGCGACGATGACGACCAACTCGATCAGGCCGCCCGCTTTGCTCTTCGGCTTGGGCAGCGAGGGTTTCAGCCCTTGGAGTCCTCGTCGGAGTCGCCGGATTTGTCCGGCTCCTCGTCCGTGGGCTCCTCGGGTGCCTCGGTGGCCTCCGCCTCCGCGGCGGGAGCCTCCTCAGCTGCATCTGTCTCGGGTGCGTCCTCGGCACTCGCCTCGGGCTCGGGCACGTCCTCGGTGCTCGCCTCGGCCTCGGGCGCGACGTCCTCGGTCGTCGCCTCGGCCTGCTCGGCCTCGGTCGGGACGGCCTCCGGCACGACCTCCTCCTGGCTCACGCCCTCGGCGTCGACCGCGGTCGACTCGTCGGTGGCGGGCGGCGCGCTCGACACCATCGCCTCGTCGATGCCCCAACGGCGCTCGGCAACGCGGGCCGCCTTGCCGATCCGGCCGCGCAGGTAGTAGAGCTTCGCCCGGCGCACGTCACCGCGCGCCGCGACCTCGAGTTTCTCGATCTTCGGCGAGTGGAGCGGGAACGTCCGCTCGACCCCGACACCGAAGGACTGCTTGCGCACGGTGAACGTCTCCCGCGCGCCGTTGCCCTGGCGGCGCAGGACGACGCCCTCGAAGACCTGGGTTCGTTTGCGCGAACCCTCGATCACCTGGAAGTGGACGCGGACGCGGTCACCGGGCTCGAAGGGCGGCAGGCCCTTCTTCAGCTGGTCGCGCTCGATGCTGTCGATAACTGAGCTCATCTGAAGGTTTCTTGAGGCGTAGTTGGCTGGCGGCGAAGAAAAACCGCCCAGCCCCGGTTGGGATCCGCGCGGTCGCGGAATGTTAGCTATTCGGCGCAATCGGAGTCGTAGCGACCCACCGATGCGCCCCGCTATTGCGTCTTCCGCTCCTGCTCCGCGAACAATTTGGCACGTTCGCGCGACCGCTCGAGCCGCCATTCGCGAACTTTCTCGTGGTCGCCGGAGAGCAGCACCTCGGGCACCGACCAGCCCCGGTGGACCGGTGGCCGCGTGTAATGCGGGTACTCCGGCATCCCCTCCAGCACCTGACTGTAGGAGTCCTCGGCGGCCGAGGAGGCGTTACCGAGCGCCCCCGGCAGCTTCCGCATCAGGACGTCGGCGACGACCATCGCCGGCAGCTCCCCCCCGGCCAGTACGTAGCGCCCGATCGACACCTCGTCGTCGGCGAAGTGCTCGTGGATGCGCTCGTCGAACCCCTCGTAGCGCCCGCAGAGGATCGCCACGTGCGGCTCGGCGACCAGTTCGTCGGCCAACTCGTCGTCGAGCAGCCGGCCGGTCGGGGTCAGCAGCACGATCCTTGGCCGCACCCCGTCGGCGTAGGCCGCCTGCAGCGCCGCGTCGATCACGTCGACCCGCAGCACCATCCCGGCGCCGCCGCCGTAGGGCGCGTCGTCCACCTGACGCCCGGTCAGCGGGGTCGAGTCGCGGTAGTTGAAGAGCCGCAGCTCGTTCCCTTCGCGCAGCGCGTTCTGCACCGGACGCTGCGTCTGCAGCCAGTCGAACGCCTCCGGGAAGAGGGAGAAGATGTCGAGCCGCACGGCCGGAAGCGCCGGGCTAGCGCCGTGTCCGGTGACGGTTGCCCGGTTCTGGCGCAGCAATCGTCACGGCCGGCAAGGACGCAGACCCGAAGGCGTGGCATCGCCACGTCGAGCGGTCGAGGACGCCGCCGGGCGAGGCGAGGGCAAGCCAGAGAGAGCGAACGTTGCCGGACACGGCGCCTAGTCGAGGATGTCGACGATGACGCGGCGGTCGATCCGCACCGCGGCGGCCTTGGCAATCGTCCGGATCGCGTTGGCGACGCGGCCGCCTTTGCCGATCACGCGGCCGAGGTCACCGTCGGCGACGCTGATCTCGTAGACGAGGTCGCCGTCCTCTTCCAGCTCCTCCACCTCGACGGCCTCAGGGTCCTCGACCAAGGCCTTGACGAGGAATTCGAGCAGCTCGGTCATCGCCGGTGGGTACGGCTAGCTGCCGTGAGCGGCGATGCCCTTGGTGCGCAGCAGGTGGGCCACGGTCTCCGACGGCTGGGCGCCGTGCTCGATCCAGTGGCGGGCGCGCTCCTCGTCGAGGACGATCGTCGAGGGCTCCGTCTGCGGGTTGTACTGGCCGATCGTCTCGATCGTCCGCCCGTCACGCGGGGAACGTTTGTCGGCGACGACGATCCGCCAGATCGGGTTCTTCTTGGAACCCACTCGTCTAAGTCTGATTCTGACTGCCATGCGGCGGAGAACTGTAGCGGAAGCGGGAATTCCGCGTGCGGGCGGGTGGCGGTGACCTGTGGGCGGGGCGGGTTGTGGCTGT
>MKSH01000016.1:25921-26187 GCA_001898095.1 Solirubrobacterales bacterium 70-9 | reverse complement strand
TATCCGCTCGGCCCGCACTCGATCGTCGTCGCCCTGAACAAGGGGCTCGACATCGGCCTGGTGAAGGGGTTCAGCGGCCTCAGCGTGGCGATCGCGGTGCTGGCGCCGCTGACCGCGCTCGGCGCCTTCCGTGAGCTGCGCCCGCTGCCGCGCACCGCCGCCGCGCTGGTCGTCGGCCTGGCCTACGTCGTCGCGAGCTACTTCGCCCAGGGCGCCTTCAAGGAGACGATCGAGGCGTTCCTGCTGCTCGGCTTCGTCCTCTGCCT
>MKSH01000016.1:24233-25828 GCA_001898095.1 Solirubrobacterales bacterium 70-9 | reverse complement strand
CGGACCCGCGCGGTCGCCGGGGAGCTGGTCAGGCCCGTGGGGATCGCGCTGCTCGTCTTGGTCGTCCTGGCCGCTCCCGAGATCGGGCGGATGATCGACTTCCATAAGTTCGAAACGTTCGATCCGAACGGCCCCGGGCTGGGCAACCTGTTCGGGCAGATCTCGCCGTTCGAGGCGCTCGGAATCTGGCCGTCGGGGGACTTCCGCCTGGCGCCCGGGGACGGCGCCGTGCCCGCGGCGGCCTACTACCTCGGTGCCGCCTTCGCCACCGTGCTCCTCCTCTACGGGATCTGGGCCTGTTGGCGGCGGCGCGAGACCGTCGTCCTCGCCGGCCTCGCGGTCGCCGCGGTCGCCTACCTCGCCGCCCGCGTCGGCGGCACCGCCTACACGGCGGCGAAGGCGATCGAGATCGCCGCGCCCCTCTGCGCCCTGACCATCCTCCTGCCGCTCACCCGCGACGTTCCGTGGTTCCTTTCCCGCCGTATAGACGGAAAAGGAACCGCGCAGGACAGGCGGCGTGCTCAACTGGCGCTCGCGGCCGCGGTCATCTTCCTCGGCGCCGCCGGCCTCTGCTCGGCGCTTGCCCTCGCCAACGCGCCGGTCGGCCCGTCGTCCTACTCGTCCTCGCTCACCCGCCTGCGCGCGCTGGTCGGCGAAGGCCCGACCGTGATCCTCGCCTCGCCCGAATTCCTCGAAGAGGACCACGGCACCAACTTCCTCGCCTGGGAACTGCGCGGCGGGCGGGTCTGCATCGAGACCCGCCAGGAAGCCGCCGGCGAGCCGCCGCAGGGCGCCCGCTACGTGATCGTCGAGGGCTCCCGCCACAAGCCGCCCTTCGACGGCCTGCGGGTGCGCAAGGTCGCGCCGCCCTACGTGCTCTGGGAAGTGAAGGGCCCGGTCGCGAAGCGGACCGTCTGCCCGCAGATCGCCGAACGCCAGGCCCGCCAAGGCCCCGCCCGCTGATCCGCTCCCCCCGACGCGTTCGCACCTCGCCCCAACAGTTGTGGCCAACTGCGAACGCACCAGGCGGGGTCGCCCACGTACCATGCCTCCCGTGGAGGCCGCAACCGACAAGATCGTCGTCACCCTGCCCGACGGGAAGCCGCTGGAGCTGCCCGCCGGGGCCACCGGTGCCGACGCCGCTGCGGCGATCGGGCCGGGGCTGGCGAAGGCGGCGCTGGCGATCAAGGTGAACGGCGACCTGCGCGACCTCTTCGCGCCGCTGCCCGAGCACGGCGCCGAGGTGGCGATCGTCACCGACCGCGACCCCGAGGGCCTGGAGCTGATCCGCCACGACGCCGCCCACGTGATGGCCGAGGCGGTGACCGAGCTCTATCCCGGCACCAAGGTGACGATCGGGCCGGCGATCGAGGCGGGCTTCTACTACGACTTCGAGTTCCCGGCCGACGTCCGCATCACCGAGGACGACCTCCCCAAGATCGAGAAGGCGATGGAAAAGCACATCGCCGCCGACGAGCACTTCAGCCGCCGCGACGTGCCGGTCGGCGAGGCGCTCCAGCTCTTCGGCTCGAAAGGGGAGAGCTTCAAGGTCGAGCTGATCGAGGACCTGGTGAGGAACGAAGGCGTGGAGACCG
>MKSH01000016.1:22287-24224 GCA_001898095.1 Solirubrobacterales bacterium 70-9 | reverse complement strand
GATCAAGCTGAGCGCGGTTGCGGGCGCCTACTGGCGCGGCGACGAGAACCGCGAGCAGCTCACCCGCATCTACGGCACCTCCTTCTTCTCGAAGAAGGACCTCGAGGCCCACCTCGAGCTGATCGCCGAGGCGGAAGCGCGCGACCACCGCCGGATCGGCCCCGAGCTGGATCTCTTCATGCTCCGCCCCGAGGCTCCCGGGATGCCCTTCTGGCTGCCCAACGGCACCACGCTCCTGCACCTGATCGAAGACGAGGTGCGCGACCAGCTGCGCAAGCGGGACTACAAGGAGATCGCCACGCCGCAGGTCCTCGACGAGGGACTCTGGCACCGCAGCGGCCACTGGGACAACTACAAGGACGAGATGTACTTCATGCAGGACGACGACAAGCGCTACGCGCTGCGGCCGATGAATTGTCCCGGCGCCTGCCTCGTCTACGGCTCCGACCGCCACAGCTACCGCGAGCTGCCGCTGCGGCTCGCCGAGTTCGGGCGGGTCAGCCGCAACGAGCGCGAGGGGGTCCTCCACGGCCTCCTCCGGGTGCGCGCCTTCACCCAGGACGACGCCCACGTCTACTGCACCGAGGACCAGATCACCGCCGAGGTCGCCTCGATCTGCGAGGCGATCGACGAGCTTTACGCCCGCTTCGGCTTCGACGACGTGAAAGTGGAGCTCTCGACCCGCCCGGACAAGTCGATGGGGTCCGAGGAGCAGTGGGCGAAGGCCGAGGCGGCGCTGGCCGAGGCGCTGGGCTCGCAGGACCGCGAGTACGAGTTGAACCCCGGCGACGGCGCCTTCTACGGGCCGAAGATCGACTTCCACATCACCGACGCGCTGGGCCGCTCCTGGCAGTGCGGCACCTGCCAGCTCGACTTCCAGATGCCGGAGCGCTTCGACCTCTCCTACACCGGGGCCGACGATGCTGCGCACCGGCCGGTGATGATCCACCGGGCGCTGCTCGGCTCGATGGAGCGTTTCGCCGGGATCCTGATCGAGCACTACGCCGGGCGGTTCCCGACCTGGCTGGCGCCGGTGCAGGCCATCGTCCTGCCGATCTCCGACCGCCACAACGAGTACGCCCGGCGCGCCCACGACGAGCTCCGCGACCTCGGCGTGCGGGTCGCGATCGACGACCGCTCGGAGTCGGTCGGGCGGAAGATCCGCGACGCCTCGCTGGGCCGCTACCCGTACATGTTGGTGGTCGGCGACCGCGAGCAGGAGAACGGCGGGGTGGCGGTGCGCTCCCACGCCGACGGCGACGTGGGAGAGCTGAGCGTCGCCGAGTTCGCCGATCGGATCGCGAAAGAGACGGCGTCCTGAGCCCACTTGGCTTGCCAAGCGCCCTGACCTGTCTATACTCACCGGACTTGACTGTGGGCACCTCAAATGACCGCCGCCGCTGAGCGTCCCGTGCCCGCGATTCGAAGCCTCGTCCTCTTGAAGCAACTCCACTCTCACTAGTGCCGGTTCCGCGTAGGTTCGATCGGCGCCCACCAGAGCGCGACACGACGAGGATCAACGAGCGGATCCGGGTCCCCCAGGTGCGCCTGATCGGGGCCGACGGTGAGCAGCTCGGGATCGTCGACACGCCGGAGGCGCTGCGCCGCGCCCAGGACGCCGACCTCGACCTGGTCGAGGTGGCGCCGAACTCGAAGCCGCCGGTCACCCGGATGCTCGACTACTCGAAGTACAAATACGAGCAGGAGCAGAAGCAGAAGGCGGCGCGCAAGCACCAGCAGCAGGTGAACATCCGCGAAATCAAGCTGCGACCGAAGATCGCCACGCACGACTACGACACCAAGAAAGGTCACGTCGAGCGGTTCCTCAAACACGGCGACAAGGTGAAAATCACGATCATGTTCCGGGGCCGCGAGCAGGCCCATCCGGAGCGCGGTCGGGCGTTGCTGCAGAAGCTCTTCGAGGACCTCGGCGGGCT
>MKSH01000016.1:20115-22172 GCA_001898095.1 Solirubrobacterales bacterium 70-9 | reverse complement strand
TTCCGGCCGCTATCCGGCCATTTCTGCGAACTCACCGGGTGGGGGAGTCTTACCCACCCGGATCGATCCGCCCTTGCGGCGGCGTCGTTCGCGGGCATAATCCGCGCCGTGTCCGTCCGACCACCGCGCGTCCTCGCGCCGCTGATCCTCGCCTGCGCGCTGTTCTTCGTGCCCGCCGATGCCGGCGCGGCGCCGATCCAGTTCGGCAGCTCGCTCGCTCCCGGCCCGGTCGTCAACTACGGCTGCAACGTGAAACCCGCGATCGCCGACCCGAGCGGCAACTACGGCCTCTTCCTCAACAACGAACCGGGCGGCTGCACTTAGAGCCAGGCGGGGGTCTGGGGACTGAACTCGGGCAGTGATCCGCGCGCCCGCAGCGTCCCCGCCGACGGCCGCATCACCGCCGCCGAAATCCTCTCCGGCGCGAACCCCTCCCCGATCACCATCACGATCATCCGCCAGCTGGCTTCGCCGGGCGCCGGCGACAGCTGCTGTTACTGGCGCAGCGACACCGGCCCGTTCCCGCTCGCCCCGAACGCGATCACCACGATCCCACTCAACATCGCGGTCGAACGCAACCTCAAAGAAGGGGTGCTTGCCTATGACCTGGTCTCGGTGAGCGCCGAAAACGACGGCGGCTCGCTACCCCTCCGCGTCGTCGGCCCCTCCAACGCCCTCTCGATCCCCGACGGCGATCCGATGGCCGGGATCTTCTACCCGCGCATGGGCCGCATCCCCAACGACGAAAAAGGCGGGCGGCACGAAATCTACGAAGGCGTCCCGGGCTTCGAACTGCTGGTTCGCTGGACCTTCTGCGCCAGCAACGACATCACCTGCAACGGCACGCCGACCGCGCCCGGCCCGACCGTCCCGCTGAGCCCGACGGCGCCCGCCCCGGTGGTCCCGCGCCTCGGCTCCAAGCAGGCGCAGGTCGAAGAGGGCAAGGCCTTGATCCCGCTGGTCTGCGGCGGCAACACCGCCTGCCAGGGCCGGCTCGAACTGCTCGCCCAGACCGCGAGCGCCTCGGCGGCCGGCAAAAAGCCCGCGACCATCGTCTACGGCACCACCGGCTACAAGCTGGCTGCCGGCGCCAAGGGCAAGATCGCGGTGAAACTGAACCGTCGCGGTAAGAGGCTGCTGACGAAACGCGGTAAGGCGATGGTGACTCTGCGGATGACGCCGAAGGGCGGTACCGCGACGACGGCGAACCTGACCCTGAAGCGCGCCGCCAAGCGCTGAGGCGGAACGGGGAAGGGACCCGGCCCTCTCGTAGGCGGTCCGGGCAGGCTGTGACCGCCTACGAGAGGGCCGGGTCACGGGGAGAGAGGCGAGGGCGCGGGTCCCGTGCGGGTCCCGGGAAAGATCCGCGACGAAATGCACGGGTCCGGCGCGGAACTCCACGTTCCTTAAGGAGGTTCCGGAGCCCTGAGTGAGTTGAACACACCCTGGTGTGTTCAACTCATGCAGCCGACTTTTTCCACCCCCCGCCTGGGAAAAGTCGACCGCGCGTCCCGACCTGCGCCCGTCCCCGGCCGCACGCGCGGCGAAGTCCGTCCGTCCCTCCGCCGGCGCTCGAATCCCGCCGTCCCGCCCTATGCGCCTACGCGCTGAGCAATTCCGGGTCCGGTGGCGCCAGGATGTCGGCGATGCGCTCGGCGGCGTGGCCGTCCCAGAGCGGTGGGGGTTCGGGTGGGGCGGTGGGGCGCGACTTCAGGGCGGCTGGGATCTCGGCGATCGCTGCCGGGTCGAGGCCGAGGAGGGTGTTGGTGCCGAGGTCGACGGTCACCGGCCGCTCGGTGTTGGCGCGCAGGGTGAAGCAGGGGACGCCGAGGTAGGTCGTCTCCTCCTGGATGCCGCCCGAGTCGGTGAGCACGGCGCGGGCGTCGGTGAGCAGGGAGAGGAAGTCGAGGTAGCCGAGCGGCTCGATCAGGGTCAGCCCCGCGGGCGCCTCGAGGTCGAGCGCCTCCATCATCTTGCGGGGGCGCGGGTGGACCGGGAAGACGACCGGCATGTCCTGGGCCAGGTGGGCGAGCTGGGCGACGGTCTCGGTGAGCAGC
>MKSH01000016.1:15349-19942 GCA_001898095.1 Solirubrobacterales bacterium 70-9 | reverse complement strand
GGAAGAGGTGGGAGCCGAAGCGGTCGGCGACGATCCGGTTCACCTCCTCGGGCATCGTCAGGTCGAAGCTGCGCAGGCCGGACTCGATGTGGGCTATGGGCACGCCCATCTTCACCGCGGTGAGGACCGCCGCCAGGGTCGAGTTGACGTCGCCGGGGACGACCAGCAGATCGGGCTTCTCCGCCTCGATCACCGGCTCCAGCCGCTCCATCGTGCGGGCGGTCTGCTGGGCGTGGGTGCCGGAGCCGACCTCGAGCATGTGGTCGGGGGCGGGCACGCCGAGCTCCTCGAAGAAGATCTCCGACATCCCCCGGTCGTAGTGCTGGCCGGTGTGGACGATCGCGTGCCGTCCCTCGGGCAGGCGGCCTTGCATCGCCGAGATCACGGGGGCCGTCTTGACGAAGTTGGGTCGGGTGCCGACGACGTAGAGGATCCTCATCGGCCTGCCACACTACCCAGGCGTTGCAGGATCGACGCACGAGGGCGCGCCGAGGCGCCCGCTCTGCTTCAATGTCGAGCCCGTATGCCGAAGATGAAAACCCATTCGGGCGCCAAGAAGCGCTTCAAGAAGTCCGCCACCGGCAAGATCCGCGGCCGGCACGCCGGACTCAGCCACATCCTGGAGAAAAAGTCTCCGGGAAAAAAGCGCGCCAAGGCCCGGCCCGCGGAGATCGCGAAAGCTGACGTGCCTAACGTCCGCAAGCTTCTCGGAGGCGGCAGGTGAGCCGCGTCAAGCGCAGCGTCCACGCACGCAAGAAGCGCCGCAAGGTGCTGAAGGAAGCCAAGGGCTACTTCGGGCGCAAGCACTCTTCCTACCGGTTCGCCAAAGAGCAGGTCCAGCGGTCGGGCATGTACGCCTACCGGGACCGTCGCAACAAGAAGCGGACCTTCCGCCGTCTCTGGATCACGCGGATCAACGCCGCCGCGCGCCAGGAGGGCATGAGCTATTCGGAACTGATCAACGGCCTGAGCAAGGCCGAGGTCGAGGTGAACCGCAAGATGCTGGCCGAGATCGCCGTCTCGGACCCGGAGGGGTTCCGCCGATTCGTGGAGATAGCCCGGGAGGGTGCGGCCGCCTGAGCGCAGGCTGACACTTCTGAACTCTTCCGGGCGGGCCGCAAATTTGCGGCCCGTTTTCGTTTGGGAACGCAAAGTGATGATCGAAAGCAAAGACAACGAGAAGCTGAAGCTGGTCCGCAAGCTGCGGGAGCGCAAGCACCGCGAGCGTCAGGGTCTGTTCGCGACCGAGGGCGAGGACCTGCTCGAGGCGGGGCTCGCCGCGGGCGCCCGGCCGCAGTTCGTGCTGATGGCTACCGGGGCGGGGATCCCCGCCGGCGACCTGCCGGTCGACGTGGTCCCGCAGGACCTGCTCGCCTCGGTCTCGGCGCTCGGCTCGGGGACCAGGGCGATCGCGGTCTGGCCGCTGGCCGAGGCCGCCGCCCCGCAGGCGCCCTGCGTCTACCTCGACGCGGTCGGCGACCCCGGCAACGTCGGCGCGATCGTCCGCACCGCCCACGCGCTGCTCGACGCCACGGTCGCCCTCGGTCCCGGCTGCGCCGACCCGTACGGTCCGAAGGCGGCCCGGGCCAGCATGGGATCGATCTTCGCCCGGCCGCCGGCGCTGGTCGCCGGGGTCGAGGAGACGCCCGCGCCGCGGGTCGCCCTGGTCGCCCACGGCGGCGACGGGCTCGCCGCGCTGAGCCGCGCCGCGACCCTCTGCCTGGGCGCCGAGCGGGAGGGCTTGCGGCCCGAGGTGGTCGCCGCCTGCGACGCCGAGGTGACGATTCCCCTGCGCGCAGGGGCGGAGTCGTTGAACGTCGCCGCCGCCGCGGCTGTAGCGTGCGCGCGGATGAGCGAGGAGCGGGCCAGTGCTTGAGCAGATCGAGAACCTCCGGGTCGCCGGCACGGAGGCGATCGTCGCCGCCTCCTCGAGCGCCGCGCTGGAGGAGCTGCGGGTCAAATACCTGGGGCGGAAAGCCGAGCTGACCCAGATCCTGCGCGGCATCGCCGACCTGCCGCCGGAGGAACGCGGCCCGGTCGGCGGCGCCGCCAACAAGGCCCGCAAGGAGCTCGAGGCGCTGATCGAGCAGAGCGCCGAGCGCCTCGATGCGGCCGAGCTCGACGCGAGGCTGGTCGCCGACCGGGTCGACGTCACCTTGCCCGGCGCGCCGTCGCGGCCACTCGGCCACCAGCACCTGATCGCCCGCACCACGCGGCTGATCGAGGACATCATGGTCGGGCTCGGCTACGAGGTCGCCGAAGGCCCGGAGATCGAGCACGACTACTACAACTTCACCGCCCTGAACCACCCCGCCGACCACCCGGCGCGGATGCTCCAGGACACCTTCTACATCCAGTCCCACCCCGACGTGCTGCTGCGCACCCACACCTCGCCGATGCAGATCCGGGCGATGGAGACGCAGGCGCCGCCGATCTTCATCGTCATCCCCGGCAAGGTCTACCGGCGCGACTCCGACGCCACCCACAGCCCGATGTTCCACCAGATGGAGGGGCTCGCGATCGCCGAGGGCCTCACCCTGGCCGACCTGCAGGGGACGCTGCTGGCGATGTCGCGGGCGCTCTTCGGCGACACCCGCGAGGTGCGGCTGCGGCCCCACTACTTCCCCTTCACCGAGCCGAGCGTCGAGGTCGACGTCTCCTGCTTCCAGTGCGAGGGCACCGGCCTGCTGCCGGGCGGCGAGCGCTGCAACCTCTGCAAGGGCCAGGGCTGGATCGAGATCCTCGGCGCCGGGATGGTCGACCCGAACGTGCTCGGCTTCGTCGAGGAGAACGGCTACGACCCGGAGCGGGTGCAGGGCTTCGCCTTCGGCCTCGGGATCGAGCGGGTGGCGATGCTGCGGCACTCCATCCCCGATCTGCGCAGATTCTTCGACAACGATGTACGGATGCTGGAGCAGTTCGCATGAGGGTCCCGTACACCTGGCTGAAGGAGTACTGCGACCCGGGATCATCTCCGTGGGCCTTGGCCAACCGGCTGGTGATGACCGGCACCGAGGTCGAGCGGATCGACGTCGTCGGCCCGCCGAAGCCGGACAACTTCGTCGTCGGCAAGGTGACCGAGGCGGTCCAGCACCCGGACGCCGACCGGCTGCGGGTCTGCACGGTCGAGACCGGCGAGGACGGCCCGCGGACGATCGTCTGCGGCGCCCCCAACGTCGCCGCCGGGCAGACCGTCGCGGTGGCGCTCCCCGGGGCGCGGATGCCGGGCGGCGAGAAGCTGCGCAAGGCGAAGCTGCGCGGGGTCGCCTCGGAAGGGATGATCCTCGCCGCCGACGAGCTCGAGATCGGCGACGACCACGACGGCACGCTGGTGCTCGACGACGCGCTCGCCGCGGGCACCCCGCTCGCCGCGGTGATCCCGCTGGCCGAGCCGGTGCTGGAGATCGAGGTCACCCCGAACCGCAGCGACTGCTTCGGCGTCTTCGGCGTCGCCCGCGAGGTCCACGCGGTGACCGGCGCACCGCTCGCCGCCGCGCCCTGGGCCGACGACGCTCCCGCGACCGGCGCAGGCGACGTGAACGACTTCGCCAAGGTCACGGTCGAGGTCCCCGAGCTCTGCCCGCGCTTCACCGCCCGCGTCTTCACGGACGTGAAGGTCGGGCCTTCGCCGCTGTGGCTGCAGGAGCGGCTCTCGGCGGCCGGGATGCGGCCGATCTCCAACGTCGTCGACATCACCAACTACGTGATGCTGCTGACCGCGCAGCCGCTCCACGCCTTCGATCTGGCCAAGGTCCCGGGCGGCGAGCTGACCGTCCGCGCGGCGCGGCCGGGGGAGAAGATGACCACCCTGGACGGGGTGGAGCGGGAGCTCGACGCGGAGACCGTGCTGGTCTGCGACCGCGAAGGGCCGAGCGGGATCGCGGCGCTGATGGGCGGCCAGGTCTCCGAGGTCTCCGACGCGACCACCGAGGTGTTGCTCGAGGTGGCGAACTGGAACGGGGCGAACGTGCTGCGGACCTCGCGCCGGCTGGCGCTGCGCTCGGAGGCCTCGGCGCGGTTCGAGAAGCAGTTGCATCCGGCGCTGACGCTGCGGGCCCAAGCGATCGCTTCGCGCCTGCTGGTCGAGTTGGCGGGTGCCACCCTAGTTCCGGGCACGATCGACGTCGCCGCGCCCGAGCCGGAGCCGCGGACGCTGCGGCTGCGCGGCGCCCGGGTGAGCGGGATCCTCGGCATGGAGATCCCGCAGGCCGACCAGGTCACCTACCTGGAGCGCCTCGGTTTCGGCGTCGAGGGCGACGGTTCCGACCTCGAGGTCAGCGTGCCGCCCGACCGCTACTACGACGTGACCCGCGAGATCGACTTGATCGAGGAGGTCGGCCGGCTCCACGGCTTCGACCGCCACCTGCCGACGACGCTGCCCACGGTCGGCGCGGGCAAGGTCGGCCGGCTGAACCGGACCCAGCGGCTGCGGCGGCGGGCCGAGGACGAGCTGCGCCAAGCGGGCGGCCTCGACCAGATCGTCGGCTGGAGCTTCACCGATCCCGGCGAGGCCGGGCGCCTGCGGATCGTCGAGCCCGACCCGCGCGCCGACCCGATCCTGATCGCCAACCCGCTCTCCGACGAGGGCGCGGC
>MKSH01000016.1:0-15285 GCA_001898095.1 Solirubrobacterales bacterium 70-9 | reverse complement strand
GCGGCCCGCCGGCGGGCAACTTCCCCGGCGACACCGCGGCCCCGGCGACCGAGCCGCACCGCTACGGCGCGCTCGCGGTCGGGCCGTTGGTGCCGAAGTCCTGGCACGGCGGCGGCGAGCCGGTCGACTTCTTCGCCTTGAAGGGAGTGCTCGAGGCGCTTGCGGCAGGGCTCGGCGCCCCGGCCCTGGAGTACGAGCCCGCGGCGGAGCCGTTCCTGCACCCGGGCCGCAGCGCCGCGGTCTCGCTCGCCGGCGCCCCGCTCGGCTGGCTCGGCGAGGTCCACCCGCTGGTCTGCCGGACCTGGGACATCGACGCCGCGGTCGCCTTCGAAATCGATGCTGCCCCGCTGCTCGCCGCGGCGACCCTGGGCGAGGAGGAGTTCGAGGACCTGACCACTTTCCCGGCGATCCGCCAGGACCTCGCGATCGTCGCCCCGACCGAGGTGAGCGCGGCGAAGATCCGCGAGACGGTGATCGAAGGGGGCGGCGAGCTGCTGCAGAGCGTCGAGCTCTTCGACCGCTACGAGGGCGCCCAGGTCAGCGAGGGCAAGGTGAGCTTGGCGTTGCGGCTCGAATTCCGGGCGTCGGATCGCACGCTCGCCGACGACGAGATCACTGGCGTCCGCGCCGCGATCGCCGCCGACCTCGAGGGCATCGACGCACAGATCCGCGGCGCGAGCGGTGCCGGCGGGGAGTCGATCGATGAGTAGGCAAGGGGCCCAGCCGCTCGACGGGACGCCCGCGGCGCGGGTGCTGGTCGCCGGAGCGAACGGGTTCACCGGCGCGCTGGCGGCGAAGATCGTCTGGGAGCACCCGCGGCTGGAGCTGGTCGCGGCGACCTCGCGCTCCGACGCGGGCAAGCGGATCGACGAGCTCTACCCGCGCTACCGGGTGCCGCTGACGCTGACCGAGCTCGACCTGGACGACATCGGCGCGTTGGGGATCGACGCGGCGATCGTCGCCTACCCGCACGGCGCCGCCGCGCGCACCGACGCCGTCCTGCGCGCGGCCGGGGTGAAGGTGGTCGACCTCTCGGCCGACTTCCGGCTGCGCGACATCGACACCTACCAGCGCTGGTACGGCGAGCACGGCGCGCCCGACCTCTTCGGCACCGGCGTCTACGGGCTGACCGAGATGTATCGGGAGGAGCTGCGCGGCGCCGACCTCGTCGCCACCCCCGGTTGCTACCCGACCGCGACCGTGCTCGGGCTCGCGCCGCTGGCCGAAAAGGGGCTGCTCGGCGAGGTCTTCGTCGCGGCGATGCAGGGGACCTCGGGGTACGGGCGCTCCAGCGACGACCTCGTCCACTACTCGGCGATGACCGAGAACGCCTTCCCCTACAAGACCGAGGGGCATCGGCACCGGCCGGAGATCGAGCAGGAGCTGGCGGCGCTGGGCAGCCCGGCGGACGTCACCTTCGTGCCGCACCTGCTGCCGCTCGACCAGGGCGAGCTGGCCACCTGCTTCGCGACACTCGCCGAGGCGACCTCGCGGGAGGCGATCGTCGGCCTCTACGAGGAGCGTTACGCCGAGGAGCCCTTCGTCCGGGTGCTCGACGGGCCGCCGAACCTGCGGGCGCTGCGCGACACCAACGAGTGCCACGTCTACGTGACCGTGGAGGAGCGGGGGAGGGTGATGGCCTTCTCGGCGATCGACAACATCTGGAAGGGCGCCTCCGGCCAGGGCGTTCAAAACATGAACCTCATGTTGGGACTCGACGAGACCGAGGGGCTCCTATGAGCCCCGCCACCCCCGCTGGCTGTTCCTTATCCCCGGATATGAGGGTTAAGGAACAGCGGAAGGAGGAAGGCGCGTGAGTGGGTTCTTCCGGAGCCGGTGGGTCGACGTGCCCGCAGGCGTCGAAGAGCTCGACCCCGCTCAGCTCGCGCCCGGCTTCCGCGCCGGCGGCGTCCACGTCGGCCTGAAGGGCGGCGGCAAGACCGACGTCGGCCTGCTGATCTGCGACGAGCCCGAGGTCAGCTCGGCCCTCGTCCTCACCCGCAACGCCTCGGCGGCGGCGCCGATCCGGGTCTGCCGCGAGATCGTCGACCAGGCCCACGTCCGCGCCGCGGTGATCAACTCCGGCAACGCCAACGCCGAGACCGGTGAGAAGGGCTTCGCCGACGCGCTGGCGATGGCCGAACGGGCCGCCGACGCGCTCGGCCTCGAGACCCCCGAGGTCGCCGTCGCCGAGACCGGCGTGATCGGCGTGCCGATGCCGATGAGCGCCGTGCTGCCGGGGATCGAGGCGGCGGCCCGGGGACTCTCCGCCGCCGGCGGGGAGACCTTCTCGGAGGCGATCATGACCACCGACCGCTGGCCGAAGCGCTGCACGCTGAAGGTCGGCGGCGTCACCGTCTCCGCCCAGGCGAAGGGAGCGGGGATGATCCAGCCGAACATGGCCACGCTCCTCTGCTTCGTCCAGACCGACGCCGTCGTCGAAGACCCCGTCGCCGAGCTGCGGGACGCCGTCGACGCCTCCTTCAACCGGATCACCGTCGACGGCCAGATGAGCACCAACGACACGGTGCTGCTGCAGGCGACCGGCGCGGCCCGCGAGCCGCTCCCCGCGGGTCTGCTGGAGGCGGTCCTGCTGCAGCTGGCGATCGAGATCGTCCGCGACGGCGAGGGTGCCGCGCGGGCCGGGCGGGTCGCGGTCAGCGGCGCCGCCGACCAGGACGAGGCCGAGCGGGTCGCCCGGGCGATCGCCAACTCGCCGCTGGTGAAGACCGCGCTCTACGGCCGCGACCCCAACTGGGGCCGGATCGCCCAGGCCGCCGGCGCGGCGCTGGCGGGCGTCGACCTCGACGAGATCGGCTCCGATTCGATCGACGCCGCCGAGCTCGGCGCCGACACCCTCGAGGCCGAGATCGGCCTCCGACTCAGCCGGGGCGACGCCCGGGCCCACGTCTATTTCTCCGACCTCGGTCACGAGTACGTGACCCTGAACGCGGAGTACACGACGTGACCGAGCGCGCCCCGCAGTCCCGAGCGGCGGCCACGAGCGTGCAGACGCTGCTCGAGGCCCTGCCCTACATCCGTGAGTTCCACGGCCGCACGGTGGTGATCAAGTACGGCGGCGCGGCGATGCTCGACGAGAGCCTCCGCGACGCCTTCGCCGCCGACGTGGTGCTGCTGAAGTACGTCGGCCTGAACCCGATCGTCGTCCACGGCGGCGGCCCCGAGATCACCAGGTACATGGACAAACTCGGCCTCGAGGTGCAGTTCCACGAGGGCCTGAGGGTCTCCGACGGCGACACGGTCGAGATCGCGAAGATGGTCCTGGTCGGCAAGCTGAACTCGGAAATCGTCCAGCGGCTGAACCGGCACGGGCAGCCCGCGGTCGGCCTGGCCGGGGAGGACGGCACGCTCTTCGAGGTCACCCCGGCACCGAACGCCGACCGGGTCGGCTTCGTCGGCCAGATCGCCCGGGTCGACGTCAACGTCCTCAACCACATCGCCGCCGACTACATCCCGGTGATCGCCTCGTCGGCCTCCGACCGCAGCGGCCAGCCCTACAACGTGAACGCCGACGAGGCGGCGGGCAAGGTGGCGGCGGCACTGGGGGCGACCAAGGCGATCTTCCTCACCGACGTCGAGGGTTGGCTTGCCGACCCGGGCGACGAGAGCTCGCTGATCTCGCGGGCCGAGGTGGAGGAGGTCGAGGCGGCGCTGCCGGGTCTCTCTGGCGGCATGCGGCCGAAGCTGCAGGCCTGCGTCGACGCGGTCAACGGTGGCGCCCAGTCGGCCCACATCATCGACGGCCGGATCCCCCACAGCCTGCTGCTGGAGCTCTTCACCGACGCCGGGATCGGCACCATGGTGATCCCGTGACCGCCGACCCGACCAAGACGACCCCGATCGAGGGAGCGATGGGACTGGCCGCGACGCGCGAGCTCGAGGAGCGCTACCTGATGCGCACCTACAAACGGGGCGCGGTCGACTTCGTCCGCGGCGAGGGCTGCCACCTGTATGACGCCGAAGGGCGTCAGTACCTTGATTTCCTCGCCGGGATCTCGGTCTGCTCGCTCGGGCACTGCCACCCGGCGGTGGTCGCCGCGGTCACCGAGCAGGCGGCGCGGCTGATGCACGTCTCCAATCTCTTCTACACCGAGCCGATGACCCGGCTTGCCCAGCGGCTCTCCGAGTCGAGCCTCGGCGGGCGCGTCTTCTTCTGCAACTCCGGCACCGAGGCCAACGAAGCGGCGATCAAGGTCGCCCGCAAGCACGCCCACGGGCGGGGGATCGCGGCGCCGGAGATCGTCAGCTTCGAAGGCGAGTTCCACGGGCGGACCTACGGGGCGCTCTCGGCGACGCCGAAGCTGGCCCGCAACGAGGCGCTCGGTCCCTACCTGCCGGGCTTCGTCTCGGTCCCCGACAACGACGCCCGGGCGCTGCGGGCGGCGGTCGGGCCGAACACGGCGGCGGTGCTGATCGAGCCGATCCAGGGCGAGTCGGGGGTCTGGGTGACCTCCGAGGAGGCGCTGATGGCGGCCCGCGAGGTCTGCGACGAGGCCGGGGCGCTCCTGATCTTCGACGAGATCCAGACCGGCATCGGGCGGACCGGCTCGCTCTGGGCCTACGAGCAGACGCCGGTGCGCCCCGACGTGATCACCAGCGCCAAGGCGCTCGGCGGCGGGATGCCGATCGGCGCCTGCATCACCGGGCCGGCGGCAGCCGAGGCGCTGCAGCCGGGGGACCACGGCTCGACCTTCGCCGCCGGGCCGATCGCGACCGGCGCCGCGCTGGCAGTGCTCGACGCGGTCGATGACCCGGCGCTGCTGCGCTCGGTGCGGGAGCTCGGTGCGCGCCTGCGGGCCGGCCTCGAGGAGCTGCCGGGCGTCGTCGGCACGCGCGGCCGCGGCCTGATGGTCGGGGTCGCCCTGGAGGAGGGGATCGACGCGCCCGCGGTCGGCGCCGATCTGCTCGAGCGCGGTCTCGTCGTCAACACCCCGGCCGCGGACACGATCCGGCTGCTGCCGCCGCTGGTGGTGGATGCGGACCAGATCGACAAGGCGGTTGGACTGATCGGCGAATCACTTCTAGTCTTCGGTGCTCATGGGCGATGACGGCCCCGCGCGCCGGCGGGAGATCGAAGATTCGACCGCGGCGCGCCTCGCCGAGATCGTTGCCGCCGCCGAGCGGGCGGCGAAACAGGTGATCGACGAGGCAGAAGAGGAAGCGCGCACGCGGATCTCCGATGCCCACGAGGAGGCGGAGAGGATCGTCGCGGCGCGCTTGGCCGGGCTGGCCGACCTGACCGACGAGATCAACGCCCAGGCCGAGGGGCTGGCGCGCCAGGCCGAGGCGCTGCAGCAGGCGCTCGCCCGGGCGAAGGCCGAGATGGGCGGGACGGAAGCGCCGGGCGGCTCGGCGACGATCGGGCGGGGGGAGCCGCAGCCGGTCGTCCGCAAGGTCACGGGCCCGTCGCTGACGGTGGTCGGCGGCGTCCCCGAGGAGCCCGCCGTCGAGGCGCGCCTGCCGCGCGACCCCGGCGCGGTCCGGAACGGCCGCGGCGGCGACCACGCCGACGCCGGGTCGGCGGCCGAGGACGGCCGCGTGATCCGCGATGCCGCGCCGATCGAGCCCGTCGCCCCCGCTCCGTCCCAGGACTTCGATGACGAGATCCCGACCGCGATCGGCGGCACCCCCGCCGGGGCGCGCCTGTTGGCGACGCAGATGGCGGTGTCGGGTTCGAGTCGGGCCGAGATCGAGGCGCGCCTGCGCAACGGCTTCGCGATCGCCGATACCAGGGCGATCCTCGATGCGATTCTCGGCCCGGACAAGTAGCGTCCGCCCAGATCGCGTGTAAAGAGGGACTTCGGCCCCGACGGCGTACAAGTAATAGGTATGAACGAGGATCCCACCAGACTCATGGACTACGGCGACGAACCACCGCGTCGCCGCCGCCCCCCGCAGCAGAAACCGAAAGGCAACCTGCGCCTGGTCGTCGCGATCATGGGCGCGGTCATCTTCGGCCTGCTGATCGCGCTGCTCGTCTCCTGCGGCGGCGGTGGAACGAAGACCATCACCGAAACCACCGAAATCACGCGCGAAATCCCGTCAAAACAATCCAGCGGCGAAAAAGAAGCCGAAGGCTCCGAAGGTGAAGAAGCCGAAGGCACCGAAGGCGAAGAAGAAACCGGCGGGATCGAAGGCGAAGAAACGTTCGAAGGCGTGCCGGAAGAAGAAGTCGAAGGCGGCGAAATCGAAGAAATCGTGCCGGAAGAAGAAGTCTTTGAAGAAGAAGGCGGCGGAGTGGAAGCTGAATGACGGGCGCTGACCCGACGCGGCAGCGTCCCACCGCAAGCTACGAGGCCGACCCGTCCCAGGTGGACCGGGTCCTCCTGCTCTACTCGGGCGGCCTCGACACCAGCGTGATGTTGAAGTGGATCCAGGACTCCTACGAGGCCGAAGTCGTCACGCTCACCGTCAACCTCGGCCAGCCGGGCGAGGACTACTCGGTGATCGAAGAGAAGGCGAAGCGGCTGGGCGCGGTGGAGTGCCACGTGCTCGACGCGCGCGAGCAGTTCGCCGCGGAGTTCCTCGCCCCGGCGATCAAGGCGAACGCGATCTACGGCAACGGCTACCCGCTCTTCACCGCGCTCGGCCGGCCGCTGATCGCCCAGCTGGCGGTGGAATATGCGCGCGCTTCAAACTGCGACACGATCGCCCACGGCTGCACCGGCAAAGGCAACGACCAGGTGCGGATCGAGGCCACGGTGGCGACGCTGGCGCCGGAGCTGAAGACGATCGCCCCGGTGCGCTCCTGGGCGATGGGGCGCGACGAGGAGATCGCCTACGCGCGCGACAACGGGATCCCGGTCAAGGGCGGCACCGAGGTGGCGCCGTACTCGATCGACGACAACCTCTGGGGGCGCTCCTCCGAGGGACGCTGGATCGAGGAGCTCGACCACGCGCCCGAGGACGACGTCTTCCAACTGGTCGGGCGGCCCGAGGACGCCCCGGACGAGGCGCAGCTCGTGAAGATCGGCTTCGAGGCGGGGCTGCCGGTGTCGATCGACGGCGAGCGGCTCGGCCTGGTCGACCTGATCGAACGCGCGGCCGAGCTGGGGATGAGGCACGGCTGTGGGATCGTCGACCACATCGAGGACCGGATCGTCGGGCTGAAGGTGCGCGACATCTACGAGGTCCCGGCGGCGGCGCTGATCCTGCCCGCGCACGACGAGCTCGAGCGGCTGGTCGGGACGATCCACCAGAACCAGTTCAAGCCGCAGATGGACCAGAAATGGGGCTACCTGGTGTACGCCGGGCTGTGGTGGGAGCCGCTGCGCGAAGACCTCGACGCCTACATGAGCGCGGTGAACGCGCGGGTGACGGGGGAGATCGGCCTGCGCCTCTACAAAGGCAGCGTGCGGGTCGTCACTCGCTCCTCGCCGAACGCCGTCTACGACGCCCAACTGGCGAGCTTCTCCGCCTCCGGCGAAGAGCTGTTCTCGCAGACCGCCTCGCCGGGCTTCATCGAGCTCTGGTCGCTGCAGTCGAAGCTGGCGCATCAGCTCCGCCAGCGCGACGACGACTGAGTTCGCACTAATGGCCGCATAGCGGAGCTAACTGCGAACTCACCGTGGCTGGCTGAAACAACTCTTGCGCTTTATCGACAACTTGCAGGAGAAATAAGGGCTGGTCAGTAGCCTCGATGCCTCTTGGCGTCGGCTCGGGTCAGAACGGATCTCCTCGCCTTGGCCTGTGCCGGGGCGCTCCTGGGCGCGCTCGTGGCGCTGGTCCTGGTGCTCGCGCCGGGGGCGCGGGCAGCCGATCGCGGCGCCCTCGAAGCGAAGCTCTCCGCCGGGCGCGAAGAAGCGAGTGCGCTGGCCGGCCAGCTGCAGGCGAGCCAGGCCGAACTGGCGAGCGCCGAAGCGGAGGCGGCGAAGGCGGAAAAGCATGAGGAACGGCTCTCCGCGCTGCTCACCGAAGGCGAAGAACGCGAGGCGCAGCTGAGTGAAGAAGTCGACGCCGCGCGCCACCACCTGGCGATCGAGAAGGAGCGTCTGCGGCGCTCCCGCGAGGCGCTCGCGCAGCGGCTGGTCGACATGTACGAGACCGGGGTGCCGGACACGACCAGCGTCATCCTCGGCTCCGGCGACTTCGAAGAACTGATCACCCGCGACACCTACCTGCGGGCAATCAACGAAGCCGACTCGGCGCTCGCCCGGCGGGTGGGCGAAACGCGCGACGAGGTCCACCGCCAGGTGACGCTGGTGGCGGCGAAGCGGCGCCAGGCGGTCGCCTACGACGAACGCGTCGCCGGCGCCCGCGACGAAATCGCCGCGGTGCGCGAAGCAGCGGCGGCCTCGGCGGCGCGCCTGGCCGAGATCAGCGGCGTCCGCGAAGCCTCGCTGGCGCAGTTGAAAGGCGACATCGCCACCTGGGTCGACGAGGTGAAGAAGATCCAGGCCGAGGAAGCGGAGGAGCGGCGGGAAGCCGAAGCGAGCGAAGCGGAAGCGAACGCCGGGGCCGAAGAAGAAGTCGGCCGCTGGCTCGGCGGCCCCTACTCGATCCCGACCTACATCGTGATGTGCGAGTCGGGCGGCAACTACAGCGCTCTCAACCCCTCGAGCGGGGCCGGCGGCGCGTACCAGATCCTGCCCTCGACCTGGGAACTCTACGGCGGCCAGGGCGAACCCCAGAACGCCCCGAAGGCCGAACAGGACCGCATCGCCGCCGAAATCTGGGCCGACTCCGGCTCCAGTGCCTGGGTCTGCGGCAGCCTCTAGCCGACCAGCCTCCGGCCGAGGCTTCACGCGCCTGAAATTTCCCAGTCCGGTGCGGCAAAAGTAACTTTTTGCGCACCACCATTGCGCTTTCCCGCCCTACGGTCTATCCATGGTCATCATGGCCGACCCCGGCACCGAAAAGCGAATCGACGAGCTCTCCAAACGGGTCGACTTCGGCTTCGAACAGTCGAACCAACGCATCGACGAGATCTCGAAACGGATGGACTTCGGCTTCGAACAGACGAATCAACGCCTGACCCGCGTCGAGGACGACGTCCGCGCCCTCCGCACCGAGATGAAGGCGGGCTTCGACGCCATCAGCGGAAGCATGGACTCCCGCTTCGACGCCGTGAACGAGCGCTTCGATGCGATGAACGAAAGTGTCAACGGCCGCTTCGACGCGATGAACCAGAGCGTGAACGCTCGCTTCGACGCCATGCAGCGGCAGATGACCCGATTTTTCGCCGGGACCCTGGGCACGGTCGTCGCCGCGGCGATCGTGAACCTGATCCTGTCGCATTCTTGAGCGAAAGGAGCCGGATTTAGCGGGGAAGCCGGTCGGTTCTGTCCCACGCGCTTGGCATCATCGATCGGGTTGTGACCACGCCCGCCGCCGTCCATCTCCACGCCCACAGCGAGTACTCGCTGCTCGACGGGCACTGCAAGATCGACGCGATGGCGGAGCGCGCGGCGGCGCTGGGCCAGCCCGCCCTCGGGCTCACCGACCACGGCGTGATGAACGGCGCGGTCGAGCTCTACAAGGCCTGCAACAAGCACGGGATCAAACCGATCGTCGGGCTCGAGGCCTACCTGGTCGACGACCGCAACGCGATCAAGGAACAGACGCGTTACGAGCGCAACCACATCACCCTGCTGGCGGAGAACGACACCGGCTTCTCGAACCTGGTGAAGCTGACCTCGGCGGGCTTCCTCGAGGGCTTCTCGCGCGGCAAGGCGAACGTCGACATGGAGCTGCTGGAGCGCCACTCCGAGGGCGTCATCGTGCTCAGCGGCTGCCTCGCCTCGCGGCTCTGCCGGCGCCTGGTCGAAGAGCGCGAGGACGACGCCCGCGCCCACCTCGACGACCTGATCCAGGCCTTCGGCCCCGAGCAGGTCTACATGGAGGTGCAGAAGAACGGCATCGACGACCAGGACAAGGCCAACGAGGGGATCGTCCGCTATGCGAAGGAGATCGGCCGGCCGCTGGTCGCCACCGCCGACGTCCACTACCTGACCCGCGACGACTTCGACAACCACGCGGCGCTGCTCTGCGTGCAGACGAAGTCGACCCTCGCCGCGCCGAAGATGAGCTTCGACACGAACGAGTTCTACATCAAAGACAACGCCGAAATGCACGAGGCGTTCGCCGAGTGGCCGGAAGCGGTGCCGATGTCGCTGGAGATCGCCGAACGCTGCTCGTTGCACATCGAGCTCGGCGGCATCCTGCTGCCGACCTACCCGACCGAGACCGGCGAGGAGCCGAAGGACATGCTGCGCCGGATCGCCGACGAGGGCCTGCGCGCCCGCTACGGCGACCCGCCGCCGGCCGAAGCGGTCGAGCGGCTCGACTTCGAGCTCGGGGTGATCGAGGAGATGGGCTTCTCCAGCTACTTCCTGATCGTCTGGGACTTCATCAACTGGGCCAAGCAGAACGGCATCGCGGTCGGCCCGGGCCGTGGCTCGGCGGCGGGCTCGATCGTCTCCTACGTGCTTCGCATCACCGACCTCGACCCGCTCGCCGAAGGGCTGATCTTCGAGCGCTTCCTCAATCCCGGTCGCAAGTCGATGCCGGATATCGACATCGACTTCTCGGTCCGCGGCCGCGAGCGGATGATCCGCTACGTCGCCGACAAATACGGCCGCGAGTCGGTCGCCCAGATCATCACCTTCGGCAAAATGGCGCCGCGCGCCGCCACCCGCGACGCCGCCCGCGTGCTCGGCTACGACTACGGCACCGGCGACCGCCTGGCGAAGCTCATCCCCGAGCCGATCATGGGCCGCAGCCCGTCCTTCGCCGAATGCCTGAAGCCGGGCGAAGACCTCAAATCGACCTACGACGCCGAGCCCGACTCGAAGAAGATCATCGACGTCGCCCAGGGCCTCGAGGGGATCGTCCGCAACAACTCGATCCACGCCGCCGCGGTGGTGATCTCCGGGGTGCCCCTGCACGAGGTGGTGCCGCTGCAGCTGGCCGAGGACAAGACGGCGCCGGCGACCACCGCCGACGGCAAGAAATCGGAGCGCCAGTACAAGATCGTGACCCAGTACTCGATGGGCCCGGTCGAGGAGCTCGGCCTGCTGAAGATGGACTTCCTCGGCCTCCGCAACCTCGACGTGATCGAGGACGCGATGGACATCATCCGGCGCTCGCGCGGCGAGGAGATCCAGATCGACGCGATCCCGCTCGACGACAAGAAGACCTACGCGATGCTCGCCCGCGGTGACTCGACCGGCGTCTTCCAGTTCGAGTCCGACGGGATGCGCGACGCGCTGCGCAAAGTCGGCCCGACCGAGTTCCGCGACCTGGTCGCCCTCGGCGCCCTCTACCGCCCCGGCGCGATGGCCTACATCCCCGCCTACGCGAAGGGGAAGAAAGACCCCTCGACCGTCCGCTACCCGGACCCGCGCCTGCGTCGGATCACCGAGGAGACCCACGGCTGCGTCATCTATCAGGAGCAGTTGATGGACATCTCGCGCTCGATGGCGGGCTTCTCCGGTACCGAGGCGGACGATCTGCGCAAGGCCATCGGCAAGAAGAAGCGCGACCTGATGGCGACCATGAAGGACAAATTCATGCAGGGGCTGAAGGAATCGAACACCGCCCCGAACGTCGCCGCCGACCTCTGGAAACTGAACGAAGCGGCGGCCGACTACTCCTTCAACAAGTCGCACGCCGCCTGTTACGGGCTGATCTCCTACCGCACCGCCTACCTCAAGGCCAACTACCCGGCCGAGTACATGGCGGCGGTGATCTCCTCGGTGATGAACACCAAAGACAAGGTGCCCTTCTTCGTCAACCGCTGCGCGGAAATGGACATCGACGTGCTGCCGCCCGACGTCAACGCATCCGACCACAGCTTCGTCGTCGCCGACAACGCGATCCGCTTCGGCCTCGACGCAGTGAAGAACGTCGGCCACGCGGCGGTCGAGGCGATCCTGCGGGCCCGCGAGGACGCCCCGATCAGCTCGATCTACGACTTCTGCGAACGGGTCGACTCGCGCGCGGTGAACAAACGGGCGATCGAATGCCTGATCAAATGCGGTGCCCTCGACGACACCGGCGCCAGTCGCAAGGGCATGCTGGAGGCGCTGCCCGCCGCCCAGGCCTCGGGCCAGAAGGCGCAGGAAGACGCGCAGCTGGGCCAGGGCTCGATCTTCGACTTCGGCGACGAAGGCGGCGGCGGTGGGGGAGCGGCGCAGGCGCAGGCGCGCCCGCCGATCCCGGCCGCCGAGTTCGACCGCGCCGAGCTGCTGGCGATGGAGAAGGAGGTGCTCGGCACCTACCTGTCCTCGCACCCGCTGACCGAAGTCGGACCGGCGCTGCGGGCGAAAGTCGACTGCAGCCTCACCGAGCTCGACCGCAAGCCGGACGGCGCCTGGGTGACGGTCGGCGGGATCGTCGTCGAGTGCAAAAAGATCCGCACCAAGAGCGGCAGCCAGATGATGTTCGCGACGCTCGACGACGTCGAGGGCCAGGTCGAGATGCTCGTCTT
Organism: Solirubrobacterales bacterium 70-9; assembly: GCA_001898095.1. GTDB lineage: Bacteria > Actinomycetota > Thermoleophilia > Solirubrobacterales > 70-9 > VAYN01. The sequence goes on along the minus strand of MKSH01000016.1, from coordinate 2,834 downwards.
CAAGGCCGACGAGGCGGAGAGCGCCCAGGTGATCGCACCCGACGCGATCGTGATCGTCCGTGGCCGCGTCGACCACAAGGACCGCGGCGAGACGAAGCTCGTGGTCCAGGAGGCGCAGCGCTTCGAACCGGACGCGGCGGAGGTCGAGCGGGCGGCGAAGAACGCGCCCGCGATGCGCTCCTCCTCGGCGGGCCCCGGCCCCGGCGGACCGTTCCGGTTCTCCCTGCCGGCTGCGAAGGCGTTCGACCCGGTGGTCCAGGAGGAGCTGAAGGCGCTCTTCGAGGATCACCGTGGCGAGTCCGAGGTCACCTTCGTGGTGGAGATGTCGGACGGGACGAAGACGATCCGCTGCGGCGACAAGTACAAGGTCGACGCGTCCCCCAATCTCCGTTACGAGATCGGCCAGTTGCTGGGCGCCGACGCCGTAGCCGCTTGAGCCTCTCAAACGGCTTGGTTCCGCGGTCCCACCTCCCTAAACTTTCCCTATGTCCGTAACCCGCACCGAGGTCGGCGAGTGCCGCCAGTGCCGCTCCTTCTGCGACAAGATGGTCGAGCCGCGCGGCTGCATCGAAATGGGCTGCCGCTACCTCTACAGCTACGTCGACCGTCTCGACGGGCGCCAGTACGTCGGCTGCATGCAGGAAGTGTTCGGCGCCCAGATCGAGCTCGCGGCGGTGCTGGAGAAGGGCGGCTTCGGCGGCGTGAAGATGACCGGCACGCCGCTGCCCCACTGCGGCTTCGCGGTCGAGCAGGCCTACAACGGCGAGGGCGAGTCATATGACTGCGTCAACCGCCGCTTCTTCGACTGCACCGACAAGGGCGCCGAGGGCCTGCGCGCCTTCGACCTTCGCGACGCCGTCTGAGTCTCGCCTTCGTCCCGGCCGGCGTTCGGGGCTGCCTGAAGCCGGCGCCCGGCTGTGCTCCGGGCCGGGTCGGCCGTCCGAGGTGCGCCCGGGCGTCTCGGAGGCGACCCGGGCAGGCTGAGGCCGCCTCCGAGACGCCCGGGTTGCGAGGTTTTGCGGGGGAGGCTGGCGCAGGGACGTCACATTGCGGGGGGATCGCGGCGGGGGAACGCCCCGTTCGCGGGAAGTCGCGAGGGAGGCGGCACGATCTCCCGAGAGACGACACGGAGATGCCGGAAACGTCAATGAGACGTCACGCCTACGGCACAGGTTCCGCCCGCCCAGGGCGTGCTGTGGAGCTTTTCTCTCGTATAGAGCTACTTTCGCTCCACAGCAAAGCCCTGACCGATGGGACGGATGTGACGTTCGATGAGGAAACGTGGAGTTCCGCACGACTCCTTTACTTCCCTGCACGCTTCCCGGCGAGACCCGCACCGATCACGCACCCTTTCCCGTCTCCTCATGGGACGGCCCTCTCGACGGCGACCTCAGCCTGCCCGGGTCGCCGTCGAGAGGGCCGCGTCCCTTACCCCGGGCGCCAGCTTCCCCCGCGCCCCGTCCCTTACCTCGGGCGCCAGCCCGGCCGCGCCGCGGCCCTTACCGGGGCGCCAGCTTCTGCCGCCCCGCGTCCCTTCCAGCTTCGGGCGCCAGCTCTCCCGCGCCGCATCCCTTCCCGTCCCTTCCATCCCCGCCGCTCCGCACACGATTGTGTCGCATTACCGCTGTCCGAGAAAGATGACACGGATTGATGTACTATCGCGCCCGTGAGTGACGCCACCACGACTGTTCCGGAGGCGGACCCGGGCGAGATCCTGACCGGGATGGCCGGTGAGCCGCCCGTCGCCGACGGCGGACCGCACTTCACGATCGAGCTCACCCAGGACCAGAAGGACATCAAAGAGTGGGTGCACGGCTTCGCCGAGGGCGTCGTCCGGCCCGCCGCCCACGAATGGGACGAGCGCGAGGAAACGCCCTGGCCGGTGATCCAGGAGGCCGCCAGGATCGGCCTCTACAGCTTCGAAGCGATGGGCCAGTTCTGGGCCGACGACACCGGCCTGGCGCTGCCGATCGCCAACGAGGAGCTCTTCTGGGGCGATGCCGGCATCGGCATGGCGATCATGGGCACCTCGCTCGCCGTCGCCGCGATCTTCGGGCAGGGGACGCCGGAGCAGATGGGGGAGTGGATCCCGCAGTGCTTCGGCACGCCGGACGACGTCAAGCTGGCCGCGTTCTGCGCCTCCGAGCCCGACGCGGGCTCCGACGTCTCGGCGATCCGCACCACGGCCAAGTACGACGAGGCCAAGGACGAGTGGGTGCTGAACGGCCAGAAGGCCTGGGCGACCAACGGCGGCATCGCCAACGTCCACGTGGTGATCGCCTCGGTCGACCGGGAGCTCGGCTCGCGCGGCCACGCCGCCTTCGTCATCCCGCCGGGCACGGCGGGCTGCGAGCAGGGCGCCAAGGTGAAGAAGCACGGCCTGCGCGCCTCGCACACCGCCGACGTCCACCTCGACGACTGCCGCGTCCCGGGTTCCTGCCTGCTGGGCGGCAAGGAGAAGCTCGACGAACGCCTGGCGCGCGTGCGCGAAGGCAAGAAGTCGAAATCGCAGGCGGCGATGCAGACCTTCGAGGCGAGCCGGCCGGTGGTCGGCGCGCAGGCGCTCGGGATCGCCCGGGCGGCTTACGAATACGCGCTGGAGTACTCGAAAGAGCGCCGCCAGTTCGGCCGCGCGATCGTCGAGAACCAGTCGATCGCCTTCACCCTCGCCGACATGAAACTGGAGATCGACGCGGCCCGGCTGCTGGTCTGGCGCGCCGCCTGGATGGGACGCACCGGGAAGAAGTTCGAGAACGCCGAGGGCTCGATGTCGAAGCTGAAGGCGGGCGAGGTCGCCGTCTGGGCCACCGAGCGGGCGATCCAGATCCTCGGCG
>MKSH01000015.1:15787-15932 GCA_001898095.1 Solirubrobacterales bacterium 70-9 | reverse complement strand
CTGTGGGAGCCAGGGATGGAGCGCTTCGAGGCCGAGGTCCTACCGCTCCTCGCGGCCCGCGGCCTCCGCGCGCCCCTCAGCTAGATGTAAGACCCGAGTGCGTTGTTCAGCTCGGCGAGCCGAGCGGCGGCGCGATCCGCGGCCG
>MKSH01000015.1:0-15725 GCA_001898095.1 Solirubrobacterales bacterium 70-9 | reverse complement strand
GAGACGCCCGGGGATGTGAGGCTTTCGCAGGGAATGACACAGGGACGGGAGCCTTGCGGGGGAGTTCCCACCGGTCAGGAGGACGTGACCGACTTTGACCCTGCCATGGCAGGGTCAAAGTCGAGAGCGCGATCTCAGGGTTGCGGCGCTTCCTGTCCTCATGAGGAAGCGTGGAGTTGCACACGCCTCCCTCACGTCCCTCGCACCTCTCCCCGCAGACCCGCCCTCCCGGCGGCGGCCACGGCCTGCCAGGGCCACCGCCGGGAGGGCGGCGTCCCTTCCGCTGTTCCTTATCCCTCCTATGCCGAAGTAAGGAACAGCTGGGCGAGGCCTAGTGACCTGAGTCGTTGGTCCGCCCGCATGGCCGAGCCACTCCGCGGCCCGGGAAGCTGGCGCTCGAGATTTAAGGGACTCCACGGAGACAGGCGGAACCCCACGCTTCCGCATGAGGTCCCGACGCCCAACCCGGACCGTCACGTCACGGTCACAAGGGCCACGTCCCTGTGTCGATCCCTACGAGAACCTCACGTCCCCAGCCGCGACGGCCGCGGATCGCGCCGCCTCGTCTCCCGGAGCACGCCCGGCACCCGTGAGTCGCGCTTGCGGGCTGGGGCGGAGCGGGGCGATGGGGCCGGCCGCCGATGGCCCGCGCCCCATCTCGCCACTCCCGACGACTCAGTGTTCGGAGAAGAGCCGGGCGTTTTCTTCTTCCGATTTGTTCTGTTCTTTGGCCAGGTAGACCGGGTTGTCCGGCAGGACGTTGGTCCGCTGCGGCGCGTTCGGCAGACGTTCGACCTCTTCCGGGCTCAGTTCTTCGAACGCCGCTTTGGTCGCCGGTCCGTAGTTGGTCAGGCGCGCGAATTCGGCCTGCAGCTTCGGCTGGTTGCAGAATGCGGCCAACGCTTCCACCGCTTTCGGGTTCGGCGGTTCCGGCAGGATGTTCATGCTGTTCTCCTGCAGGATCGGCGTCGCTTCCCACATCGTCGCCATTTCGACGCCTTTCAGTTCGAGCTCGTGCCAGAGCCCGTTCGGCGCGAAGCACATCGTCGCCGCCTTCGAGGTGAGGAACGTCTGCGCCTGGGGGAACTCGGTGTAGATCACCAGGTCGTCGAAGATCGAGCCGATCTTCGCCGTCGCCCGTTCGTAATCGATCGGATAGATGTCTTCCGGCGCCACGCCGTCGGCCATCAGCGCCGCCTGGAAGCAGCCTTCAGGGAAGTATTCCGCCGGCCAGCCGCGCTTGCCGGGGAATTTCTTCGTGTCGAAGAAGTCGGCCCAGGTTTCCGGCTGGGGGCCGCTGTAGGTCCCTTTGATCATGCCCGAGGTCTTCCCCAGGACGAACGACTGCCAGTTGTATTTCTGGAATTTGGCCGGCGTGACCAGGTCTTCCCAGGCGATCTTCGGCGTCGTCGGCAGTTCTTTCTTGCCGTAGATCTGAGCGGCGTAGCTTTCCTGGACCGAACCGTGGAGAGCGTCCCACTTGGTCGGCACTTCACCCATGATCATCGCCACCGCCGCCGTGCCGGCGTCGGCGGAGATCACCTGGATGCCGGTGCGGGCTTCGAACGGTTCCCAGAAGGCTTTTTTCCGCGCTTCCTCGGTCGAACCACCGTAGTTGGCGACGATCACCTGCTTTTCGGTCGGCGCTTCCAGCAGCTTGGTCAGCTCCGGGCTCTCGGCCGATTCGCCGCCGCCGCCACCACCACCGCCGCCGCCGCCGGTCGTGCCGCCGCTGGACGAGCCGCCGCCACCACAGGCCGCGAGGAGCCCGGGCAGGGCAAGGGCACCGGCACCGATGCCGCCGAGCTGCAGCAGCTTGCGTCGACTGACGCCGTCGGTGTCTAGCAATCCGCCGGCCTCGAGGAACTTCTTGCGATCGGGGTCCAGGCGGTCACGGTCCGAAGGGTGATCCATTGGTTTCGTACCTTTCATCTCTCCGGGTCGGGGTATCCCAGCCCCGCTTCTGTCGCCAAGCTATCACTTTTTGGATACCACTTGCCACTTTTTGCGTACGATCACACCGGAGATGGCGGCCGCTCCTCGGCCAGCTCCAGTTCTTCCTCGGGGTCCTGGCCGACCGGCGGATTGCCCGCCGCCATCACCACAGGCAGCGACATCAGGGCGACCGCGACGCCGCTGAAGAGGGCCGTCTCGGTCGAGGTGGCGCCGACCACGAGGCCGCCGACCAGCGGCCCGACGCCGAAGGTGACGTCGAGCGAGGCGAGGAAGACGCCGAGCCCGGCGCCCCGCTCGGAGGCGCCGACCGAACGCGTCACCACCAGCGCCAGCGCCGGATAGATCAGCGCCAGCCCAACCCCCAGCAGGGCGCCGCCCGAGGCGGCGACGAGGAAGCTGCTCGAGACCGCGACCACGCCGTAGGAGGCGGCGATCGTCAGCACCCCGGCGATCGCCACCGGCCGCGGGCTGTACTTGTCGGCGAGCACCCCACCGGCGAAGCGGCCGAGGAAGGTGGTGACGGCGACCACGGTGAAGACGCTGGCGGCGCCGCCGAGGCCCGCCCCGCCGGCGATCCCGCGGCCGGTCATGTGGACGATGCCGAAGGCCTCGAAGACCCCGTTGCCGTAACAGATGAGCACCATCGCGAGGGCGGGCAGGATCGCCCCGCGGGGGATCCGGAAGCCGCTCGCCCCGGGCTGCGGCCGGCGCGGAGTGGCGGGCGGACCGATCAGCCAGACGAGCACCCCGGCCGCCAGCACCAGGCCGGTGGCTCCCAGCCAGACGCCGTCGTAGCCCGCCTGTTCGCGGGCGAAGACGCCCCACTGCGGGCCGAGGGCGAGGCCCAGCCAGAGTGCCATGCCGATCGTCGACATGTCGCGGGCGCGCCGCTCGGGCCGCGAGACGTCGACCACCCAGGCCATCGCCGCGGTGGTGAAGAGCGCATCGCCCGCCCCGGTGAGGACGCGGGCGAAGACGATCAGGACCAGGACGCCCGGCCCGAGCAGGAGGGCCGACCCGAGCGCCAGCACGAGCGAGCCGACGATCGTCAGCGGCCGCCGCCCGTAGCGGTCGCCCCAGCTGCCGCCGAGCGGCCGCAGGACCACCGCGACGAATCCGGTGGCCCCCATGGCGAGGCCGACCGCGGCGCTGGAGAGGTCCAGGTGGTGGAGGACGTAGCCGGGCAGGATCGCCGCGTAGCAACCCATCGCCATGAAGCTGAGGGTCGAGGCTACGACCAGCAGCCAGAGAGTGCGCCGGGCCAGCCCGGCCATCGGCTCCGGCCTGGTCACCACCACCGCTGCGGACAGCGGGAGGTGATCACCTCGGTGCCGTCCTCGGTCACGATGAACGACTCCTCGTGGCTGATCCCTCCGGTCTCCGGCGTGCCGAGGACGATCTCGATCGACATCGCCTGTCCGGCCTGGATCGGATCGGTCTCCCCCGCGGCGATGAACGGGCCCTCGGTGGTCAGCCCGATCTGGTGCCCGAAGGCCGGCCAGAAGCCCTCGAAGTAGGCGTGCGGCTGGTAGCCCCGCTCGACCATCCAGGCGGTGCCGAGGTCGTGGACGGCCTCGTGGGTTACGCCCGGGCGCACGGCGGCGATCAGCGTGTCGATGAACTCGACCGCATGCTCGAGCACCTCGCGCTGAGGGTCGGTGGGGGTGGCGCCGACGCAGGTCGAGCGGGCCAGGTCGCAGCCGTAGCCGCGCACCGGGCCGAAGCCGTCGAGCCGCAGCAGGTCGCCTGCCTCGAGCGGGCGGGCGGAGTTGAAGGAGGGGATGCCGCGGGCGGCCTGCGGCCGACAGGGGTTGCCCGACCCGGCGACCACGTCGGCCGGGAAGCCGCCGTGGCGCAGCAGCACCGGCAGCCCGATCGCGACCAGGTCCCCCTCGGTGCGGCCGGGCTCGGCCGCCTCCATCATCGTCCGCATCCACTCGGCGCCGACCGCCGAGGCGTAGCGCATGCAGTCGAGCTCGACCGGGCTCTTGACCCGGTGGAGCGGCTCGATCAGGTGATCGACCGGGTGCAGGTCGAGCGGCCCGCCGAGCGCCGCCTCGATCTCACGCCGATGGCGGTCCATCATCACGCCCTCGCCGGCGATGCCGAGCCGCTTGCCGACCAGGCCGCAGTCGGCGAGGGCGGCGGCGACCCCGACCGTTATCCGCTCCACCGTGCGGGCGTCGTCGACGGCACATTCGCCGGGCAGGCTGCGCTGGTCGAGCAGCAGGATCGGGGCGCCGTCGACCGGGAGGACGAGGGCGGAGAAGCCGCGGTCGCCGAAGCTCGGCGAGTTGCCCAACTGCTGAAAGCCGGACTGGTGGTCGGCGAGCCAGCGGACGGCCCACGGCCAGGCGCGGCTGCCGAAGGCGATCAAGCCGTCGAGCCCGGCCTCCTCGACGGCCTGGCGGGCCCGCTCCTGGCGTTCGACGTACTCCGCCTGGGCGGGAAGCGGCGGCGGCGAGTCGAGAGTCGGATCGGTTTCGAGCACGGTACGGCAGCTCCTCCCTATTGGATCCCTTCAGCTCCTTACTGGATCCATCCATCCTAAGATAGATGACTTTCCGCCACGCCGAGGAGGCCGGCTGTCGCCGCCTGCGCCGGCGGACCGGCGCACGTCCCACCTCAGGCCGGATCCCATCTAGCCCTCGGCATCACGGCGCGCGGCGACCGAGTGGGGCAAGGCATCGGGCACGTGCTTGCTCGGATCGAGGCCATGGTAGGCCTTGCCGGGAGCACCGCCGACTCCGAGCACCAAGGTGCCGTCCTCCAAGGCCGTCGCGGCTCGCTGAACGTGCGGCGGGACGAAGAGGATGTCGCCCGCGACCAGATCGGCCACCTCGTCGTCGAGAGTGAAACGCGCCCTTCCGCGGGCCAGGAAGTAGACCTCCTCTTGACCGCGGACGTACGGGTCCTCCGGAGTCTCCACTTCGCCCTCACCGAGCTCGTTGTGCGGGACGATCAGCTCCTTCCCGGTGTCCGCTCCGGATGCGGCGATGCCGAAGCCCTCCACGCCGAAATGCCGACGCACCGGATGCCACCGCGTCCCGAAACCCTCGGTGCTTGCCTCGTGGTCCCACCAACCGGCCGGGTGGTCGTCTGGGATGTCCTCCAGATGCGCCCGCGCCCACTGCTTCCGAGGCGCCTGATCGGCCTGCATGTACTTCCTCCTTCGTCGCGATTGACCTGAGAATCCTGCTAGGCGTGCCCTTGGGCACCGCCGGGACACGGCGCGGGGAGCAGCGGCGAGGACGGATGGGCGGCGATGCCCCGCCGTCTGGCGAAGATCTCGAGCATCAGCGCCGTGTCCGCGATCGGCACCTTGGTGACATGGTGACGACGCCCTTCGAAATCGTGGACGATCGCCGCGACGGCGTCGGCGTAGCTCTTTGCCGACCGTCGCCCGAGGGCCTCGATCGCCGTGGCCGCCCGCCCGAACGGCGGCGAGCCTGGCCGCATCGCATCGACATATTCCGGAAGCCCCTCGTCGGCTCCGTCGATGAGCCGGCAGATCGCGAAGGCGTATGCGCGGGGCGGATCGTCGTCCTCATGGCGCAGATGCCGCTTCGCGTAGGCCACCGACTCGAGTTCCGCGGTAGCACCGATGACGCTGGCCTTCAGCAATCCGATCAGTCGGCCCGTGGCTCCGGGCGGCGCGATCTCGTACGACTGCTTGTAGAGCTCGATCGCGGCCGAGAACTCATCCTGTGCCTGGGCGCAATCGCCGGCAAATAGTGAACGTTGGGCGCGTGCCTCCGTGCGTACGGCCTCATGCTGCAGGCGCCTGTGCTCTGGCACCGCCATCACGCAGCCCCGCCCCAGAGGCCCAGATCGGGGAACGGCCCACCACATCGACGCAGAACTCTACAAATCGAATTTTGCCTCACCAGGATCCCCTCTAGCTAACTTGGATCCAAACTATCATAGTCTGGATCCAGAGAGTGGTTCTCAGCTTCGGTATGTCAAGTCTTTCGTATTGGATCCCCTTGGGTTCTTATTGTATCCTTGACGAGATGGCTTCCCACGGCCTCGACGAGTATCCGGCCCGACTGGAGAAGGTCATCAGCTCGATGGCGCGCGCGGGACTCGACGCGCTGTACGTGACCAGCCCGCCGAACCTTTTCTACCTCACCGGTTACGACGCGATCTGGTACCCGTGGCGACTGCCCCTGGGTTGCGTCGTCGTCCGCGAGCCGGCCGAGGTCATCTTCTTCGACTGGACCCGGCACGAGGACTACGCCCGCCTCCACGGCCGCTACGACGAGCTGGTCCTGTTCGAGTACGGCGCCGCGGCGCCGGCGGTGGCGGCGGCGTTCGACGACCGCGGCCTCGGCGGCGCCACGGTCGGGCTCGAGCGCTACAGCCTGAACCCGGCGGCGCCGATCGCCGAGGGGATCGCCGACGCGCTCGAAGCGGGCGGCGCCACGGTCACCGCGGGCGACTGGATCGTCGACGACATCCGCCTCTACAAGTCGCCCGCCGAGCTGGAGCGGATCCGCCAGGCCGGCCAGATCGCCGACGCCGCGATGCGGGCGCTGCAGGAACGCCTCCGCCCCGGGATGAGCGAGCTGCAGATCGCCGCCCTGGTCAACATGCTGCTGATCGACGGCGGCTCCGAGTTCGCCGCGATGCCACCGGTGATCTGCTCCGGGCCGACCGCCTGGGTGGACACCCACTCCTTCCCCTCCCACCGCGAGCTGGGGGCCGACGACATCGTCTCGATCGACTTCTGCGGCGTGGTCGACCATTACCACGCCAACCTCTGCCGTACCTTCGCCCTCGGCGAACCGAACCCCGAAGCGGCCGAGCTGCTCGAGGCGGCGGCCGGCTCGCTGCCGGAGCTGCAGCGGCTGGCGCGGCTCGGCGAGGGGCCGGAGTTCGCCACCGCCGCCGCCGAACGCTGGGTCTACGACCGGATCGCCGCCGAGAAGGTCTGGTGGGTCGGCGGCTACTCGCTCGGGATCGCGCTGCCGCCCGGCTGGGTCGGCCACACCTACCTCGCCAACGACGGCTTCACCAAGGTCACCTGGCAGCCGGGCTACGTCTCCAACTACGAGACCGTGCTGGTCGACCCGGAGTCGAAATTCGAGGCCTGCGCGATCGACACGATCGTGATGACCGAGGACGGGCTCGAGGTGCTCTCCGAGCTGCCGCGCACGATCCTCGAGGTGCCCGCGCGATGAGCGCCGCGGTCTGCGACCGCCTCTTCTGCCTCTCCCTCGGCTGGGAGGCGGCACCGGAATGGGTCTCGCTCGAAGGCGGCTCGAAAGACTGGCTGCGGCTGCCGCTGATCGGCGTGCTCGCCCACTCGCCGGCGGGCTGGTGGCTGCTGGAGACCGGCTGCGATCCGCGGCCCTACCGCGACGTCACCACCGACCCGATGTTCGGTGAGCACCTGCCCGAGTTCGACACCGACGGCGACCCGCTGCTGGAGGGCCTCGCCGATCACGGCCTCGCGCCCGAGGATCTCGCCGGCGCCGCCGTCTCCCACCTCCACGTCGACCACAGTGGCGGCCTTCGTCACCTTGCCGACGCCGGGATCGAGGTGGCGATCCAGGGAACCGAGCTCCGCTTCGCCCACGAGCGTGCGGGAGCCGAGGTGTTCTACCGCCGCGAGGACTACGTGCGCGACGGCCTGCGCTGGCGCCAACTCGACGGCGACGCCGAGATCGCTCCCGGGATCGAGGCGGTCGCGACCCCGGGGCACACTCCCGGGCACATGTCCTACCGGGTGCGGATGGCGCAGAGCGGCACCTGGATCTTCGCCGTCGATGCGATCGACCTGCAGCGGGGCATCGACACCGACACGCCGATCGGCTCCTCCGCCGACCCCGCCGACGCGCCGCTCCGCCGCACCTCCCACGATCGCCTCGTCACCATGGCCGCGGCCGAAGGCGCCCGCCTCGTCCCCGGCCACTGCCCCGAGACCTGGCCCGGCCTCTGCACCGCCGCGGGTTTCCGCTAGCGCGGCTCAGGAGTCGAGCACCGGCTTGCCGCTGACGAAGCGGTCGACGACGTTGCCGAGCAGGCGGCTGACGTCGTTGTCCCAGCCTTCGTGGGAGAGGCTGCCGGAGAAGCTGATCGAGCCGGTGGAGAAGACGGCGCCGCCGTTCTCGCGGGGGATCAGGACGAGGTCGGAGTGGACCTTCGGGTTGCGGGCGCCGCCGAGGATGCGGCTGGTCATGTTGAAGTTCTCGCGCGCCTCCAGCATGTCGTCGGAGTGCCCGGCCGAGGTGGCGACGACGAGCGTCTCGTCGGGGGTGCCGAGGACCGGGTCGACGGTGTCGATCTCGGTCCCGGCGGCGCCGCCCATCGTGCCGTAGCGGCCGAACTCGGCCTCCTCCACCCCGGCGAGGATCCAGCCGGCCGGCGATCCCGGCTCGGCCACCCGCAGGTATCCGGCCGAGGCGGTCGGCGGTCCGGCGGCGACCATGCCGACGCCGAAGGTCTTCTGCGGCGCCCGGCCGCCGAAGCGCCAGAGCCCGCCGAGCCGGCCGGTGAAGCTGAGGTGGTACTCGCCCGGCGCCGCGCACCAGGCCTGGGTGCCGGCCCAGCGGCGGATCTCGATCACCTGCGGGTCCTCGGGGTCGTAGCCGGTCACCCAGTACATCCCGTTGCCGCCCATGTACATGAGCCGACCGCCGGCGCCGACGTACTCCTCGTAGGCGTCGAGCATCTGCTCGCTCGGGTACTCCGGGTGGGTGCCGGTGATCACGCAGCCGTAGCGGCCGAGCAGCTCGGCGCCGCCCTCGTGGAGGTCGCGGTCGCTGACCACGTCGAAGGGGCGGTTGGTGCGGTCGAGCCAGTCGACGATCTGCATGTCGGCGGTGAACTGCCAGACCGGGCCGTCGCCGTCGTAGACGGTCGGCCGCAGGGTCAGGATCGGCCGCCGCCAGGAGGAGTGGCAGACGCCGGAGCCGTCGGAGTGGACCTCGTAGAGGGAGAGGCCGACCTCGCGGTGGGCGTCGCGGAAGCGCTCCCAGTCGTCGAGCGCCGGCACCATCTGGTTCCAGACCTGGGTGCGCGGGCTGTCGACGCCGACGTGGTCGTTGCCGTAGGCGAGGTAGCTGTTGGTCGAGAGCACCAGCAGCGCAGGCGCGGTCGTGGTGCCGGCGGGCGGCCGCACGATCAGCGGCACCAGGTCCTCGCCGCCATCGGGGTCGGTGAGGTGGATGGCGTAGACGCCGCTCGCCAGGTCGGCGGGCAGCACGATCTCGGCCTGCGGCTCCCAGCCGCAGTCGGTCATGTCGGTGCGGTGGAAGTGGACGGCGGCGTACTGGTCGGGGGCGAAGCGGAAGTCGTCGACCTGGCCGTCCCAGGTGCTGCTCGTGACGGCGCGGGTGGGGTGGTTGACCAGGGTGAAGTGCGGGCCGGCGGCATCGGTGTTGCGGAGTTGCGAGGGGAGGTCGATGCCGTGGCGGGTGATCGACAGGGACGCGTCCCAGGTGGCGGCCGCGGCGGGGGCGGTGGTGTGGATCGCGGGGGACTCGACCTTGCCGTCGAAGCCCTCGATCGGTTGGCCGTTCGGGTCGAGCGCCGCCGCCGCGAGGAGCAGGGGAGCTGCGGCGGGCTGCAGGGCGCCGGTGAGGCTCGCCTCGACTCGGTGAGAGCCGCCGCGGCCGGTGGCGAGGCGATTGCTCGTGAAGGTGCCGACGGGGTCGACGGCGAGGGTCGCGCGGGCGGCGCCGGCGTCGATCGTCGCCGTCAGACGGTACCAGCAGCCCTGTTTCAGGGGTTCGGGCGTGGTCAGGTCGAGGGCGTCTGCGTCGGTCGCGACCCACAGGCGGGGCCGGCCGGCGGGGTCGAGGCCGAGGGACCAGCCGGCGACGGCGGCCTCGTCGCGCTGGGCGAGGGCCGCCTCGGGGCCGGCGCCGGGGCGGGTCGGGCAGATCGTCGCGGTGATGGGGAGCGGGGCGTCGAACTGGTCGAGGCCGAGCGGCGCGGCGAGACCGTAGGAACCGACCGCGGTCGTCTGTTCGATCCCCTCGCGCTCGATCGGCTCGACGCCGGGGACCGGATCGGCGCGGCGCTCGACGCCGAAGCCGGGGATCTCGAGCGCGTAGAGCCGCAGCAGCTCGGCGCGCCAGGTCGGCGCAGACGAGGACACGCGGAGCTTCACCGTCTCCCCCGGCGCGGCGCTGATCGCGTCGAGATAGCCGATCGTCCCCGCCGGGACGAGGACGTCACCCGCAGTCCCACTCACTCCGCACCTCCACCGTCGGGATAAGGAAGGTCATCGGTCGGCCGTGGAGCGTTGCTCCCGCCATGCGGGAGGAGGTCTCCACGCAGCGCTCCGTAGTCGGCGAGGCGACGGAGGAAGACGGCGTGCTCCGCCTCCTCTCGCGTGCTGAAGCGCTCGTCGTCGACCGAGGTCGGCGGGCCGCCACGCTCGCTCGACCTCATCCCCACTTCGAAGCCTTCGTCGTCGTCCAGCACCAGGTACCGCGGCTGCTCGGGGTCGGGATTCCGCCGCAGGAAATCGAGCACCTCGATCAGCCGCGGCGAGTGGGGGCCGAAGGGGCGCTCGCGGTGCTCGGCCAGCAGCTCGTCGTCGACCAGCCCGTAGACGCGGCGACGGAGGATCTCCTGGTCGTGGACCGAGAGGGCCATCAGAGTGCCGCCGCGACCTCGCGCGGGGATTGCGGCTCGCCCTCGAAACGTCCCGGTGACCAGACCGCGGCGTCGACGAAGTCGCTGCCGCCGGCAGCGATCGTTTCGGCGATCACCCGACCGAACCCGGGGCCGTGGGTGACCCCCTGCTCGTTGCAGCCGGCCATCACGTAGAGGTTCCCCACCCCCGGCAGCGCGCCGACGATCGCCCGGCCGTCGACCGTGTAACAGGGGGCTCCGTGCTTGATCCGGAAGCTCTTGTACTCGACCAGGGCCGGGATCGCCGTGGTCAGGGTCTCCGCCGCGCGCTTCACCTCGAGGACGCCGTCGAGGTCGACCTGGTCGAAGCGCTCCGGCACCCCGTCCTCGATGAAGGTGAGGCGCGAAGGCGTGTCGTAGTTGGCGCCGAACATCAGCCGGCCGTCCTCCTCGCGCACCCAGATCGACTTCTTCAGCCCCGAGTCGAGGGCTTTGACGAAGAGCAGCGGCAGGTCGCCAGGCATGCCCAACGGTTCGGTGACGATCCGCGAGACCGCGATCGGCGCGATCGGCAGCGACTGACCCAGCTCGGCGAGCACGGCGTTGGTCCAGGCCCCGGCGGCGATCACCACGCGGTCGGCCTCGATCCGCCCGTGGGCGGTGTCGACGCCTGCGATCCGGCCGTCCTCGACCACCAGCCCGCGCACCGGGGTGCGCTCGCGGAGCGTCCCCCCTTCGGCGGCGAAGAGGGCGGCGAGCGCCCTCGTCGCCCGCTCGGCCGAGATCTGGGCGCTGCTCGGGTGGTAGACGCCGCGGAGGATCCCCGCCGCCCGCACCACGCCGCCGGTCAGCTTCTCGATCTCCTCCGGCTCGACGATGCGCGAGTCGGCAGGCCCTTCGGTGTGGCGGCGCTCGACCGAGGGCCAATCGCGCTCGGTCTGCGCCATCCAGAGGCAGCCGCGCTGCCGGTAGGGCGCCTCGGGGCGGGCCGCGTTGAGCTCGCGGTAAAAGTCGATCGCGTAGTCGGCGAGGGCCGCCTCCTCCGCCCCGCACTCGTCGGGCGAACCGAGCGACCAGGGGGCGACGAAACCCGCGCCCGCGCCGGATGTCCCCTGCGCAACCCCGTCGCGCTCGACCAGGGTGACGTGGCCGACCCCGGCCCGCAGCAGATGGATGGCGGCGCTGGTGCCCAGGACCCCGCCCCCGACGACCACGACCTTCGTCTCACGGCACATCCTGCTCTCCTCTCCGGATCGTCCGTCACACCTCGTGCACGACCTCGCCGCCGAGCGCGGTCTGCAGGACGCTCGCCTCGGCGAGCTCCGCCACCTCGCACTCCACCGGGTCGACCGAGAGCGCCGCCCAGTCGGCGAGCAGGCCGGGGCGCAGGGCGCCGCGTTCGTGCTCCGCCCAGCAGTAGCGGGCCGCGCCGGTCGTCCACATCGCCAGCGCCCGCTCGCCGTCGATCGCCTGCTCGGGCCCGACCGGGCCGTCGTAGCCGAAGGCGGCGCGGCTGCGCGCCTGGTACATGCCGAAGAGCGGGGCGAGGGGGAAGTCGGGACCGTCGCTGCCGCCCGCGACCTCGACCCCGGCGTCGTGCCAGTCGCGCAACGGCGAGGCGGCCGCGGCGGCCGCGGCGTCGAGGCGGTTGGCGGGGGTGGCAGCGACCCGCCACTGCATCCCCGGCTGGATCGAGGCGAAGACGCCGAGCTCACGCGCGCGGCGGAAGTTCTCCTCCGAGGGCCAGAGGTAGGCGTGCATGACGGAGAAGCGAAGCGGGGCGATCGGGGCCAGCTCGTTCGCTTCCGCGAAGGCGTCGAGGGCGAGGTCGATCGCGGCGCCGCCGACCGTGTGGACGGCAAGCGACCAGCGTTCCTCGGCGCAGAAGCGGGCGATCGCGCGGAAGGTCTCGGTCGGCGCGGTCTGGTTGCCGTGGTAGCCGTCGGTGCCGGGCCAGGGCTCGCGCATCAGGGCGCTGCCGAAGGAGCCGGTCCCGTCGAGGTAGACCTTCACCCCGCCGATCCGCAGCATCTCGTCGCCGAAGCCGGTCCGCACGCCGGTGCCGCGGAAGCCGCCCAGCAGCTCCTCGACCGGCAGGTCGGTGTCGGCGAGCGGCATCGCGAAGGTGCGGAGGCCAAGCTCGCCGGCCGCGTGGGCCGCCTGGTAGGTGCCCATCTCCGCCGGGTTCAGGCCGGGCTCGGCGGCGCCGACGATGCCCTGCGCGTGGTACAGCGGCTGGATCTCCCGCAGGGCGGTGCGCCGTTCCTCCTCGCCGATCGGCGGCACCAGGCCCCAGACCAGGTCCGCGGCGGGGCGCTCGATCAGCAGGCCGGTCGGCTCGCCCGCGGCGTCGTGCTCGATCTCGCCGCCGACCGGATCGGCGGTCGAGGCATCGATCCCGGCCGCCGCCAGGGCGGCCGAGTTGGCGATCGCATCGTGGGTGCGGCGATCGAGGAAGACGGGCCGGCCGCCGGTCACAGGGTCGAGGTCGGCCCGCGTCGGCAGGCGCTTCTCGGCGAGCTCCTCGGCCTGCACGTGCGCCGCGACCACGAGCCAGTCGTCCTTCTCGCCCTGGCGGGAGGCGATGTGCGCGCCGATCCGGTCGAGCATCTCGGCGACCGACTTCGAGTCGCTGACGTCCAGGCGGCGGCGCTCCAGTCCGGCATAGAGGGTGTGGACGTGGGCGTCGATCAGCCCGGGGACCACGGTCCCCGGCAACTCCCGCACCGGCGCCCCCGCGGGCAGCGCCGCCAACGCCTCGTCGCGACTGCCGACCGCGAGGATCCGCCCGTCGCGCACCGCCATCGCCGCGGCTCGTGGCCGCTCCGGGTCCATCGTCCGCAGATCGCCGACGACCGCGAACGCCTCTGGACCGTAGGCGGCGCTCACGGCAGCCCCAAGTACTCGCGCTGCTCCCAGCCGGAGACGTCGGCCAGGTAGCGCTGGACCTCCGACGACTTCAAGGTGAGGATCCAGTCGATGATCTCCTGGCCCCAGGCGGCGGCGAAGATGTCGTCGGCGCGGAGCGCGTCGAGCGCCTCCATCAGGCTCGCCGGCAGGAGCTTCACGTCGGCGACGTAGGGGTCCTCGGTCGGCTCGCCGGGGTCGAGCTCGCCGTCGATCCCGGCCATCCCGGAGGCGATCTGGGAAGCCATGTAGAGGTAGGGGTTGGCGGCCGGCTCGCCGGAGCGGTTCTCCAGCCGCGTCGCCGGGTCGTCGGCGCCGCCGACCACCCGCACCATCGCCCCCTTGTTGTCGATCCCCCAGCAGATCCGGTCCGGCGCCAGGGTGAACGGGCGGTAGCGCTTGTACCCGTTGATGCTCGGCGTGGTGAAGACCGCGGCGGCGGAGGCGTGCCGGAGCAGGCCGCCGAGGTAACGCTGCCCGGCGGTCGAGAGAAGCGTGCCGCCCTCGCGCGGGATGAAGGCGTTGCCGCCGGTCTCGAGGTCGACCAGCGACTGGTGGAGGTGCCAGCCCGAGGAGACGGTGTCGGCCCCTGCGGGGCGGCACATGAAGGTGGCGAGGTAGCCGTGGCGGCGGCAGATCTGGCGGACCGCCATGCGGGCCAGGACGACGTCGTCGGCGGCCTCCAGGCCCGGCCGCGGGGCCAGGGTCAGCTCCAGCTGGCTGGGCCCGAACTCGAGCTCCAGCGAGCGCAGCGGCAGGTCGATCGCCAGCAGGCCGGCGGAGAGCGCCTGCACGAGATCGTCGAGGGAGTCCAGGTCCTCCTGGCGCAGCAGCTGGGCGCCGCGCGTGGTCGGGGTGAGGACCGGCGCCGCGCCGGGCCGCCCGGGCGCGGCCACGTTCTTGTCCTCGAGCGCGGGCTCGGCGAGGCGGAAGACGTGAAACTCGAGCTCGACCCCGATCGTCGCGCCGTAACCGCGCGCGGCGAGACCGTCGAGTGCCTCGCGGAAGATCCGCCGGGTCGAGAAGCCCACCGGCCGGCCGTCGGGGAAGTGGACGTCGCAGAGGACCCAGCCGGTGTTCGGCGCCCAGGGCAGGACCCGGAAGGTCTTCGGGTCGGGCACCAGGACGAGGTCGCCGGCGCCGCCGAGGCCCTCGACCCCGGTCCCGGCGTCGTGGCTGAAGACGGGGTAGACCGATTTGCCGGAGGTGTCCTTGAGGACGAGCGAGGAGGGAACCCGGCAACCGCCGCGGAGGCCCGACCAGAGGCCGTCGCCGACCAGCGTCTTGCCGCGCAGGGTCCCGTGCTGGTCGACGAAGGCGACGCGGATCATCTCGATCCCGCGCTCGTCGATCACCCGGCGGATCTGCGCCGCCGCGGCGTGCTCGGCCTCGCCCCAGAGCTCGTGGCGGTCGACGAAGCCGTCGCGGTCGGCGGCCAGCATCGGCCGCGCCGAGCCGCCGAAGGATTTCGGGCGCTCGTCGGCGGAGCGCTGGTGCATCAGTGGACCTCTTGGCCGGCCGCCCAGGGGGAGCTCTCGCGGCGCTCGGCCTCGTTGTCGCGCCACTTCTCCTGCCAGTCCTCGGCCGGGACCACGGTGTCGATCGCGAGCGGGCCGCGCAGCTCCTTCGCCGCCGTCTCGTCGAGCGGATGGGCCGGGGTCGGCTGCCCCGCTTCCATCGCCTTGATCGCTTTCAGCAGCAGCCGGCGATTCGAGGTGACGGCGCGATCGGAGACGCCGAGGCGCTCCACCGTGCGGTCCTGGATCGGCCCCATGCTCTCCACCGCCCACTGGTCGTGGACGTTGATGTCGAGGCCCATCCCGGTGTAGGTGAGCTCGTTCTGCTCGGTGGCGTCGAAGCCCCAGTTGTTGTCGCGGTTCCGGGTCGGCCGATAGTCGGGCAGGGTGACGTTCTCGAGCCGCTGCTGGAGCAGCGTCTCCTTGTCCGTCTGGTCCTTGAAGTCGTAGAAGATCATGTACCAGTAGTGGTGCTCGTCGTCGATCGGGACGTGCCACTGGCAGAACACCCGGTCGCCGCCGAAGGGCACCACGAAGGCGTTCGGGAAGAGCAGGTTGGTCACCCGCAGGTGGCGCGTCTGGGCGTCCAGTTCGCGCACGGCGAAGACGCGCAGCCCGTGCTCGGCCTGCTCGACCTCGATATCCGGCCGGTACATTTCGCCGACGATCTCGGCGGTCGTCTTGTCGGTGCCGGCGACCGTCTCGGCGAACTGGGCGCCGTAGACGTCGCGCGGATCCTCGTCGAGGAAGCGGTGC